>NZ_JAUZVM010000002.1:0-525264 GCF_031844565.1 Alcaligenes sp. AB3
ACTCAAACAGCAAGGTGCTTGCATCCCTACAACAGCCCCAGACGGCGGCAAGCCCCCTGAATGCTCCAACCCAGCCTCAAGCCAGCAAGGGCTTCAGAATGGTAGCAACCAACCATCAACCACCAATAATCAACTACCAGTACATAGACGAACAGCCAGCCGTTTATCGCGGCTGGCTGTTTGCTTACTGGTGCTGCCAAGAGGACTTAGCGGGGAAGTGTCGAACTCCCCATCAAGAACTCGTCTACGGAACGGGCACACTGGCGGCCTTCGCGGATGGCCCAGACGATCAGGGACTGGCCGCGTCGCATGTCTCCGGCTGCAAAGACTTTGGCGCGGTTGGTTTGGTAGTCGTCTGTGTTGGCGGCGACGTTGCCGCGCTGGTCGGCGTCCACGGCAAAGGCTTCCAGGACTTGGCGCACGGGGGCGGTGAAGCCCATGGCCAGCAGGACCAGGTCGGCTGGGAAGGTCATTTCAGAGCCGGCGATGGGGGTCATGCTCATGCGGCCTGTTGCTGGGTCGGTTTTCCATTCCACGCGCACGGCGCGCAGTTCTTTGACTTGGCCGTTCTTGCCTTCCAGCTCTACGGTGTTGATTGCCCAGTCACGCTCGCAGCCTTCTTCGTGCGAGGACGAGGTGCGCAGCTTCATGGGCCAGTAGGGCCAGGTCAGCTCCGTGTTTTCCTGCTCGGGCGGGCGGGGCATCAGTTCGAATTGGGTGACTGATTTTGCGCCTTGGCGTGTGCTGGTGCCCACGCAGTCCGAGCCGGTATCACCGCCGCCAATCACTACGACATGCTTGCCTTGAGCGCTGATGGCGGGAGTGCCTCGCGAACCGGCAACTTGCTGGTTCTGGATGCGCAGGAAGTCCATGGCGGGATGTACACCTTGCAGCTGGCTGCCGGGGGCGTCCAGCAGGCGTGGGGTTTCGGAGCCGCCTGCCAGGATGATGGCGTCGAACTGCTGCTCAAGATCGGTAGGGGACAGTACGGTCAGCCCCGGTTCCTGGGCGGCTTGGTCTTGTGCTTGGCCTATGTAGGTAGAGGGGCAAAACTGCACGCCCTCGGCCTGCATTTGGGCGATACGGCGATCCAGCAGGTGCTTGTCCAGCTTGAAGTCGGGGATGCCGTAGCGCATCAGGCCACCAATGCGGTCGCTTTTCTCGTACACGGTGACGTCGTGGCCGACGCGTGCCAATTGCTGGGCGCTGGCCAGTCCGGCAGGGCCGGAGCCGATGACGGCCACACGTTTGCCGGTTTTATGGGTAGGCACTTGTGGCACAACCCAACCTTCTGCCCAGCCTTTGTCGATGATGGCGTGCTCGATGGATTTGATCCCCACGGGTGCGCGATCGATGTTCAGGGTACAGGCTGCCTCGCAAGGAGCGGGGCAGATACGGCCGGTGATTTCCGGAAAGTTGTTGGTGGAGTGCAGCACGTCCAGCGCTTCTTTCCACTGCTGGCGGTAAACCAGATCATTCCAGTCGGGGATGATGTTGTTGACCGGGCAGCCGTTGTGGCAGAAGGGGATGCCGCAGTCCATGCAGCGGGCAGCCTGTTGGCCTGCCTGTTCGTCGTTCAATACCTGGACAAACTCTTTCCAGTGCTTGACCCGCTTTAAAGGAGCTTCTACGGCTTCTTGCAGACGTTGAAACTCAAGAAATCCAGTCGTCTTTCCCATGATGTGTCGTTTCCTGATGGTGATGGGAAGGGTTCAGGCCGAAGCCGAACGGCGGGTTTTACTGCTTTTGGGCGCGGCTTTGCTCGCTTGCGGACCTTGCCACAATTCGCTCAATGCACGGCGGTACTCGCGTGGAATGACTTTGACGAATTGTGCGCGGGCGCTGTCCCAGTCTTTCAAAAGCTCGCGAGCCTGGAAGCTGCCCGTGGCCTTGAAGTGTTCCTGGACCAGAGTTTGCAAGATGGCATCGTCGGTCTGACGTTCGCCCTGGGCGCTACGGCTGTGCCATTGCGCCATGCTGCTGTTCATCTCTTGCTCGGCCTTGCTCAAAACGGGCTCCAGATCCACCATGCCAGGGTTGCAGCGCAGTTGCAGGCGACGTAGCGGGTCCCACACGTAGGCCACGCCACCGGACATGCCGGCTGCGAAGTTGCGGCCCACTTCACCCAGGACAACGACCGTGCCGCCCGTCATGTATTCGCACCCGTGGTCGCCTACGCCTTCTACAACTGCGCTGGCACCGGAGTTACGCACAGCAAAGCGTTCGCCGGCGACGCCGTTGAAGTAGGCTGCACCCGCCAGAGCACCATAAAGCACGGTATTGCCCACGATGATGTGGTCCGGGCCGTAGCCACGGAAGTCGTTGGGCGAGCGCACGATAATGCGGCCACCGGACAAGCCTTTGCCCACGTAGTCATTGGCTTCGCCCACCAGATCCAGGGTGATGCCCTGAGCCAGGAAAGCGCCAAAGCTCTGGCCCGCCGTGCCTTTGCATTGAATGTGCAGGCTGTCGTCAGGCAAACCTTGATGACCGTATTTCTTGGTGAATACGCCCGAGAGCATGGCACCGACGCTGCGGTTGCGGTTGCGTACGGGGGTGATGAAGGACAGTGGGGTGCCCTGATTCAGGGTGACGGCGCTGCGCTCGATCAGTTGGCGATCCAGCGTGTGTTCCAGGTCATGATCCTGGGTGGCGATCTGACGTGGCGACTCTTCGTTTTCCACTTTGTGCAGCAGGCGGGAGAAGTCCAGACCTTGTGCTTTCCAGTGTTCGATACCACTGCGCATATCCAGCCAGTCGCTGCGACCGATCAGATCGTCAAAGTGACGCACGCCCAGTTTAGCCATCAGTTCACGCACTTCTTCGGCAACAAAGAAGAAGTAGTTCACTACGTGCTCAGGCTTGCCCTTGAACTTGCGGCGCAGCACCGGATCCTGGGTGGCAACGCCAACCGGGCAGGTGTTCAGATGGCATTTGCGCATCATGATGCAGCCTTCCACGACCAGCGGGGCGGTAGCAAAGCCAAATTCATCCGCACCCAGCAAGGCGCCGATCACCACATCACGGCCGGTCTTCATCTGGCCGTCAGCCTGCACACGAATGCGGCTGCGCAAGCGGTTCAGCAACAGGGTCTGCTGAGTTTCAGCCAGGCCCAGTTCCCACGGCGTACCGGCGTGCTTGATGGAGGACAGGGGCGAGGCACCCGTACCACCGTCGTGGCCGGCAATCACAATGTGATCGGCCTTGGCTTTGGCAACACCAGCAGCCACAGTACCTACACCCACTTTGGACACCAGCTTCACCGAGATATCCGCCTGCGGGTTCACGTTTTTCAGGTCGTGAATCAGCTGGGCCAAATCTTCGATGGAGTAAATGTCGTGGTGGGGTGGGGGCGAAATCAGTCCCACACCGGGGACGGAATAACGTAGCTTGGCGATGTACTCGGACACTTTGTGGCCGGGCAATTGACCGCCTTCGCCGGGTTTGGCTCCTTGTGCCATCTTGATCTGGATTTGATCGGCACTGCACAGATACTGGGCCGACACGCCAAAGCGGCCGGACGCTACCTGCTTGATGCGCGAGCGCAGCGAATCGTTCTCTTGCAGATCAATGTCGGCAAACACGCGATCCTGGCCCAGGACGCTGGCCAAGGTATCACCCTGGCGGATGCCACTTTTACCGTGCTGCATTTCGTGCTGATAGCGCAACTCGTCCTCGCCACCTTCGCCGGTATTGGACTTGCCGCCAATCCGGTTCATGGCCACGGCCAGTACGGCATGGGCTTCGGTGGAAATCGAACCCAGCGACATGGCGCCGGTTGCAAAGCGTTTGACGATCTCGCTGGCCGGTTCTACCTCTTCCAGGGGAATGGCCCGGGCCGGGTCCAGACGCAGCTCGAACAAACCGCGCAGGGTCATATGACGGCGGCTTTGCTCGTTGATGAGCTGGGCGTATTCCTTGTAGGTGTTGTAGTTCTGGCTGCGGGTAGCGTGTTGCAGCTTGGCGATGGAGTCGGCCGTCCACATATGGTCTTCACCACGCACGCGTACTGCGTATTCGCCACCGGCTTCCAGATGGTTTTCTAGTACGGGGTCCTTACTGTAGGCGGCGCGATGCTGACGCAGCGCTTCTTCGGCCACGGTGAAGATATCAATCCCTTCTACCGGACAGGAGGTGCCCACAAAGTACTTGTCCACCAGCGAGCGCGACAGGCCGATGGTCTCGAAAATCTGCGCGCCGGTGTAGGACATGTAGGTGGAGATGCCCATTTTGGACATGACCTTGTACAAGCCCTTATTGATGGCCTTGATGTAGTAGCCCTCGGCCTGGGACGCGTCGATCTGGTTGATCGGGTCCTGGGCCAGCTGCTGCAGGCTTTCAAAAGCCAGCCAGGGGTGCATGGCTTCGGCACCATATGCACCCAGCAGGGCGAAGTGATGCACTTCACGGGCCGAGCCGGTTTCCACAACCAGACCCGTGCGGGTACGCAGGCCGATGCGGATCAGGTGCTGGTGAATGGCCGAGGTCGCCAGCAGGGCAGGGATGGCCACATGCTCGGCGTCACAACGGCGATCTGTCAGGATCAGGATGTTGTAGCCATCGCGCACGGCATCCGCCGCACGGGCGCACAGGGCGGCCACGCTGGCCTCAATGCCTTCCGGGCCCCAGGCGCTGGGGTAGACGATGTCCAGTTCCTGGCTGCGGAACTTGCCATTGCTGGCCGTTTCAATGCGCCGGATCTGGTTCATGTCAGACGGGCTCAGCACGGGCTGGGAGACTTCCAGACGCAGTGGCGGGTTGACGTTATTGATGTCCAGCAAATTAGGCTTGGGGCCAATAAAGGACACCAGCGACATCACCATCTGTTCGCGAATCGGGTCGATAGGTGGGTTGGTAACCTGGGCAAACAGCTGGCGGAAGTAGTTGTAGAAGGGCTTGGACTTGTCGGACAGCACGGCCAACGGCGCGTCGTTACCCATGGAGCCGGTGGCTTCTTCACCCTTGCTGGCCATGGGCTGCAGCACGACCTTGATGTCTTCCTGGGTCCAGCCAAAGGCTTGTTGTTGATCTAGCAGGTCGCGGTTGGCCAATTGTGGGCGTACACCGGGCACGCTGGGCAGGGAGTCCAGGCGCAAGCGCAGGCGTTCAATCCACTGCTTGTAGGGATGGGTGTTGGCCAGCTGGGACTTGATCTCGGCATCGTCAATGATGCGGCCCTGTTCCAGGTCGATCAGCAGCATCTTGCCGGGTTGCAGACGCCATTTTTTGACGATGCGGTGCTCGGGGATGGGCAGAGTACCGGCTTCAGAGGCCAGCACAATCATGTCGTCGTCGGTGATGACGTAGCGGGCCGGACGCAGGCCGTTACGATCCAGCAGCGCGCCGATTTGCAGGCCATCGGTAAAGGCGATGGCGGCGGGGCCATCCCAAGGCTCCATCTGGGCTGCGTAGTACTCGTAGAAGGCGCGACGGCTTTCATCCATCTCGGCGTGCTGTTCCCAGGCCTCCGGCATCATGATCATCATGGCGTGCGGCAAGGAATAGCCAGCCATCACCAGCAGTTCCAGACAGTTGTCGAAGGTGGCCGTGTCGGACTGGCCTTCGTACACGATGGGGTAGAGCTTTTGCAGGTCCGAGCCCAGCACGGCCGATTCCATGGCGCCTTCACGGGCACGCAGCCAGTTGAAGTTGCCCTGTACCGTGTTGATCTCGCCGTTGTGGGCGATCAGGCGGTACGGGTGGGCCAGAGGCCAGGCAGGGAAGGTGTTGGTGGAAAAGCGCTGATGCACCAGAGCCAGTGCGGAACAGGCACGAGGGTCGGCCAGATCGCGGTAGTAGCGGCCAACCTGGTCAGCCAGCAGCAAGCCCTTGTAGACGATGGTGCGCACCGAGGCCGAGGTCACAAAGTATTCCTGGCCGTGGGCCAATGCCATGCGGTAGATGGCGTGGCTGGCAGTCTTGCGGATGACGTACAGCTTGCGCTCCAGCGCGTCGGGCACCATCACATCCGGGCCGCGGCCAATGAACAGCTGGCGAATCACCGGCTCGTTGGCCTTGACGGTGGGCGACATGGGCATGGTGCTGTCCACAGGCACGTCGCGCCAGCCCAGCATGTGCTGGCCTTCGGCACGTACCGCACGCTCCAGCTCCTGCTCACAGGCCAGGCGGGAGGCGGTTTCCTTGGGCAGGAACACCATGGCCACGCCGTACTCGCCAGGGGGCGGCAGGGTCACGCCCTGGGCGGCCATTTCTTCGCGGTACAACTGGTCGGGGATCTGGATCAGAATGCCTGCACCGTCGCCCATCAAGGGGTCTGCGCCTACAGCGCCGCGGTGATCAAGGTTTTCCAGGATTTTGAGGCCTTGGGTGATGATGGCGTGGCTCGCCTGGCCTTTGATGTGTGCGATAAATCCGACGCCGCAGGCGTCGTGTTCATTAGCGGGGAGGTACAAGCCTTGGGCTTGGGGGGGACAGGAGTGTGTCATGGGCGTATCCGCAAAGAACGTGTTAAAGCGGTGCATTTGTTGCAGCGCAAAAAATAAAATACAGCGATTTTTTTTTTGCACGCAAGAAATTTTTGCGAATACGGTAAAAAAAATTAGGGACCTGCTCTCACAGGCCCCTTATCACCCCCCTGAACGGGGTGCACTGTGGCAAGATCGCTGCACATGCGGGTTTGCGCAGAAATCAGGCCTGATGAACGGCTATTTGCCGCTGCGATTCTGGCTCATTTGGCCCAGAATTTGCAGAGCTTCTTCACCTTCAAGCAGTTTGGAAAACAGCTTGCGTTCGCGCTCCAGAACATCCAGCAACACTTCGCGCTGGGGCTCACGTAGCAAACGCTTGCTGGTGCGTAGGGCAATGGGAGGCTGCTCGGACAGCGCGTGAGCGCAGGCACGGGCGGCTTCCAGGCTGTTGCCGTGGTCGGTCAGTTCAGTGAGCAGGCCGTCTTCCATGGCCTGCTCGGCACTGAAGGCTTGTGACAGCAGCAGCCATTCGTTGGCACGGCGAGGCCCCACGTACTGGGCCAGCAGGTGGCTGGATGCGCCCTCCGGGCACAGGCCCAGGGCCGTGAAAGGCATGCGCAAGCGCGCGTCACGGGCCGCGTACACAAAGTCCGCATGCAGCAGCAAGGTCACGCCGATACCCACAGCGTGGCCTTCTACGGCCACGATCAATGGGATGTCGGCTTTGACCAGACTGCGCAGGAATTTGATCGGCGGCGGCATGTCGTTGTTGCGCACATTGGACAGCTCCGAGATGTCGTTGCCGGCACAGAAATGCTCGCCCGCGCCGGTCAGAATCAGGGCACGATATTTCTGATTCTGATCGGCCTGGTCGATGATGTCGGCCAGCTCTTCGTACATGGGGCCGGTCAAGGCATTGCGTCGTTCCGGACGATCCAGAATGACTTCCAGCCAATGGCCCGCGTCATGAGTCCGTATCATGGCGTGCTCCTGTTCAGGCGAAAGGGGAGGCCAGCAGTGCTGCCTTGGCTTCCTGATATTCGCGGTGCAGACGGGCCACGATGTCGGCAGTAGGTTCTACCGAATCAATGCCACCAATGCCTTGGCCAGCGCCCCAGATGTCGCGCCAGGCTTTGCTCATGCCCGAACCAAAGGCGGTATCGGCCGTTTTTTCCGCATCCAGCTTGTCCGGGTCCAGGCCGGCAGCGCGGATACTGTCCTTCAGGTAGTTGCCAGGGATGCCGGTAAACAGCGGCGTGTAGACGATATCGGCAGCACGGCCCTTGACGATCATGTTCTTGTAATCGTCCGAGGCATTGGCTTCGGTACTGGCAATGAAGCGGGTGCCGATGTAGGCCATGTCGGCCCCCATGGCTTGGGCGGCCAGAATGTCGCGACCCCGGCTCATGGCGCCGGACAGGGCAATCGGGCCATCAAAAATCTGACGAATTTCGTTGACCAGTACAAAGGGGCTCAAGGTACCGGCGTGACCACCTGCACCGGCTGCCACCACGATCAGCCCATCCACACCGGCTTCCAGGGCTTTTTCGGCGTGACGCAAGGTGGTCACATCGTGGAAAACCTTGCCGCCCCAGGCGTGCACATGCGGCACGATGTCCTGCGGGGCACGCAGGCTGGTAATTACCAGCGGCACCTTGTGGTCGGCGCATACCCGCAGATCCTGCTCCAGGCGGTCGTTGGACTGGTGGATGATGTGGTTGATGGCATAGGGGGCGATGCGGCGCTCGGGGTGGCGCTCGCGCAGTTCGGCCAGGGTGTCGTCGATCTCGTCCAGCCAATCCTTGAGCTTTTCCTGGGGGCGGGCGTTCAAGGCGGGGACGGAACCGATAATGCCGCTGGCGCATTGCGCAATCACCAGGGCGGGGTTCGAAACAATAAACATGGGCGCTGCCATTACAGGCAGGGTCATAGATTGATAAAGCTGCTGCGTTAATGCCGATGGCATAAGGTCGGTCTCCTGTTATCGAAAGAAGTGCCCTGCCTCTTGAAGGGGCGGGGTCCTGCAAGGAAGATCTGCCGCTGATAATCTATCGTCACCTATTCTAGGACGGTTTATCGTCGCCCGGCTTGGTGCGCCGCACAAATTCCTCCGGGCCCGAAAATGACCATGGTTTGAGCACTTTTTTCTGTCCGTAGACCGGACTAAGAAGACGTAGTGCACAATAAGCGACTTGAAGGATTTTTGTTTGCTATGACCACGACTGAACGAAAAGCGCCCTTGGCGGGATTGCGTGTTCTGGACTTGACGCGCGTGCTGGCCGGGCCCTGGTGTACTCAAAACCTGGCTGATCTGGGTGCGGAAGTCATCAAGGTCGAACGTCCCGGTGCGGGAGATGACACCCGGGGCTGGGGGCCGCCTTATCTGCAGGATGGTCACAGAGCGGACACGGAAGATGCGGCCTATTTTGGGGCCGCTAACCGCAATAAAGAATCCATCACCCTGGATATAGGCACTGCACAAGGCGCAGATGTGGTGCGTCAACTGGTCAGTCGCTGCGATATCCTGGTGGAAAACTTCAAGGTTGGTGGTCTGAAAAAGTACGGGCTGGATTATGAAAGCCTGCGAGCCATCAACCCGGCCCTGATTTATTGTTCGATTACCGGATTTGGGCAGACTGGCCCCTATGCAAGTCGTCCAGGATATGACTTCATGATCCAGGGGCTGGGTGGCTTGATGTCACTGACTGGTGAGCCAAGAGGCGAACCGCAAAAAGCGGGGGTGGCCGTGGCCGATGTCATGACCGGCATGTACGCCACGGTGGCCGTACTGGCCGCGGTGGTGGAACGCCATCGTAGTGGCCTGGGCCAGCATCTGGATATTGCCTTGCTGGATTGCCAGGTGGCCATGATGGCCAATCAGAACATGAATTACTTGTGTACCGGGCAGGCGCCACAGCGGCCCGGTAATGCACATCAGAATCTGGTGCCCTATCAGGTCTTTGAGGCCAGTGACGGGCATTTGATTGTGGCGGTGGGTAACGATGCCCAATTTCGCAGTTTTGCGCAGGAACTGGGTCACCCCGAGTGGGCGGATGATCCCCGTTTTGCGCGCAATGCCGGACGCGTCATGCACAGGGACGAACTGGTGCCCCTGCTGGCGCAGGTCATGTTGAGCCGGACGCGTGATAGCTGGTTGCAGGCGTTGGAAGCCGTGGGTATTCCAGCCGGGCCCATCAATACGATGGAACAGGTTTATCAGGACCCGCAGGTGTTGGCGCGTGGTTTGCGCCTGGACTTGCCGACCGGGCAGGGTGGCAGGCTGCCTTCGGTGGCCAGCCCTTTGCGTTTGTCGGCTACGCCGGTGCAGTATCGCAGTGCGCCCCCGCGTTTGGGTGAACACACCCGCGAGGTCCTGGCGCGAGTGCTGGAGCTGTCGCCCGACCAGGTAGAGGTCTTGGTGTCTGGCTCCGCTGACCAGGCTTAATTTTTATTGCTTTTCGATCAGGTTGTGAATCATGAAACAGATACAAACCATCGCTATTGTTGGCGCAGGAGCTATGGGACGGGGCATTGCCCAGATTGCTGCCCAGGCTGGCAAGCAGGTCTTGCTGTATGACCTGAATGCGGACTCGGTCAAGGCTGCTTTGGCCGACGTGCATGCCGTTTGGAGCCGTCTGCAAGAAAAAGGCCGCATGACGGCTGAACAGGTGGACGCGGCCAAAGCGTGCCTGCAAACCGCCAGCGACCTGCAAGCCTTGGCCCCTGCTGATCTGGTAGTGGAAGCCATTGTGGAGCGTCTGGACGTCAAGCAAGGCTTGCTGCAGCAGTTGGAAGAGATTGTGTCGGCCGATTGCGTGCTGGCCTCCAATACCTCTTCGCTGTCCATTACCGCCATTGCCCAAGCCTGCCGCCACCCCGAGCGTGTGGCTGGTTATCACTTCTTTAACCCCGTGCCCCTGATGAAAGTGGTTGAGGTGATTGATGGCCTGCGCACCTCGCCTGAAGTGGGTGATGCCCTGATGCAAGTGTCACGCGATATGGGCCATACGCCCGTGCGTGCCAAGGACATGCCTGGCTTTATCGTGAATCACGCTGGTCGCGGCATGAACATCGAGGGCCTGAAAATCGCCCAGGAATGTGTGGCTCCTTTCTACCAGATCGACGCCATCATGCGCGAGCAGGCCGGTTTCCGCATGGGCCCTTTCGAGCTGCTGGATCTGACCGCGCTGGATGTATCTCACCCGGTGATGGAATCCATTTACCGCCAGTTCTACGACGAGCCTCGCTTCCGTCCTTCGCCCATCACGGCAGTGCGTCATGCGGGCAAGCTGTTTGGCCGCAAGAATGGTGAAGGCTTCTATAAGTATGAAGATGGCAAGAAACAGCTTCCTCAAGAGCCTGCCGTGCCTGCCGTGACTTCTTTTGCACCTGTGTGGGTCTCGCCTTACCACGAGCAAGGTCAGGCTCGCGCGCTGCAATTGCTGAACGAGCTGGGTGTGAAAGTGGTGGAGGGCGACCAGCCACCGGCTGATGCGCTGATTCTATTGACGCCTTACGGTGAAGACGTGGCGACTTTGGTGTCCCTGCATGGCCTGGACCCTGCCCGTACCGTGGCGCTGGATACCTTGTTCGGTCTGGAAAAAGGCCGCCGCCGTGTACTGATGTGTTCGGCTGCAACCACGCCCGAATGGCGCGACCAGGCCTGGGCCATGCTGGCCAGCGATGGTACGGCTGTCAGTGTGATTGAGGATTCCGCTGGTTTTGTGGCCCAGCGTTTGGTGGCCACCATTGTGAACATCGCCAGCGATATCGCTCAGCAGCAGATTGCGACACCGTCTGACATCGACGCTGCGGTGCGTCTGGGTCTGGGTTACCCGCATAATGGTCCGCTGTCCATGGGCGATGCCGTCGGCTCGCGGGATTTGCTGGATGTGTTGAACACGCTGCAAGCCGTCACGGGTGATATGCGCTACCGCGCCAGCCCTTGGCTGCAACGCCGTGTGCAATTGGGCATGTCCTTGACGGCCTTGGCGCAGTGCAAGGCGCAGTAAAAGACGTCTCAGATTGCTCTCCTGGGCGCTTTATGAGGCTTTAAAGCGTGTTCTAGGGGTAGATCAGCCAACCAGGCTATGAGTAGGCCTGAGTCCGGGATGACACCGGACTCAGGCTTTTTTATTGTCAGAAGGGAGCTGCAGGAGGAGTTGTTGTTCGGGCAGCTCCTGGTGCTAAGGCTATGGCGAATCCCGCCTACATATAAAAGACAGCCTAAATCAGGTGCTAAAGAAACGGATGCTGGGACCGGGCTTAGGGTCCAAGGAGAGCAGGACTCACTTCTGTGTTTTCGCCGCAGGTATTTTCACCGAGGCCAGGTCCGGATATAGCTCGATCAGTTCTGGCAGCAGCGCATCTTCACTGAGCGGGATGATGAAAATCGTCTTGCCATCTACGCTGGCCAATGTGGGATAGCTAAGCTCAAAGGTTTTGCCGTCTTTCTTGAAGGTACGGCTGTAGTTCAGTACGGCGTAGTCGCGACCAGTGCTGGTTTTACCGAACTGTGCGGTATTCACGTCGTAGTGGCCAGACAGAATCTGTACGGGCTGATGCTCATCCATAGAGCGGCCCAGCCGGATCAGTTCGGCAATGGTCTCTGTATAGTCCTTGCCCATCGCTTGTGACATTTTCTGGATCTTTCGTGGTGACTGAAACTGCAGAATCGTTTTCAGATCCCTGTCCATGGTGGCTTGCAGCAGCGTGTGCATGGCTTTGTCCAGACTATCCCGATTCAGGACGCTAGTGGCCTGTGCTGCGTTCTGAGTGGCTGCCGTTGCCGACTCATTGGCGAAGGCCTGGGCCGACGGCAAGATCAAAACGGCCAGGGCCGACAGGATGCCCGTAACGGCCAGACGAGCAGGGGAAGGAAGGCGTGTCATGGTAAGTGCCCGCAACTGTTTGATGGCGGCGGAGTGCAGTGATCCGAGGGTTCGATTGTAGGGGGCAGTTCCTGCCTCAGTCATCTGCAAACAGCCTTGGACAAAGAAAAAGCCCGATGAATATTCATCGGGCTTTTTGTATTCGCAGGCTCTGTACAGTGCCAGAGCCTTGGAGCAATGCTTACTTGGCGGCGTTGACCATGTGCTGAATGGCAGCACGGATTTCGTCGTCAGAGGCTTGCGAGCCACCGCGTGGAGGCATGGCGCCTACACCGTGGATGGCCTTTTGAACCATAGTGTCCATACCGGATTCGATATATGGCTTCCAGGCAGCTTGATCGCCAAACTTGGGCGCACCAGCTACACCGGCAGCGTGACAGGCAAAGCAGATGGTGTCGTACAGCTTGATACCAGCTGGGTCGACCTTGCTGTCGTCAGCGGCAGAGGTTTCCGTGGCTTTAGGAGCCTCAGCCGCAGGCGCTTCGGCAGGTTTGGTGTCGGCGGCAGCAGTCGCTTCAGGCTTGGCGTCGGCTTCTTCACCTTCTGGTGCAGGCGCTTCGGGTTCCTTGAAGTCAGCGCCAGCAGCGTTAGCCATGTAAGCAACGGCACGAGCCACTTCGATATCGTCCAGCGAAGGGTTACCACCCTTGGCTGGCATGGCACGGATACCGTGAATAGCGTTCTTGACCAGTTCGTCCTGACCCAGATTGATCAGCTCGCCCCAGGCACCCTTGTCGCCAAATTTGGGCGCACCGGCCACACCGGCGCCGTGACAGGCGGTACAGGTGGTTTCGTACACTTGCTGACCCGTCTTCAGTTCTTTGACGGCATTGGCGTCAACCAGTTTGAAGCCAGCCACAGGCTGGATGCGGGCAGCAATGGCTTCAGGGGAAAGGGCGGCGGAGCCAGCACCTGCACCCATGGTGGAGGTAACCAGGCTGACCAGCATGACAATAATCGCGATGGGCACTAAGAAAGCCAGAGCCACGGTCACAAGCAATTGTTTAGGGGTTTTGATCATGGCTGAGTGACCCTCGTTGTGTTCTTCGGTTTTTTGTTCCGTGTTGCTCATTATCGGATCCTGCGAGTTCGTACAAGAAATGACGGGAGGGCCTTTAAAGGCCACCAATAAAGGCTTGCGCCTACCTAATGGGTGTGCGCAAGGACGTGTCTACCAAGCCACCGACCCAGATCGCGCAACCATGGATTATAGCGGAGTGTGTCGCTCTTGTATCTGACTCTTGATTTGGCACAGTCATAATTGCCGGATAGATACTGAAAAAAACTCCAAACTCGCGCTACAATAGCGAGCTTGGCGTCCGTAGTTCAATGGATAGAATTAGGGTTTCCGAAGCCCTCGATACAGGTTCGATTCCTGTCGGACGCGCCAGAACTCCTTGTTTATACGGCTCTTTGGGGCAGTTTTTCAAGGCCTGGTTTGAATTTCCAGTTATAAAGCGTCGCAATGCAGGCAGCCTATGGCTGCTTTTTTTGCGCCTGTTGTTTGTCAAACGTTCTGCTCTGGGCTTGCTGAAGTGAAGTTGGCTAATTATTGATTTCGATCATTTGACCTGGGACGAAGTGGGCGGTGTCCATTTGTATTTTTATGTCCTGCCTTTGCTGGGGCGTGAGGACAGAATGTGTTCAGGTTTATCTCCCGGAATGATGTCTGACACAAGCAGGGCAGCATCCGACAAGGGTATGAAACCAGACGGTGTTTCCAGGTTCTGGCTATAACAAAGTAGAGATCAGTGGGATTCTGAAAAGATAAAGGGACCGATAAGGCCCCTTTATCTTTTTCCTGTGCAGCTTTCTGGTTTTAAATAGCTTCGGCACAAATCACATAGTCATGACCATGGCGCAGCCCCCCCAAGGTCTGATTCAAGGCCAGGGCTTGTTGGCGCAAGGCCTGAACATGCTCGGACAAGGCCATGGCCAGGTTGCGGTCCTTCAGGCGGCGCAAGCGCCCATCACACATATCCAGCTGACCGTGGATAAAGCTGTCGCCGTAACGAATGCCAAAGCGTTGCGCATCCACACAGCGGTAGCCGGACTGCCGCAGGTGGCGCAGTACCCAGTCCATCGGGTACTCGCGGTACGGTCGCTCGCCTGCCAGCAGCAGGCAGGCATCGCGCAAACGGCCTATTTCCACAATCAGTTTGCCCGCCGGATCCGTGCTGCTATAGGGCACGTAGGGCTCCAGACCAATAATGTAGAGGCGCTGGTCGGTCAGTGGCCGCAGGCGGCTGAACAGTTGGTCCTGGGTGTAGGGGGCAAAGCCGTCTATGGCACCGAGCAGATAGTCCGCCAGAACCGTATCAAAGCGTTCGCCCTGCAAAAACTCCGGATCGCTCCAGTTGCCCACCAGCAGACGGTCCTCGGGGCGTTTCTGATCGCCCAGCTCACGGGTCACCTGTTCGGCCATACCGGGGGAGGCGGTAATGGCCGTCCAGCGTTCTGTGTCCAGCGTCAGCAACCAGCGCAGGGAGCCTTTGCCGGTGCCGGCATCCAGAAAGTTGCCCCAGGGACGGTTGCCCTGCATGTCGGCCACGATCTGGTAGAGACGGCTACCCGTGTGTATGGCGGTCTTGCTCAAAATTCCACCTGTATCCCGGCCAGGATGTTGCGCCCCATCAGCGGGGCCTGACGGGCAATAAAGGAGGTATGGCGGTAAGCCAACTTGTTCAGCAAGTTATTTCCTCTCAGGTACAGGGTGTAGGTGTTCTGGTCCATCTGCAGGCGGTAGCTTAAACCCATGCTGAGCAAACCGTAAGACGGCGAGCTCTCTTCATGCTCCGCCACGCGCTCCTGGCCGAAGGTGTGGGTGTATCCCACAAAACCGGACCAGTTCTGCCAGTTCAGATCCGTGCGAATACCCAGGCGGGCGGCGGGCATGCGTGGCAGGTTGCGGCCGGGGTCTTGCAGTTTACCGCGCACCAGATCGCCATAAACGCTCAGCGAGGCCCAGGACGTGACGGGGTAGGAGGCTTCCGCTTCCAGACCCCAGAACTGGGCTTTGTCCTGGCTGTATTGAATCAGCTGGAAGTCTTCGTGGCGGTCCAGGCTGCGGCCATAAATGTAGTTCGAGCTGCGGGTGTAGAAGGTGCGCAGATCAAAGCGCAGATCACCCAGGTGTTTTTGCAGGCCCAGATCAACCGTATGGCTGGTTTCCCGGTCCAGATTCGGATCGCCGCGTTCATAGCTGAGTGTGGCAAAGTGCACGCCTTTGGCAAACAGCTCCTGCGCCGTGGGCAGACGCTGCGAGCGGGATACGGACAGGCTGGCCGCGTACTCAGGCGCAAAGTCCCAGACGGTGCCCAAAGAGAAGGAGGTGGCCGTGCCTTTGCGGCGCTCCAGAGTTTGCGAGTCGGGTGTGACGGTTTGCCATTCCTGACGAGCGCCCAGTTCCAGACGCCAGTCGTCCCAGTTCACGCTCTCCAGAAGGAACAAGCCTTGACTGCGGGTGCGGGTAGGAGGGATGAAGTTTTCCGTGCCGTCGCGGGACGCAAAATCAGACTGGCTGGTTTGCAGGCCGATGACCCCTTCAAACGGCCCCCATGGATTGTGTTCCAGCTCCAGGCGGGTGTCATAACCTCGATTGGTAAAGCGGGTGCCAGCAATATCGCCATCTTTTTCTACGTGCTGGTAGTTGGTCGCACCCGCACGCAGGCGAGCGCGCTGGAAACCGGGCAAGGGATCGCGCAGTTCGCCTCGTATATCGAAACGTTGGGTACGCAGATGAGCGGTGGCGGAGTGCTCGTGCTCATGACCGTGATCGTGGCTGTGCCCATGATCGTGGTCATGGCCATGGTCGTGACTGTGGCCGCCGCAATGCAGGGTGGCGCCGTGCGGGTGGCAGTCCTCGTATTCGTGGCTGTGACCGGGCAGACCATAGCTGCCTTCACGATACGAGTAGGCGGCACCAATGTAGCCACGGTCGCCAATAAAGGACAGGCCGATGCTGCCCGTGTCTGTGCTGGAGTCCGAGTCCTTGACGCGGCTGTCGGTCCAGTTCGGGACACGATAGTCACGGCTGCGGTGGGAGGCACCTTCTACGTGCAAGGCGATATTGCCTTCACCCGCCGTCATTTCCACCGCGCCGATCCTGCCGCGATCAGCCGTGGAGCCTTGGGCGCGTACCGAGCCTTCAAACCCCTTTTCGGGGATGGCGGTTGGGATCTTGCGATCCAGTACGTTGACCACGCCACCAATGGCGCCGCCACCATACAGCAGGGCCGATGGGCCGCGCAGCACTTCAATGCGATCAGCTTGCCAGGTGTCGACCGTGATGGTGTGGTCGGGCGAGATGGCCGATGCGTCCATGACCTCTGCGCCATCGCTCAGGACTTTAACGCGGGGTGCGGTTTGGCCGCGGATGACGGGGCGGCTGGCACCGCTACCAAAGCTGTCTACATGGATGCCGACTTCACCGTCCAGCAACTCACCCAAGGTGCTGCTGCGGCGCAAATCCAGTTTGGGGCCTTGCAGGACCGTGCTGGCCGTGGCCAGCTCGGTTTGTTGCAAGGCCAGGGGGCTGGCGGAGATTCGGATAGGGGCCAGTTCAGGGACAGGTTCTTCAATTTCATTGGCTTGGGCAGAGGCGCACAAAAGCAGAGCCAGGGCGAGTGGCAGGGGACGGGGTTGGAAACGCATCTCATCTTCCGGTTTGTTAATTTTCGAGATGTTATAACATAACAATTATTTTTTGAAATAGTCGGAAAGCCATTTCAAGAAAAGGGGAAAAGCAGAGCTTGCTTTTGTGCTGTTCGAAGGAGCTCGGAGGTCGCGTGGGTGTGCAGGCAGCAAAAAAAAGCCGCTCTTGAGAGCGGCTTTTTAGTGGAGTCGTTTAGCTGTTTTCCACTTCAGGTGGAATCAGGTTGCGCTCGTAGCGCTGTACGTAGTCTTCAAAGGACTCCTGATCCTGGGCCTCGATATCAATTTGGGCTTGCAGAGAATCTTTGGCCTGTTGTTCGAAAGCCGCTTGCTTGTCGGCAGGCAAAGGGTGGGCCAACAAGGTTTCATGATGTTCGCGGCTGCGTTGCAAGGCGTAGTCGTGAAAGCTCAAACCCGTGTCGCGCAAGCGGCTCAGCAGCTGGGCTGACGGCGTCAGCTCGGGGTTCTTCAACTTGCGGATTTGGGCTTGCACGGCTTCGGTGTGACCTTGGGTATTCAGGGCCTGATCCAGCATGTGTGCGTAAGGCAGCAGAGATTCCAGGATCTCGTGGCCCCAGTCCTGCAGCTTGACGCTTTGTTTTTGCTGATTGGTCAGCATCAGGCCTGGGCGGCGGCCTTCGCGTACAACGGTTGCAAAGTTGTTCTTGCTGTCCTGGCAGTAGCCACCGTCCGGGAAGAAGGGGCTGTCTTGTATGGTACAGAACAGCAGGAACGTATCCAGGAAGCGGCAGGTTTGCTCGGATATTCCAGTGGGTGATTCAGGGTCTATATCCAGGCAGCGAACTTCAATGTATTCCACACCGCGCTGGGCCAGGGCTGTAGCCGGGCGCTCGCTGCGCTGGGTGGTGCGCTTGGGACGAATGCTGGAGTAGTACTCGTTTTCAATCTGCAGGATATGGGTGTTGAGCTGAATCCATTCGCCATTGCGGTGAGTACCCAGTTTTTCGTAGTCCGGCCAAGGGGTCACGGCAGCGTGATACATGCGCATCACAAAGGTGTCCAGGTCGTTGTAGCAAAGCTGAAGCTCGGCTTGGGCTTCCTTGTTGTGATAGCCCAGATCGCTCATGCGCAAGCTGGTTGCCCAAGGCATGGTCAAGGTGTCCTCGTCGATCTTGTCCAGATTGTTGCTGCGACCTTGCAGGAAGTTCGCGTCCAGCACGGGCGAGGCGCCAAACAAGTACATCAGTAGCCAGGAATAGCGCGTGAAGTTGCGGATCAGCGCCAAATACCCGTTGGAGCGCTGGTCTTGCAGATTGTCGCCACAGACATTCAACAAGGGCCAGATGCCATCCGGCAGGGAAAAGTTGTAGTGCACGCCGGCGATACATTGCATGGGCTTGCCATAGCGCTCGGCCAGGCCACGGCGGTACACATGCTTGAGCATGCCGGTGTTGGACTTGCCGTACCAGGCAATGGCAATGTCTTTTTCGGCGGGCAGGAGCGCGGGCATGGACTGGTTCCAGATAATTTCCTGGTCCAGCTTGCTGGCTACAAAGGTATGGATGTCGCTTAACTCCTGCAACACGACCTCGACCCGGGCTCGTGGCTCGGTAATCAGCTCCAGCAGGGCTTCGGCGTAGTCGGTGGTGATGTGGCCGTTGGTCAGGGCCGACCCGATAGCTTGCGGGTGGGGAGTGTTTGCCAATTGGCCCAGCGCATCGACGCGCAGTCCTTCTTTTTCGATGCCACGCAAGATCCCTTTCAAAATCTCGGGATTCTGTTGCAGGGCAAGGCGGCGTTCGTGGCTGGTGTTCATGGTGGTGTTTCCCACTTTCGAAATCGGGTGCAAGATACGGGACTGTTCAAAGGGGCCTGGCCCCGTCTATAAATAGTAGTCCGACCACACTTGCTTTGTTAAGTTGCGCCAAAAGGCGTATCGGGCAGGGCGAGTATAAGGCGGCTGTTCAGCCAGCCGATGAAAAGCATGAAACGGGATATGGGATTAGCACCATGATGATCAGGCGCATTATCGCGATACTGGTGGCCTTCTTGACCTTGGCTGCCTGCAGTCCGGAGTTTAACTGGCGCAAGGTCCAGCTTGAGCAAACCGGCTTGTCGGCCATGTTGCCTGGCAAGCCCACCACCAGCCACCGAATGTTGGATTTCGAGCAGCATCAACTGGATTTTTACCTGACTACTGCCACGGCCGGCGGGCAAAGCTATACCGTGGGCCACGTGATTTTGCCCACGGAACTGCAACAGGACGAGGCTGCCCGCCAACGGCTGTATGAAGCGCTGCATGAGTCCCTGCGCGGGAAATTCATACCGGATGGACAGGTCAGCGAGCAAAGCCAGATACAACTTCCTCCACCAGGCCAGGTCTTTTTCATGACGCGTGATGTGGGCGGCGTGGCCTTGCGCCTGGAGGCCATGATACGCATGGAGCCGGGCTGGCTGGTGCAGGGCTTTGTTATGACGGATTCCGGGAAGGCCCCGGACGCGGCTCAGGCAAAGGTTTTCTTTGACGGCTTAGCTCGCTAGCCGGATCGCCACTGATCAGGTGCTGTTGCAGGGCCAGGGTAATGGCAGCTTGACGGCTATAAACTCCAAGCTTGGCGTAGGCGTTCTGGAAGTGAAAGTTGATCGTGCGTTCAGTAATGCCCAGGATGATGCTGATTTCCCAGCTGGTCTTGCCATGGGCAGCCCAGTTCAGGCAGGACTGCTCGCGTGAAGTTAGATGCGTCACGGTAAAGCCATTCCTCATGCATTCGTGGTAGACGTCGGGCCAATGTACTCAAATTTAGCTTAGCTGGCAGACAGATGTGCACGAAAATAATGATGTAAATCAAAGCATTGTATTTTTTCTGACGTTACCTTTGCCCAGAGTTCTGAATCGATCCCGGCTGGTCGATTTGGACGCCGCGCCGCAGCGATGCTAGAATTTTGTCTTATACGTTTTGCGCCGATTTGCCTGATCCGCTTGCGGGCGCTCCATAAATCCAGCTAAAGAGGTCCTGATGGCCACTGATTCCGTCCCTAGCGCCGACGCTGGCGCCCTTAGCCCATCCTGCGGTTTGATCCCCGAAGGTTCCGTGGGCCCTGTACAAGCCGAACTCATCGCCTTTGACGAACCCCTGCATCTGCGCAGCGGGCAAGTGCTGCCCAGCTACGAGCTGGCAGTCGAAACCTACGGCACCCTTAACGAAGAACGCAGCAATGCGGTATTGGTGTGCCATGCGCTCAATGCCTCGCACCACGTTGCCGGTTATTACGACGACGATCCCAAAAGCACTGGCTGGTGGGACAATATGGTCGGCCCCGGCAAAGCGGTGGATACCGATCGCTTCTTTGTTATTGGCGTCAACAATATCGGCTCCTGCTTTGGCTCTACCGGCCCGTCCAGCATCAATCCCGCCACTGGCAAACCCTGGGGTTCCGAGTTTCCCGTTCTGACGGTAGAAGACTGGGTGCGTGCCCAGGCCCGTCTGGCTGATTACTTTGGTATCCGCAAGTTTGCGGCCGTCATGGGCGGTTCCTTGGGGGGCATGCAGGCCCTGAGCTGGGCCATCAGCTGCCCGGAGCGCGTGGAAAACTGCGTGGTCATTGCCAGTACCCCGCGTCTGTCGGCCCAGAACATTGCTTTCAACGAAGTGGCCCGCAGCGCCATTTTGTCCGACCCGCAGTTTCACGGTGGTAATTATTACGAGCACGGCGTGGTGCCCAAGGCTGGCCTGGGCGTGGCTCGCATGGTGGGCCATATCACCTACCTGTCCGATACTGTCATGGCGGAAAAGTTTGGCCGCAATCAGCGCGCCCCAGCCCAAGGCGGTGAGTACCACTACAACTACGGGGTGGAATTCGAGGTCGAATCCTATTTGCGTTATCAAGGCGAGAAGTTCTCGCGTTATTTTGACGCCAATACCTACCTGATCATCACCCGTGCGCTGGATTACTTTGATCCTTCGCGTCAGTACCAGGGGGATCTGGTCAAGGCGCTGGAAAAGGTGCAGGCCAAATTCCTGTTGGTGTCCTTCACGACAGACTGGCGTTTCTCGCCCGAGCGTTCGCGCGAAATCGTGCAGGCCTTGCTGCGCAACCAGCGCCAGGTAACCTATGCCGAAATCGATGCGCCGCACGGGCACGACGCTTTCTTGCTGGAAGACCCTCGTTACCATGCCGTTGTGCAGGGATACTATGACCAGATCGCCACTAATTTGGGCTTGCCTGCGCGCACGCGTACTACAGGGGTGCTGGCAGAATGACTAAGCTGCAAACACAGGTGGATGACGCCATGTTAAGACCGGATTTGCTGCGCATTGCGCAGTGGATTGAGCCAGGTTCGCGTGTGCTGGATCTGGGCTGTAACGATGGCACCTTGCTGGCGCACCTGCGTGATACACGCCGGGTTGTCGGCACGGGTGTGGAGCTGAATGATCAGTTCGTGATCGCTTCGGTGCGCCGTGGCGTCAATGTCATTCAACAGGACTTGGAAAAAGGCCTGGCGCTTTTCAGCGACCAGCAATTTGATACCGTCGTCCTGTCCAAAACCCTGCAGTCCATGCACCATACCGAGCACATCCTGCGCGAGATGGCGCGAGTGGCGCGGTATGGTATCGTCTCGTTTCCTAACTTCGGTTATTGGCCACATGGCTGGAGCATCTTGCGCGGACGCATGCCGGTCACGGGCGAAATGCCTTATCAGTGGTACAACACGCCCAACATCCATTTGTGCACCATGAAAGACTTTCAGGATCTGGCCCAGGCGGTGGGCGTACGTATTCTTGATCGTGCGGCATTCAATGGTCGCGACACGGTGCGCTTTTTGCCGGGCTGGCGCAGTACCTTGGCCATGTATCGTTTCGAGTCTCCCCATTTTCTTGCTGCTTAGCGCTAATAAGGCCTGACGTGTCACGTGTCTATACCAGTCCCCGAGTCTTGCCTTTGCTGATTCTGGGGTTCGCCAGCGGCCTGCCTCTGGCCCTGGTTTCAGGCACTTTGCAGGCCTGGGCAACCGTTGAAAATGTTTCGCTGACCGAGATCGGTTTCCTGACCCTGGTTGGCTCGGCTTATACGCTGAAATTTCTGTGGGCCCCCCTGATTGATCGCTATGCGCCGCCTTTTATGGGGCGTAGACGCGGCTGGATACTGGTCACCCAATTGCTGCTGGCCGCCTCGATTGCGGCCATGGGTCTGTTTTCTCCTTCCGTGAATTTGACTGCGCTGGCCTTGCTGGCCGTGTGGGTAGCCTTTTTGTCGGCCACGCAGGACATTGCCTTTGATGCGTATTGCACGGATGTGCTGCAAGCGCAGGAACGGGCGGCAGGGGCGGCGGTCAAGGTCATGGGTTATCGCATTGCCATGATTGTGTCTGGTGGTTTGGCCCTGATTCTGGCCGACCGCTGGCTGGGCTGGTCCAACACCTATTTCCTGATGGGTGGCTTCATGGCGCTGTGCGCACTGGTGACCTTGATTTCACCGGACCCACAGGAGCAAAGCCGCCCACCGCGCAGCTTGTCTGAGGCGGTGGTAGCGCCGTTGGCAGATTTTTTCTCGCGCCCCGGAGCCTGGAGTGTTCTGGCGCTGATCGTGCTCTACAAGCTGGGCGATGCCTTTGCGGGAGCCTTGTCCACCACCTTTCTGATTCGGGCTGCCGGTTTTACCTTGTCCGAGGTCGGCACGATCAACAAGGTGTTCGGCCTGGCCGCCACCGTAGTTGGAGCCTTGATGGGCGGGGCGATCATGGCGCGTCTGGGCTTGTATCGTGCCTTGATGATTTTTGGTGTTTTGCAGGCCGTCTCCAACCTGGGTTACTGGCTGATTGCGATTGAAACTTCGCCATCCATGTGGCTGATGGGCAGTGTGGTCGGTCTGGAAAACCTGTGTGGTGGCTTGGGTACAGCGGCTTTTGTCGCTTTGTTGATGGCCTTGTGCAATCGAACTTATTCCGCCACTCAATTTGCGTTGCTGTCGGCCTTGTCGGCAGTGGGACGCACCTATCTGGCCGGGCCCTTGACGCCTGTGCTGGTCGAATCCCTGGGCTGGCCGGGCTTTTTTATTTGTACCGTCTTTATTGCTGTGCCTGGCTTGCTGATGCTGCGTTGTTATCGGGGCCTTATTCAACAGCTTGATGCTTGAAAAATATCATGCTCTTACTTGTTCTCTATATTATTGCCATCACCGCAGAAGCCATGACCGCGGCGCTGGCCGCTGGCCGTCGCGATATGGACTGGGTGGGCGTCTGTACCATCGCCTGCGTCACTGCTCTGGGCGGCGGCTCGGTGCGGGACGTGCTCCTGGGGCATTACCCGCTGACCTGGGTGCAGCATCCTGAATACCTGTGGATCACGGCGGGTGCGGCCATTCTTACGGCTTTGATCGCCCCTATCATGCGGCGCTTGCACAGTCTGTTCCTGCTGCTCGATGCCATGGGGCTGGTGGTCTTTACCGTGATTGGCTGTCAGATTGCGCTGGAGATGAAGCTGCCCATTACGGTGGTGCTGCTCAGCGGCATGATTACCGGCTGTGCCGGTGGCGTCTTGCGCGACATCTTGTGTAATGACATCCCCTTGCTGCTGCGCAAGGAGATGTATGCCAGCGTTTCCATGCTGACCGGCGCTTTGTATCTGGGTGCCCAGCACCTGGATTGGCACCCGTATGTGACCCTGCTGGGCCCCATGATTATTGGCTTGAGCTTCCGTATGCTGGCTCTGCACCGCAATTGGCAGATGCCCCGCTTCGTCTATCGCGACGAATGGCGCTAGAGCCAGCCTGTCCTGCCTTGTCAGGCCACGCCTAACCAGCGCAGCACAATTGGAACAAAGGGCACCAGCACTGCGGTCATGATCCCGTTCAGGCTCAGGCCTATGGCGGAGAAGGCTCCAATTGTTTCATGAACCTGCAAGGCACGGGCGGTGCCAATGGCGTGCGCCGTTACTCCCACCGCAAAGCCCCGCGCTTCGGGGCGATCAATACGCAGCAAGTTCAGCAGAGGGCGCGCCATGATGGTGCCCGCAATCCCGGTAATGGCAACCGCCACCGCGGCCAGGGAAGGCTGCCCGTTAAATTGCTCTGCCAAAGCCATGGCAATCGGCATGGTAGCCGAGCGTGGCGCGACCGACATGATGGTTTCAGCCGAGCCACCCAAGGCCCAGGCAATCAGCACCGTACTGAAAATAGCGGTAACCGAGCCAATCAGCAGGGCAATGGTCAGCGGCTTCCAGATCTTGCGCAACTGACGCAGCTGGCTATAGAGCGGTACCGCCAGGGCAACCGTGGCCGGTCCAATCAGAAAGTGAATGAACTTGGCCCCTTCAAAATAGACGGGGTACGGTGTGCGGGTCAGCAAGAGCAGGGACACAATCACAATGACTGAGACCAGAATCGGCAACAAAAAGGGGCTGCTGCCCGACTTGCGATACATCCAGACCGAGCCTGCGTAGACCGAGCAGGTCAGGGTCAGCCACAGCAGGGGTGAGCTGGCCAGAAAGACCCAGATTTGAAAAAGTCCGTCCGTCATTATTCTTCTTCCTGGCGGTTTTTAAGCAGACGATTGAGCACCAGGGCGGTAACCACCATGGTAATGACGGTGCCGCCCAAGGTGGCAATCAGAAAGGGCTGCCATTCATCGGCCACCCGATCAAAATACAACATCACGCCGGTGACAGCGGGGATGAACAGCAGCATCAGGTTTTGCAGCATGACACTGGCCGTGCTCTCCAAAGAGCTGGGCACGCCGCCGCGAATCAGCAAGGCAGCAGTCAGAAGCAGCATGCCTGCCAAAGGGCCTGGCAGTGGCAAGGACAGAGTCTGCACCAGAATTTCGCCTAGTAACTGAAAGGCGAAAAGGGCAGTAATCGCGTAGATCATGAGAGTTTCCGTAAAGGCACGAAAACGCCAGGCGGCGGGCCTGGCGCGGGTGAAAATCGGGCTAAGGGTGCTAGTGTGCCATACAAGGCAGCCAGGCTGTAAGCGTGCTGCTTATATCGAATTGCCTATAGTAAGTGGCCTGCATCAATGCTTGGCGGGGCTGGTTTTAGCGCCTGTCCAGGCTTGAACGTCGATTTCCACGTCCACACCATCTACCAGTTTGGCTTGTACCAGAGAGCGCGCCGGGAAGTTGCTGCCCAGCCGTTCTTTATAGGTTTTGTTGAACTGGTCGTACAAGGCAATATCAGACAGGTAGACCGTGGCTTTGACGATATGGCTGAAGTCTGCGCCTGCCAGTTTCAGAGTCTCTTCAATCCGGTCCAGTGCGGCATTGGTCTGATCTTCAATGCTGCTGCGTACGATCTCGCCTTTCTCGTTCAATGGAATCTGTCCGGACAGGAACAAAAAATCCCCGGCCTGTACGGCGCGGGAGAATGGCATGTCCGAGTTGCCCAGAAAGCGTTTGATCGCAGTCGGCTCTGCGGTTTTTTCAGTATTGGCTGCGTAGGCGGTGCTGCTGATGCCCAGGCCTAAGATAGAACAAGCCAGCAAAGTGTGACGGGCCGAAGAAAAAAAACGCATCAGAATTCTCCTTGGACTAGGGAAATTCAGTGTGCCATAGCCGGGGCTGGGCAGCGTTAATTTGTGTGACGGCCCGTCGGCCTCAAGGCGGCTTAGGCGCGATCGCCCAGCCAGGCCTGCACTTCGATTTCTACGTCCACGTTCTTGGCCAGCTTGGCTTCAACCAGCGAGCGGGTAGGCAGGGTGTCACCAAAGCGCTCGGCATAGACTTTGTTGAAGTCGGCAAACAAGGCCATATCGGACAGCCAGACCGTGGCTTTGACGACATCAGCCAGGGTGGCGTCAGCCAGAGCCAGGCCTTCGATCAGGCGATCAAACACGGCGTGGGTCTGGTCCTGGATGGAACCGCGCACCACTTCACCTTGGGCGTCGTAAGGAATCTGGCCGGACAAGAACAGAAAGCCGCCAGCCATGGTGGCACGCGAGAAGGGCAGTGGCAGTGGGCTGGCAATACGGCGGATACCGGACATGGAGTACTCCTGATAGGGATGGTGGAAAATTCGGACTAGGCAGCAATGCGCGTTTATTCGCGTCTCTTGCCTACAATAAGGCGTCACTATACAACTTCAAATGAGGAGCGAGACGACGTGAGCAAGGAAATTTTGCAACGCCTGGACCAACTGAGCCAGGCCGCGCTGGCCAGCGGTGACTTGTTGCCCGTGCAAGCTCAGGAAGAGCTGATGCAGGATCAAGGGCTGACATTTTTTGTGCGTTGGGTATCCACTCTGGCGGCCAAGGATGCCGCCAGCGTCTCGATTCCAGGTGGACCGCGCGACCCCAACTTCAATCCTTTCTTGCCGCCGGCCCCTGCCTTGACGGTGGCTGATGCCAGCAGCACGCACAATATTGTGCTGAACAAGTTTGCTGTCTGTGATCTGCATCTGGTTTTGGCTGACAAGGTGTTCTCCGAACAGCTCAGCCCGCTACGCGATATTGATTTCCGGATTCTGGCCGACTTTCTGACACTGCAAGGCGGCCTGGGCTTTTATAACGGGGGAGGCCCGGCAGGGGCCAGCCAGCGCCACAAACATACGCAGTGGATTCCGCAAGCAGACCGCAATGGTTCGCTGGCCCTTTATCTGGACAAGCTGCCTGCGCAGGCAGCGGCGGGCGGTGTGCATCACCATCCCGCGCTGGCCTTCGAGCATTGCTTTGTTCGTTTGGTGGATACGTCCGACCCTGTGGCCTTGAGTGACAGTCTTTTAAGTTCTTACCGCCGGGCCTGCAATGAATTGCGACTGGCCCCTGGAGAGGATGGCCTGTTGCCAGCCCATAATATGTTGGCCGGCCAGGGTTGGTTGTTGCTGGTGCCACGCAGTGTGGAGTTGGTCGATGGGATTTCAGTCAATGCACTGTCGTATGCTGGCTGCATTTATGTGCGCACTCCCGAGCAAATCGACCTGGTACGCCAGATCGGCCCATTGGGCGTTCTGGCTCGAGCGGGCTATGCCAGAAACGCATGATCCTTGGGTTTTACCCTGCTTTACATGATGAACCCCGCTGCGGCGGGGTTTTTATTTGTGTATTTGCGTATTGTTTGGAAGCTTCATTTACCAAATTGAAACAAAAGACAAATATTTGAATGTAATAAAGCCCAATTTTCGATTTGTTGCGGTTTGGGGCGACGTTTAATGGGTTTAAAAGGAAATGTTCTGAAATAATGTAACTTTTGTTATAGAAATAAATAGAAATATGGAGTGTGGGAAAATTGGAGCGTTAATGTATAAGCGAAATTAATTATTAGAATTACCGTCAGCTTGAAACTGCAAAAATTTGTCTGTCTTCATAGGTGGATCGCTTATGTGTGTCTCGTCTGAAGCACATATTTTGTTTATTGCTCCAGAACCTGCAGGGGTAGCGGATTTATTAGTTTTGTTACGCACCAGTTTCGCCCGTATCAGCTTTGCGCTGGATGCCCAGCAGGGGCTGGCGCGCTGCCAGTCCTTGCTACCCGATTGTGTGTTGAGTGAGTACCACTTGCCCCGATTGCGGGGTGATACGTTTATGCGAATGTTGCGTTCCAATCCCCAAACAGCCTCTATCCCGGTGGTGTTCATGTCAACGGTGCCCTGTGCGGATAGTCAGCTTATGGCCCTGCGTAGCGGAGCTCGCGATTTCATTGCCTACCAAACAAATATGCAATTAGTGGTGGAGCGAATTCGTTTGCATCTGGGATTGAAAGAAGTGGAGTCAGATAGAGAGGATGTCAGCCAGGCTAGGGAGTGGGGCCGATTTACCAGGCCATCTTTGCAGCATCTCCTGGTGGATGCGGTCCAGCAATATGTGCGGGACAACCTGTCGGATTGCTTGACGGCCGAAAGCCTGGCGGAGATGTTCGGGACCGCAGGACGCCGTCTTAATGAGCTCTTCAAGGGCGGTTGCGGCTTGACAGTGCATGACTTTGTGCGCTCCAGTCGAATGCGCTATGCCATGCACCTGCTCAGACAAACGGATATGGCTGTAACCAATGTGGCGGTGGAGTCCGGGTAGGTGAATCCGGCCAACTTTGCCACCGCCTTTCGTCAGTACAGCGGCCTGTCTCCGTCGGTTTACAGACAGCGCAACGGTACTAATATTTAAAACGAAAATGAAATAAGTAATTTAATAAAATGTTGTTTTGCAGTGATTCAAATGGCTTCTGTAGAAATTCAAAAGTAATTATTAAAAAACGGTAAGAAAATAAAACGATCCGAATAGGAATGAGGGTTCGGTAAGGCTTTCCTGAACAACAAATTCAAATTATCACCGTGACGTGGTGAGGGGATTTGTTGCGCCTGAAAACTCTGTTACGTCAGCGCGGGAGAAGGGTGATCCGGAAAGGCTAATGGCTAATTTTTTTTGTAAGCGAAGAGACCATGAACAGAATCTACAAGTCGGTTTGGAACGAGCAAACTGCAACATTTGTGGCAGTGGCGGAAAACACCAAGGCACGCGGCAAACGCAGTTCAGGGGGCGCTTGCGCCAGCCAGACGGTGCTGGAATGGTTGCAGGGATTGCGTTTGCGGACGGTGGCGCTGGCCTTGCTGAGTGCGGGTGTCGTGACGCAACCTGCCATGGCACAGATTACTGATGGCTGGGAATTGGCTGTAGATGGAGCCGCTCCTTTTCACGTGATTCCTGGCGGGGCTTTCTCCCTGACTTTGGGAAACAACATCGCTCTGACCCAGACGGGCGGGACTGTTGCCGTTGCCCTGAATCCTGATCTCAACGTGGACTCCGTGACGGCTTCGGGCCTGGTCAAAGTGGCCACGGTGCAAGGTAATTTGCAGGCGAATACCGCCACGATTACCAACCAATTGACGGCAGGAAGTGTGTCCGCCGGGGCAGGTCCGTTTACGGGAGGTTTGACGGCACCCAGTGCCATTATTGATGGAAACATCGCGGCAAAATCGGCCTCGGCGGTGGGCTCCGTCAACTCGGGTGGCGTCATTACCGTCAGCCTGACGGCGACCGGCAATAGCAGCCTGCGTGCCGTGAATGTGAATAACAACAAGATTTCGGGTCTGGCCGATGCCGCCGTGAGCGCCTCCAGTACCAAGGCTATCTCGGGCAAAGTCTTGTATGGAGTCTTGAATTCAGGCGATGGCATCAAGTATTTCCACGGCAGCTCCACCAAGGCAGATTCGGTGGTCAGCGGGACAGACTCCACCGCCATAGGGCCGCAAGCGACCTCCAGCGGCGAGGCAGCGTTGGCAGCGGGACTGGAGTCGGAAGTCACAGGCAAGGAAGCAATTGCTCTGGGTGCACGCTCGGGCACGGGCAACACCGTGGAAAACGGTATTGCGATTGGCAGTGATGCAGGGACCACCAGCAAGGGCAGCGATTTGACGCGCGTGGCCTCCTTGCGTACCGAGCAAGGGCAGCATCTGGTTCGATTTCAGTTGAATTCTTTAGGGGCGCGCAAGTTGGCTGAGGTCAGCTCTGGTAATGTGGGACCCTTGCTGGTTTTGGTCATGGAAGATCAGGTGGCACAGGTCGCCCGAATTGGCGAACCCTTGAAGCAGGGGATGATTTACCTCTCCATGCCTGACGACGCAGCGGCACAGCGTTTGTTACGGCAGGTCCAAGGGTAAAAAAACACAAAGTGCCTAATGGGGCCAGCAAGGGTGAGAACTATGACGGTAGAACAGATTTTTCTGTTGTATGACGATAAGGCTAGTTTGCAGCAGATCGCTTTGGAGTCGGAACAGTGGGGGGTGAAGGTTCAGACGGTAGAGACGATGGAGCAGTGCTTGTCCCTGGCGCATTCGACCAGTGCCGAGAGGGTGTTTGCCTTGATGTGTCAGGCAGACAACGTTTTTTTGCATATCAATCGTTTACGCATGGATTTTCCGGCTGCGGGCGTCCTGGTTGTGCGACGCGACAAAATGGCCGGCCTGGAGCGAGGGCATTTGCTGCTTGCCGGGGCTGATGCCTGCTTTGATCAGGACGCCTTGCCGGTGGAAGTGGTGGCCTGCGTGCAGGCGCTGCGACGTCGCGGTTATGCCTTGCAGCGAAGTTTGCAAACCGTTCTTGCGGAACCTGCCAAAGCCGGGCCTGTGTCTCAAAAAAAAGAGCTGGAGCCGGAGCTGCAATTATGGGACTTGATGGAGAACGGTTGGACCATGCTTACCCCCAGAGGCCACTCGGTCATGCTGACCCGTGGCGAGCGGCGTATTGTGCAGGTTCTCTTTGCCGTCAGTCCCCAAACTGTGGAGCGCGACCGTCTGTTTCCACTGGAGGAGGGACGGGAGGCAACTGCCCGTTCTGTGGACGTTTTGATCAGTCGCTTGAAACGTAAAATAACCGCGATGGGAGAGGAGTTGCCCATACGCGCGGTGCGGGGGGAAGGCTACGCTTTTGTAGGCAAAGTGTCCGTTGCCTGCCAGGAACTGGCGCGTGTCAGCCTTAGCATGGACGAGGTCTATGAATGATTCGGAAAAGGCTTGAAAGCCCTTTCTCGATGCTGAAACAGCATGATATAGACCCTAAAATTTTAAATATGTATAATTGATCGCTCTGGTTCATTGAATCAGCTTCTCGAACAGGCCGTTCAGGTGCGACAAAATTGCATAAAAAAATGGCGGTCCGTTCTTCAACAGGTTGTTGCACAACAACCCGGCTTTAGCCCGAAACACCTTGCCCGACCCTTGGGTCGCGGAACAACCAGCCGACTGTCTCACATGACATCGGCCTGCAACAGAGCGGTTTGTCTCTGGCCATGTTTATTTGCTGTAAGGCCCGTAGACTCGCCGTAATGTGAGGCACTTTGCGCTGTGTCTTGCTTTTTTTTCGCTTTGGCTCTCGCCAAGGGCGAAGGCGCTCGTGCGCGCGTTCGGTTCAGGTGTTTCGGTTCTGGTCCTGGGACCGGTGCCGCCCAGCGCGTTACTGCGGAATCGGCACGCATGCGAGTGAGGGTTGTTTTGCAAGCAACCATCGCGCAGAAGAGAAAGGGAAAGACATGCAAGAGGCGGAGTTTTTTACGCTTTCAACTACAACGGCCATATTGTTGCTGGTCGGCTTTTATGGCGCGACATTCCTGATGTCGCTCATGATCGGTCAAAAGAAAGAAAACGTGGATGGATACATGGTATCCAACAGTGCGGTGGGGTTTGGCTTGTCAGCAGCCAGCATGATCGCCACCTGGGTATGGGCGGCGTCGTTTTATGCCAGCGCAACCTCAGGTTTTAAATACGGGCTATCGGGCCCTTTGCATTACGGGCTATGGGGTGCCTTGATGATTCTGTTCATCTACCCCTTTGGCAGGCGTTTTCGCCAGCTTGCCCCGCAGGCACACACATTGGCCGAGGTGCTGCATGCACGGCACGGCTCCTCCAGCCAGATGATTATGGCGATTTCCAACGTGGTGGGCAGTGGTATCAGCCTGATGGTGAACTTCACCGCCGCGGGTGCGTTGGTCTCGATCCTTAGCCCTCTGACATTTATTCAAGGTGTGTTGATTGCCGGTCTGGGTGTGCTGTCTTATACCCTGTGGTCGGGCTTCCGTGCGTCGGTGATGACGGACTTTGCCCAGCTGGTCGCCATGATCTTGTCGGCCGTGGTCATTATTCCGCTGATCTTCTTTAACGCCGGTGGCACAGAGATGATTCAGGCCAACTGGTGGCGTCTGGATTCCGAACAAGCCAACTTTTATTCGACCAAGGCCATTCTGGAGCAAGGTGCGCCGTATTTTGTGGCCGTGCTGGCTTACGCGATTGGTAACCAGACCATTGCGCAGCGCCTGTTTGCCGTGCGTGAAGATTTGATCAAACCCACGTTCCTGACCGCCACCATTGGCTATGGCGCCGTGGTGATTGGTCTGGGCATGCTGGGTCTGCTGGCGCTGTTCACCGGCCTGCAGCCAGTAGACGGGAACATGAACAACATCATCCCGCAGATGGCGTCCACTTACTTGCCGCCATTTGGCATCGCCTTGTTCTTCGTCCTGGTGGTGGGCTCCCTGTCCTCCACGGCGGACTCGGACCTGGCTGCACTGTCGGCCATCATGATGACTGACATCTATGCCAAGAACATTGCCCGTGGTCGTCCAAAACCAGCTCGCATGTTGTGGTGGGGCCGTATCACCATGGTGGTTGCCACGATGGTGGGTGTGATCTTCGCTAGCCTGCGCCTGGATATTCTGGTGATGCTGGTGTTTGTAGGTGCCTTGTGGGGTGCGATTGTGTTCCCGGTCATCGTCAGTTTTTACTGGGACCGTGTCACCAACAAGGCCTTTAGCTGGTCGGTGCTGTGTGCCGTTGTGCTGTTTACGATCGTGCGCTTCGAGTTGATTCCTATCGAAGGTGTGGTGGCGGTCTTCTATGAAGTGACCGCATCGATTGGTGGTGGCGTGGTTGCCGGTTTGATGGCATTCGCATTTTTCCGCAGCCGTATTGCGATTGCGATCGGTGTGATCGCCACGGCTATCTTGCTACCCAACTTCATTGGTTTCCTGCGTGAATACATTGTCTTGCTGGGATCCTTGACGGCTTATGGCGTTAGCGCTGTGGTTTGTGTAGCCATCAGTTTGCGTAGTCAGGAACGTTTTGATTTTTCCGTACTGGCCGAGCGCGTGCAGTCTTTCCACTACGACGAAACCCCGGTACCGAGCAAGAAACAGCGTGAAGTGAAAGGCGAGCCAGCGTCGGCCCGCGCTTGAGTTCACGATAGAAAAACCCAAAGGAGAATCTTATGCTTATGACGATTTACTTTATGGTTTGGCCTGTCATGTCGGCCATTATCCTGGCCTTGCTGGTTGGAAACCTGATCCGCGATTGGCGTAGAGCCCGCAAGACGGGTGAGTCCATGGTCTAAGTGCAAAAAATCCCGCCCTTTTCTGAAGGGCGGGATTTTTTTGTGATGTAGATGAGCCTCACCAAGGCGTTAGAGTACTGAGACCTTGGCGGGGCTCAGGAGCAGACCTAGAGCAGGATGCGCTGTCCTGCATGCACGAGCAGACGCACTGAAAAGCCCAGCAGCAAGATGCCTGTGATCCGTTCAAACCAGGTTCCCATACGCAAGAATCGTTGGCGTACGCCGGGATTGGTAAAGATCAGGCTGACAATTACAAACCAGCCCGCGTTGACCAGACACATCCAGACGCCGTAGAGCATCTGGGTCGTCAAGGGCGTGCTGGCGCTGACCACGGTGGTAAACACCGCCAGAAAGAACAGCGTGGCTTTAGGATTGGTGGCGTTGGTCATGAAGCCCAGCGTCAGGGACTGACGCACACTGACAGCGGCAGACTTGCCATTGCCGGACTCGGCCAGACTGACTTCCATGGGGGTATGGGCCTGCCGTAAAAATCCCCAGCCTATATACAGCAGGTAAGCGCCACCCAGGACTTCGGCCACGCTCATCAGCCAGGGGGTGGAGTGCAGCAAGGCGCCCACGCCCATCAAGGTGTAGATCACATGAACGGAGATTCCTGCGCCAATGCCAATGGCAGTGGCAATCCCGGCCTGGCGGCCCAGCCGCACACTTTGGCGGATGGTGACAGCAAAGTCAGGCCCAGGGGCAATAACGGCCAAAAAATGAATCAAAGCCAGAGTAGCGAACTCTGGCCAATAGGTTTGCAACACATTAACTCCAAAAGGTCAGCGGCATGGCCGGGCCGCGATATCCCACAAAGCAAGACAGGCTCAAGCGCAAATCGCCCTTGCCGGGGGTGACGGCATGCATTTTGCGAGAATTGAAAATAATCAGATCGCCCGGACCGGGACGTATCTGTACTTCGGGGGCGCCCAGCAAGTCAGGTTGAATGCCGTAGCTGTCGCCCCGCATCTGATCAAACTCCTCAGGACTCAGTTCGGTTTGCCAGATCTGCAGTTCACCTCCTTGCTCAGGCATTTTTAAATAAACATTGGCGGCCAGCTGTCCTTGCAGACTGATGGCCTGATAATTACCGGGGGCGTCTTTGGCCAAAATGTCGTGATGCGCCAGAAAGTGGACATCGGGCTGCACCACACGCGACAAACCCACATACATTCTTTTGCCATACAGCGTCTCCAGCGTGGCTCCGGCGGGCCAGACTTCGTCCAGCGTGCAGCGCAGCACATCAATGGGGGACAGGTAGGGCGCGCAGCGGCGACGCAGCTCGTCGATATTGTCAAAAACCCCCTCGAAGTAAGAGGCCATGCGTTCGGGCTGGTTTTCGGCTTCGTAAAAAGCCATGCCTATACGGCCGATGCTGGGGGCATTCACATAGCGATCAAAGCCTTTATCAATGATCTGCTTGCCCAGCTTTTGTGAAGTGGGCGCATCAATGAACTGGGACAGGCGAATGGCCAGGAGTTCGCCATTTAGCAGGGACTGCATATGCTCAGTCCGCAATCGTTCGGTCTCTAAATACATATCTCACTTCCCTTGGGGTTTTAGAAGAATTGTTTTTCTTTTCCGATAATAGCCATAACTAATAAACAGCCTTAATTTTTATTATTTATTAATCCATCATTTCATAATGAACGCTCAATTCATCTTTTTTGTTTTTGATGCGGACTATTTTCAATCCATTTAATTCAGATGTGTTTTCAACATGGGTGCCGCCACATGCATATTGCCCCAGGCCGCCAATGGCAACCTGACGTCGGCCTTCCTGAAAACTGATGGAAATAGGCTGGGCCAGCTGGATCTGTTCGGCACAGCGGTTCGACAAATCATCCAGGAAGGGTGGGAGGGCGTTTTTGGGGTTACGAAAGACGACACGCGACTCGCCACGCCAATGATGTGCCTTTACGGCCTGCCAACCAATGCGCTCAACCAGATGGCCGATCATATGGCACAGCGGTGTGCAGCCGGGCATGTTCCAGTCTATGGTCGCGGTCGATATGCAGTTCTACGGGGCCCAGAGGCAGGCGTACGTGCAGGTAATGCAGTACATGGCCGTCGCGGTTTTGCGCCACATGCAGAACCTCGTGCCCATTTATCGTGCCTTTGTCACAAGGTTGGCCACCGCCTTGAGGGTGAAATAAGGTTTTATCCAGCCTGACAGCATAGCGTTCATTTTCAGAGTGATAACACTCCAGGATTTCCGCTATGCAGGTAAGGCTATTGCTAGTCAAATATAATTTATCTTGCATTTTATTACCTGTAGGTTGGTTTTAAGGCATTGTAGGCATTGTGAGCAGTCCTGATAATTGCAATTCATTGAAATAATTTATTCCCTATGAGCACAAGTAATCTCACTTCCCTGATGAGCGATATGGTGGTTTTTGTCAAAGTGGTGGAGACAGGCAGCTTTTCTGAAGCCTCTCGCCAGCTTGGCTATACCCCGTCGGCGGTCAGCCGTTCCATTGCGCGTCTGGAGAAAGGTCTGGGAACGCGCGTCCTGCAGCGCACGACACGCAAACTGCGCTTAAGTGATAGTGGTCAGGCGATTTATGAGCATGCCCGTGACATGCTGTCTTGTGCCCAGGCGGCGATGGAGATTTCGGGGCAGTTCCAGACCGAGCCAGAGGGGCAGATTCGTTTGAGTGTCCCCAAAGCAGTCGGGCATTTCCTGATTCATCCGCACATGCCGGATTTCCTGGCGGCGCACCCCAAGGTGAATGTGCTGATGAATCTGGATGATCGCTATGCAGACCTGATCGACGATCAGCTGGATCTGGCGATACGGATTACCGATCAGCCGCCGCCCGGTTTGATGGGGCGTCATCTGACCGATATTCGACATGGTCTGTACGCCAGTCCGGACTATCTGGCCGAGCACAGTTTGCCCGTGCATCCCCAGCAGTTGCGCGAACACAGCTGCATCTATCTGGGCGAGGCACCCAGCGATTCACGCTGGCGGTTCAATAAAGGCGGGCGGGTGTTGAATGTGTCGGTTAGCGGACGCTACGCGGCCAACCATACGGGCGTGCGTCTGGATGCGGTGGAGCGGGGCTTGGGGATCGGCAGCCTGCCTTGCTTTGTGGCCAAGGAGCCTGAGCAGGAAGGGCGTATTGTGCGCGTGCTGACCGATTGGGAGTTCCGCACTCAATATTGCGGTGCCTTGTGGGCCTTGTATCCGCCTACCCGCCATCTGCCCCCCAAGCTGCGCTTGTTTGTGGAGTTTCTGGCGGGGCGCTTGGGAGGTAGCAGGACGGATGTACTCAGGGTACCGTTTTAGCGCGAGTCGTCGGAATGGATGTGCAAGGCTTCCAGAAAACGCGACACCATATTGTAGGTAGCGATAGTGGCAGTTAGCTCCACCGTCAGTCGCTCATCGAAATACTGGCGTACGTCCTGAAAAACAGCGGGTTCCACTTGCACATTCAGGGTCATGGCATCTGTGTAAGCCAGTACAGCCCGCTGGATGGGCGTGAATGTCTCCGAGTCCTGCCAGTCAGGCAGGGCATCCAGTTGGGCCTGACTCAGGCCCTCTGCCAGCGCGATAGGGGCATGTTGGTCGGCCTCGTATGGGGCGCGGTTCAGCAAGGCAACACGCATGATGACCAGCTCACGCAGATCACCCGCCAGGCTGCTGTTGTGGCGTATGCCGGTCAGGTGATTTAGCCAACCTTTCGCAATGGGTGGGCTGTGCAGCAGCATCTGGTACAGGTGCAATACGCTGCCACGCTCTGCAATGATCTGTTCTACCAACGGGGCAGCCTCGGGGGCGTTCAAGTCAGCATAAGGTAGGCGGGCCATGGTTCTCCTTTAGGTAAAGCTGGCGGTGCTTCTTGCGGCGGGCTTGCCGCAGGGCGGTCGGCAGAGCGTTCTGCAGTGGCCAAGACCCGGGCGGGCTGCCTGCTCAACGCTCTGCAACATGGGATTTAACGAGGCAAGATGTGCTCTATGGTCTGCGTCAGACGTTTCACGATTTCCTGAATGTCGGACTCGGTGCAGATAAAAGGTGGCGCCAGCAAAATATGATCGCCATGCACCCCATCTATCGTGCCACCCATAGGGTAGAGCATCAGGCCCTGGGAAAACGCATATTGCTTGATCTTGGCATGAGTTTTCAGGCCAGGGTCCAGCGCTTGCTTGCTGGCCCTGTCTTGCACCAGCTCGATCCCGACAAACAGACCGCGACCGCGTATGTCGCCCACGTTGGGGTGGCTGTCCAAGGCCTGATGCAGTTCCCGCCGCAGTTGTTCGCCGCGCTGACGAACGTTTTTCAGCAGCTGGTCTTGCTCAATCACTTGTTGTACGGCCAGAGCACCGGCGCAGGCCGTGGCATGCCCCATATAGGTATGCCCGTGCTGGAAGAAGCCCGAGCCATTCAGTATGGCCTGATAAATCCGGTCACTGGCCAGCATCGCGCCGATAGGTTGATAGCCTGCGCCCAGACCTTTGGCTATGGCCATGATGTCCGGCACTACGCCGTCCTCTTCGCAGGCGAACAGATAGCCGGTGCGCCCCATGCCGGACATGACCTCGTCCAGAATCAGCAGCACGCCATGCTTGTCGCAGACCTGGCGGATTTTCTTCCAGTAGTCGCCTACCGGGGCCAAGGCGCCGGCGGTGGCGCCCACCACGGTCTCGCCAACAAAAGCGGCGACATTCTGGGAGCCCAGACTTTGAATCATGTCGTCCAGCTCCTGGGCCAGACGGTCCGCATATTGCTCGGCGCTTTCATCGCTGCGCTGGTCGCGGTAGGGATAGCAGGGGGAAACGTGCTGGGTTGGAGCCAGTAGGGGCAGGAAGGGCTTGCGACGCCATTCATTCCCCCCAATGGCCAAAGCGCCCAGTGTATTGCCGTGATAGCTCTGGCGGCGGGCGATGAAAATATGGCGCTCGGGCTGGCCAATTTCCACAAAGTATTGCCGAGCCAGTTTCAGACTGGCTTCCACAGCTTCAGAACCGCCGGATAAAAAGTAGACGTGATTCAGATCCCCGGGGGATCGGCTGCTGAGAAAATCCGCCAGATCTTCGGCAGCCTGGCTGCTGAAGAAAGAGGTGTGGGCGTAGGCAATCTGGTCCAGCTGCTGCTTGATGGCCGTGATGACGGCTGGGTGGCTATGGCCCAGGCAGGACACGGCCGCACCCCCACTGGCGTCTATATACGATTTGCCTTCCTTGTCCACGATGCGGATGCCATCGCCTTTGACGGCATAGGGCAGCGTTTGCTTGGGGTTGCGATGAAAAACATGTGTCATGGCGCAGATCCAGAAAGTAGTCCCAATGAATTTTCAACGTATGTTGAATGTATAATAATACTTTCAACAAATAAATCATCATTGAATGATCGGTATGGGTGGATAAAGGCTGCACTGTTGCGCCTTGGCAGCATTTGCGACCGATATATACTTGGTGTCCCCTTTTTGAGCGTATTGGCCATGAACTCCCTGAGCACCTTGACTGAGCGCATTCAAGCGGCGTTTGCCGCCATGTCGCCCCAGTTCCAGCAAAGCGCACGCTATGTGCTTGATCATGCCGATCAGGTGCCCTTGCTGTCCATGCGTCAGTTGGCAGCCCAGGCACAGGTACAGCCTGCAACCTTGCTGCGTTTTGCACAGTCTTTGGGCTTTGGCGGTTGGGCAGAATTCAAGGCCGTGTTCACCCAGGCTCTGCATGGCCAGGGGGCCCGCCGCTATGCCGATCAGGCGCGGGCGGTGGTTCGTAATCGGAACAAGGAAGATCGGCTGGCGCAGGCCTTGACCGCGCAAATGGATAATCTGGCGCTGTTGCGCGAGGTGAACGAAGCGCGGCTGCCCCAGGCTGTCAGCTTGCTTGCCAAGGCGAAACGGGTTTTTGTTGCCGGATTCCGAGCCTCTTTTGCGCCTGCTTTTTCCTTTCATTACCAGTACCGTTTGTTCCGGCCTTCCATTGCCTTGCTGCGTGGGGAGTCGGGGACTCTGGATATGGATTTGCGGGCCTTGCAAAAGGGCGATGTGCTGGTCTTGTTTGGTTTTGCTCCCTATTCGCAGGAAGCCGTGCTGGCGCATCAGGCGGCCCGGCAGGCAGATGCACAAATTCTGGCTATTTGCGACAGCTTGCTTGCCCCTATTGCGCAGCAGGCTGATGCCACATTATTGTTTGGAACCGACAGTCCGTCTTTCTTTCCTTCTCTGGTTGCTGCACAGGCGCTGGTGGAGGTTTTGCTGGAGCAGGTTCTGGCCAAGGCGGGCAGTCGTGCGGTAAGCGGTATCGAGTTGCTTGAAAATCAATTGCACCAGTCCGGTGCCTACTGGAAATAGACGCAATGGCTAAGTTGTCCTATCTGGAGTTAAGTGGTGGTCCCAAAGAAATTGGCCATTCTTTGGGACGTTTCGGAGCCCCCGCAGTGCATGCCTACTTGCTGAGTTCAGCAGCATGGCAAGGCATCATGCAATCAAAAGGGACGGCTGTAGCCAGTCAGCTGGCCCAGTACACCGAGCGCTATTTCCCCCGAATATGGACCGAGCTCCAGGGCCTGGCATTAGGTCTGGAGCTCCCATTCGAAGAAGTGTTTTTGTGGAATTGCCGTGGCGACCTGTGGGCCATGGCTCCCGATGGTTGCACCACCGTACAAATGCCGGCCCAGGGCGAACCTCGCCTGGTGCATAACGAAGATGGTGATCCAGGGTTTGCCGGTTACTGCGGGGTGGCCAAATTCATCCCCGACAGTGGCATGTCCTTTGTCTCCTTCCTGTACCCCGCCTCCTTGCCAGGTCACAGCTTTGCGGTGACACAGGCAGGCTTGGCCATGACCGTCAATAATGTGCGCGCCCGTCATGTGACCGCAGGGGTGCCGCGCATGGTTCTGACCCGTGCCATGCTGGATCAGCCCGATCTGGATCAGGCGGTGGGTATCCTGCAGGATCATCCCCGTTCCGGCGCTTTCCATTTGAGTCTGGCGCAGCGTGGCGATCCGCGCTTGCTGAGTGTGGAATTTAGTGCCGAGGCCGTTTCTGTGCAGACCATTGAGCAGAACCATCTGCACGCCAATCATGCGGTACATCCGTCCATGCAAGGCTTTGAACAGCGTATTACCCGGTCTTCCGAGCTGCGGCAGGAGCGTGGGGATCAGTTGCTGGCACAAGCAGGTGCTGCACTTGATCCTTTGACGGTCCTGGCGGATCAGCACCATGCGGAATTTCCGATCTGGCGCTGTGACCCTAAGGACAGCGACGCGGAAAACACCCTGGCAACTGTGGATATTCAGGTGGGCAGCCAGTCCTTAAAGTGGCAGGTCTACGAAGACCCCACGGACGAGCCTGTGCTGAAATTTGCGGATACCACTCGCATTGATCTAACCTGAAAAGGAATAGGGCCCTGCTAATGCAGGGCCCTATTCTTATAGTCGCAGTCGCAGTCGCAGTCGCAGTCGCGACGGGGCGATCAGTCCTTGTCAGTCTCGTTGCGTTTGGGCTCCCACAGTACGTCAGAGCGGCCAGCATGGCGGTTCAAGGTACGCGCCAACACAAACAATAAATCCGACAGGCGGTTCAGGTACAAGCGCGGACCGTCCTGTGGCAATGCCTCAGAGGGCACAGCAACAACACTGCGCTCCGCACGACGTGCCACACAGCGCAGCACATGGGCTTGTGCGGCTGCCGGGCTGCCGCCCGGCAAAATGAACTCTTTGAGTATGCCCAAAGGCTCGTTGTAGTGGCGAATCGCCTGATCCAGACGCTCTACATGGGCACTACCTATGACCTGATGGCCAGGAATGCACAGTTCAGCTCCCATATCGAACAAGTCGTGCTGGATATCGGACAGCAGGCTATCGACATCTTCTGGCAGCGCCATGCTGCGCAAGACACCAATATGGCTGTTCAGCTCATCCACGTCGCCCAGGGCGTGGATCAGGGGAGCGGTTTTGGGCAGGCGGCTGCCGTCGCCCAAACCTGTTGTCCCATCGTCGCCGGTGCGGGTGCTGATAATGGAAAGTCGTGTGGACATGAGGGGGCCTTAAATTTCGGCAGGGCTAGGGGTGCCTTGGGCCAGATTCACCAGGGCATCGCCAGTAACACGCACCACACGCCAGTCTTCCAGCACTTGAGCGCCTTGGTGCTTGTAAAAGTCGATGGCGTTCTGGTTCCAGTCCAGTACTACCCACTCCAGGCGACCACAGCCTTGGGTGACAGCCATCTGGGCCAGATGGCGCAAGACAGCAGCGCCCAGACCGTGCTTGCGATGGGCCGGGTCTATATACAAATCCTCCAGATAGATGCCGCGGCGATCCAGAAAGCTGGAGTAGTTGTAAAACCACATAATGTAAGAAATTGGTGCGTCGGGCTGGTCTTCTGGCGTGATCACCAGGCAGTAGGCGCTGGGCTCATCGGAGAAGAAGCTGTTGCGCAGCGACTCGGCGCTAGCCTTGAAAATATGCTCCAGTTTTTCAAAGGCGGCCATATCGCGCATCAGGCCCAGAACGGCCGGAATGTCTGCGGGGGTGGCTGGACGCAGCACATACCCTTTAATAAATTCGCTCATGCTTTTGCAAAGGTTTAGCGTTATGCTTGATCGGAAGCAGACGCATCAGGCGTCCGAAAGTAGGCATTATGAGCTAATTGTCTGGCTCTGCCCAATTTGCAGGAGGTAAAAATGACGTGGACGAAACGAGGCGCAGCCTTGGCACTGGGAACATTGGGTGTGGTAGCGGGCTCGGCGTATGTCGTGGTTGCCCAGGCTCAGGAAGCCAGTGCCTCGGGTGAAGTACGCCGTCTGGACGCCGAGGCCGGCAAAATTACCATCAAGCATGGTGAGATCAGCGACCTGGAGCTGCCCGCCATGACATTGGTGTACAAAATTGATCCCGCCTTGCTGGCCAATATCAAGCCGGGTGACAAGGTAAAGTTCACCGCCAAACGTGATGGCGGTGATTACGTGGTCACTAAGATCAGCAAATAGGCGCAGCGCTCTGCGGGCGCAGGGTTGCAGTAAGAAAAAGGGGCAGAAGAATCTGCCCCTTTTCTATTACAGCGACAAGCGGATGTCTTACAGCACGTAGCGTGCTAGATCCTGGCTGGCTGCGGTTTCCTGCAGCTGCTTGTTCACGTAGTCAGCGTCAATGACCACATTTTGCTCACCGTGGCTGCCGGCGCTGTAGGACAGCTCTTCCAGCAGTTTTTCCATGACGGTGTACAGGCGACGGGCACCAATGTTTTCGGTACGCTCGTTGACATCGAAGGCCAGCTCGGCCAGACGCTGGATACCGTCGGGACGGAAGTCTAGTTGCACGTCTTCGGTGCCCAGCAAAGCGGCGTATTGCTTGGTCAGGGAAGCGTCCGTGGTCGACAGGATCTGTACGAAATCCTGGGCGCTCAGCGATTCCAGTTCCACACGGATAGGGAAGCGGCCTTGCAGTTCAGGGATCAGATCCGAGGGGCGGGACAGATGGAACGCGCCCGAGGCAATAAACAGGATGTGGTCGGTACGCACCACACCGTATTTGGTCGTGACGGTGGTGCCTTCTACCAGTGGCAGCAGGTCACGCTGCACACCTTGGCGGGACACATCGCCGCCGCTGCCCTGGCTTTCGCCACGCGCAGTGATCTTGTCGATCTCGTCCAGGAACACGATACCGTTCTGCTCGGCGTTGGCCACTGCAGCGGTACGCAAGTCGTCTTCATTGACGCGACGGGCCGCTTCTTCCTCGGTCAGTTGCTTGAAGGCTTCCTTGACCGTCAGCTTGCGAGCCTTGGTTTTTTCCTGGCCCAGACCGGAGAACATGCCGCGCAATTGCTCGGTCATCTCTTCCATGCCGGGAGGGGCCATGATTTCCATGCGAGGCATGGCCTGAGCCATCTCGATTTCAATCTCGGTATCGTCCAGCTTGCCTTCACGCAGACGCTTGCGGAACACCTGGCGTGCCGAGTTGTCCTCACGCTGGGGCTGACCGTGGGCATCGCGCGAGGGCGGCACCAGTACGTCCAGAATGCGGTCTTCAGCGGCTTCCTCGGCCTGGGTGCGCACACGGCGCATTTCGACTTCGCGAGTTTGCTTGACCGAAATATCCACCAGGTCGCGGATGATGGTTTCAACGTCGCGGCCCACATAGCCCACTTCCGTGAACTTGGTGGCTTCAACTTTGATAAAAGGCGCATTGGCCAGCTTGGCCAGACGACGGGCGATTTCGGTTTTACCCACGCCGGTGGGTCCGATCATCAGAATGTTCTTGGGCACGATCTCGCTGCGCAGGGGCTCGGCAACCTGCTGGCGGCGCCAGCGATTGCGCAGGGCCACGGCCACGGAGCGCTTGGCCTTGCCCTGGCCAACGATATGCTTGTCCAGTTCGGAGACGATCTCTCCGGGAGTCATATTAGGTGTAGACATGGTGGGGTATCCGGCTGTCAGAGTGTTTCGACGATATGGTTCTGGTTGGTGTAGATGCACAGGTCACCTGCGATCTCCAGAGACTTTTTAACGATGTCGGCAGGAGCCATATCGGTGTTTTGCAGCAAGGCCATGGCGGCTGACTGGGCATAGGAGCCGCCCGAACCGATGGCAGCCAGGCCATGCTCGGGTTCGAGCACGTCGCCATTGCCAGTCAGCACCAACGTGTGTTCCTTGTCCGCCACCAGCAGCATGGCTTCCAGACGGCGCAGAACGCGGTCGGTGCGCCAGTCGCGCGTCAGTTCGACGGCGGCGCGCAGCAGGTTGCCCTGGTGCTTTTCCAGCTTCGCTTCAAAGCGTTCTTGCAAGGTGAAGGCGTCGGCCGTCGCACCGGCAAAGCCGGCCAGGATGCTGTCGTTGTACAAACGGCGAATCTTGCGGGCCGTGCCCTTGATGACAATATTGCCCAGGGTGACCTGACCATCGCCGCCAATGGCGACCTGATCTCCGCGGCGTACACAGACAATAGTAGTGGCGTGAAATTGTTCCATGATTTCCTTCCTTTAAGGTTCCCATCTGGGGGCCGGGCCGGAAATTTCAAGCGCATGACAGCAGGAAGTTTTTACCGGGCGCTAGGTTGCTGCGCTGAACGGGGGCGAAGGAGTGCACGATGTGCTGCGTTGATGGGGGCTGGTGTGGTTGGGCTAAATGGCAAAAAAAAGCCCGCCAGAATGATCGGGCGGGCTTTTTATCAGGGCGATAGGCGTTGCATCAATCCCCAAACATCTTTTGACGCTTCTCGCGACGTTCCTGGGCTTCCAGAGACAGGTTGGCCGTGGGACGTGCCAGCAAACGGGGCAGGCCGATGGGCTCGCCGGTTTCCTCACACCAGCCGTATTCGCCCGAATCGATCAGGGCGATGGACTGTTGCACTTTCTTGAGCAGCTTGCGTTCGCGATCGCGGGTGCGCAGCTCCAGAGCGTGTTCTTCTTCGATCGTGGCACGGTCAGCCGGGTCAGGAACGAACTGGGTTTCACGCAGGTTTTCCGTCGTGGCACCGGCGTTGGCCAGAATTTCCTGCTCAAGCTGGCGCAAACGATGCTTGAAAAACTCCAGCTGGGCGGCGTTCATGTAGTCTGACTCAGGCATCGCCAAAAGCTCCTGCTCGGTCAGCAGGGTTGTAGTACTGTCATGTGACTTAGTTGCCATGATGCTTACCTCTTGTTGACGTCTGGGAGCCTGTAACTGTCGTCACGCGCAATCGCTCCGCATTTACTGAATAATTATTAATTCAAACCAGGCAATTCTCCAGGCCCTGGGTGAATATGTCTTGGGGCAGCTTGCGGCCAATAAAGACCAGCTTGGTGCCTTTTTTATCTTTGGCCAGCCAGGCATTGCCGGGCTCGGCGCTCATCATCATGTGTACGCCTTGGAACAGCATACGGCGATTGATGCCCTTCAGATACAAAATGCCCTTGTAGCGCATCAGATCTGGTCCAAATACTTGAACAATGCCCGACAGGAAGTCTTCCAGTCGCTCGGGGTCGAAAGGTCGGTCCGAACGGAACACGAAAGCCCCGATCTCGTCATTGTGAGCGGCGTGCTCGTGGTGATGATGGTGGTGGTCGTGCCCGCAGCCAGGACCGCAATCGCCTTCATCACCGTGGGCATGATCGTGGTGGTGATCATGCTCGTCCGCTGCATCGGGGTGTTGCTCTGCCAGGAATTGCGGATCAATGTCCAAAATGGAATTCAGGTTGAAACCGCTGACTTCCAGCAAATCCTTGATGTCGGTTTCACCGAAGTGAACCGGCGTAATCGTGGCTCGCGGGTTGATGCGGATCAGACGGGCGCGCAGGGCCTCGTAATCCACATCATTGACCAGATCTTTTTTGGAGATCAGCAAGCGGTCCGCAAAACCAACCTGTTTCTGGGCTTCTTCTTGCTGGTCCAGCGTGGCCATGCCGTGTTTGGCATCCACTACCGTGATGACCGCGTCCAGCCGATAGTAGTCGGCAATATCATCGTCCATGAAGAAGGTCTGGCAGACCGGGCCGGGGTTAGCCATGCCGGTGGTCTCGATGATGACGCGCTCGAACTTCAGTTCGCCCGCTTGGCGGCGAACGCGCAAATCGTTCAGGGTGCGCATCAGGTCACCGCGCACGGTGCAGCACACGCAACCGTTGCTCAGCTCGACGATTTCTTCTTCGGAGTCTTGCACCAACAATTCGTTGTCGATGCCTTCAGGCCCGAACTCGTTTTCGATGACGGCAATACGTCGACCGTGATATTCGCTCAGGATGCGCTTGAGCAGCGTGGTTTTGCCAGCGCCCAAAAAACCAGTCAGAACAGTGACTGGAACCATGTTGTTCAGATCTGATGCCGCGTTCATAAACATGCCTCGCAGTGGCGGGCGAAAGGTACAAGGCACGGCACCAACCGCGGCTTCCTGCACCCATCTGCTCCGCACGAAAACAACGTGCGATTACATCACAGCCTTGCCTGTTGGGCAAACGGTGATCTGTAAAAATTCACAGAGGTTTGCCAATAGATCGGGGAATATATACCGATTGGAGGCAAAATGCCACGTTTTAGGGGGCAGATAAGGGTTTTCGCTCGTTTTTAGCGGCAACGCAACGCTGGCACAGGCCACGCAACTCGGTCTCGTGACCGGACAGGGCAAAGCCGGCTCCGCGCACACAGTCAGCCAGCCGCTGGCTCAGGTCCGGAGCGCACAGCTCCACCACGGTACCGCACTGGGTGCAGACAATCAGCAAGTCGTGGGGGTGGCCACCGGCATCCACACAGGCCGTCCAGGCATTGACGGCATCCAGGCGGTGAATCAGACCTTCTTCAGTCAGAAAGTCCAGGGCACGGTAAACGGTAGGAGGCTTGGCGCCGGGCTGGAACTCGCGAACCAGATCCAGCAGTTCGTAGGCGCGCAAACTGCGCTGGGCCTGAATCAGGATTTCCAGCACCTGGCGGCGAATTGAAGTCAGCCGTTTACCGCGTTCCAGACAAAGCTGTTCAGCGGTAGCAAGCTGATCTTCAATGGCGTTGGGCGTAAGAATATGTACAGGCATGGCGCTTGATGGGTTGTTTGTTATGTTATAACATCTTTGGAAAATTAAATTATTCCCAATCTAGCCGCATTATCCCTGTTTCATGTCCTGTCCTCAATTTCCCTCGACTTTCCGCAGTCCGGCACCTCGTCGTTCGCTCTTGCTGGCCTCGGCCGGACAGCGCGTACTGGGCGCCTTGTGCGTGGCAGGAGCCTTGTGGCTACTGACTGCCTGGGCATTGGGCGCGTGGTAAGGGCATGAGTTCACATCAAACCTTGATCGAACTCGAGCATGTCGCGCTGGGCTGGAAAGACAAAATCGCTCTGCGTGATATCAGCGGCTGTTTTAACCGAGGCTCTTTGACGGCTATCGTCGGGCCTAACGGTGCTGGTAAATCCACCTTGCTCAAAGGGCTGACCGGGCAGATCAATCCCCTGAAAGGGCGCATTGCTGTCGACAGCGGTTTTCTGAATCAGCTGGCCTTGTTGCCGCAGATGGGCGATCTGGACAAAAGTTTTCCGGTGACGGTGCATGATCTGGTGGCTATGGGAGCCTGGAAGCGTGTGGGTGCTTGGGGCGGTTTCCCCAAAGCCGAGCACGAACGCATTGGTCATGCGCTCGAGCAGGTGGGTCTGGCCGACTTTGCGCGTCGTTCCATTGGCACCTTGTCGGGCGGTCAGTTACAGCGCGCCTTGTTCGCCCGCATGATCATGCAAGATGCCCAGATCCTTTTGCTGGACGAGCCTTTTGCCGCGGTGGACCGTGCAACCTCGGACGAATTGATGAACCTGATTCTGGACTGGCACAAACAGGGCCGTACCGTGATGGCCGTGTTGCATGATCTGGATATGGTGCGTAGCTGTTTTCCGCAAACCGTGCTGCTTGCCGGGCAGGTGGTGGGCTGGGGTGAGACCGAGGCGGTGCTGACGCCGGAGAACCTGCATCTGGCTCGCCATTTGTGCGCGGGGGACTATCTATGATTTCCCTGGTCGATGTGCTGTTTGGCCCCTTCATGGACTTTGGTTTCATGAAGCGCGCGCTGGCCGGTTCGTTTGCCCTGGCCGCAGCGGCCGGGCCTTTGGGTGTGTTTCTGGTACTGCGCCGCATGAGCCTGATGGGCGATGCGATGGCGCATGCCATTTTGCCCGGTGTGGCGGTGGGTTTCCTGACGGCGGGCCTGTCTTTAAGCGCGATGGCTATAGGCGGCATGATTACCGGCCTGGTCGTAGCCTTGCTGGCCGGTCTGGTGGCTCGCCTGACACCGCAACGGGAGGACGCCAGTTTTGCGGCCTTCTATCTGGTGTCTCTGGGGCTGGGGGTGCTGCTGGTGTCGCTGCGCGGCTCGAATATGGATTTGATCCATGTGTTGTTTGGCACCGTGCTGGGGCTGGATGATGCCTCCTTGCTGCTGGTAACCAGCAGCACGACGGTCACGCTGATTATTCTGGCCCTGGTCTTCCGACCTTTGGTGCTGGAGTGCATGGACCCGATCTTTCTGCGCACCCAAGGTGGGCGTGGGTCCGTGGTTCACATGTTGTTCTTGTTCATGCTGGTCATTACGCTGGTGGCTGGCTTCCAGGTTCTGGGGACCTTGATGGTGGTGGGGATCATGATGCTGCCCGCCGCCTCGGCCCGGTTCTGGGTGTATTCCGTAGGCCGGCAAATGCTGGTGGCGGCCTTGCTGGGCATGCTCAGCGCCTATCTGGGGCTGCTGTTCTCGTATTACTACAACGTGCCCGCTTCGCCCGCGATCATTCTGGCGGCCGGCGCGTTTTATTTTCTTTCTATCACCCTTGGCCCCCAAGGCGGTTTGCTGCGTGCCTATTCCCAATGGCGTGCACGGCGTCGGCGCATGGCCTCTCTCCTGGAGCACGATTGATGAAAATGCGAGACATTTATTCAGGCCGCACTGTATTGGCCTTGGGCTTGCTGGCAGCCAGTTTGTCGGTACAGGCCGAGCCCCTGCGCGTGGTCAGCAGCTTCTCGATCCTGAACGATATGGTCAAGGAGATTGGTGGCGACAAGGTCATGGCCAGCACGATCGTGCCTGCCAATGGGGATGCCCATTCGTTTGAGCCGCGTCCCAGCGATGCGAAGACCTTGGCCAGTGCGCAGTTGCTGGTGATTAACGGTCTGGAATTTGAGTCCTGGCTGCCGCGCTTGCAGCAGGCAGCAGGCTACAAGGGACCGCAGATTGTAGCGACAGAAGGCATTACGCCCTTGGCTTTTGAAGGCGGGCAGGACGACCATGCTGGCCACGATCACGATCACGATCACGATCACGATCACGACCATGAGCCTGCGCATGACCACGCTCATGATCATCAACACGCCAATGAGAAAGACCCTAGCGGCCACGACCATAGCCATCAGCACGGCAGTCAGGACCCGCATGCCTGGCAAAGTTTGGGTCTGGCGCAGATCTATGTTCGTAATATCAGCAAAGGACTGGAGCAGGCCGATCCGGCCAACGCCGAGTACTACCAGCGCCGCGCCAAGGATTACGCCCAGCGCCTTCAGGAACTGGACGACTCCATCAAGACTCGCTTGCAAGCGGTGCCGGTAGACAAGCGCAAGGTCATTACCTCGCACGATGCTTTCGCCTATATGGGCAAGGCTTACGATATCCGTTTCATCCCCTTGGTCGGTGTTTCCAGCCAGGCGGAGCCTTCTGCACGCGATATTGCAACGATTATTCAGCAAGCGCGCAGCGAGCAGATTCAGGCCATTTTTGTAGAAAACACGGTCAGCGCGAAGCTGGTTGAGCAAGTGGCTCGGGAAACTGGCGCGAAGGTAGGCGGCACTCTGTATTCCGACGCCCTGGGTGCGCCCGGATCAGGCGTGGATACCTATTTGGGCATGATGCGCTCGAATACCGATCAATTGATCAAGGCTTTGCAGCCCTGATTCATTCATCCGGCTTGTCACTGGCCCGGTTCTTGCGTTGTGCCCGAGGATGGGCCTGATCGTAAGCCTGGGCCAGATGCTGGAAGTCCAGACGGGTATAAATCTGGGTCGTGGAAATATTGGTGTGACCCAATAGTTCCTGCACCGCCCGTAAATCTTGAGCCGACTGCAGCAAATGGCTGGCAAAGCTGTGGCGCAAGCTGTGCGGGTGCACATGCACCGGCAGGCCGCTGGCCCGGGCGTAGTTTTCCAACTCCTGCTGCACCATCCGCGGATGAATGCGAGCCCCACGGGCTCCCAGAAACAGTGCAGCACTGGCATCGGCGCTCGTCGCCAGCGATGCCAAAGCGGGGCGTTTTTCTAGCCATTGCTGCAAGGCATGCAGGGCTTTTTCACCTACAGGCAGGCGGCGTGTCTTGCCGCCTTTGCCACTGACCACCAGCTCACGATCATCCAGCAGTAACCAGCTTTTGGACTGGTATTGCGTGTCCTGGTGATAGTGCGTGTCCAGGCTAACCAGCTCGGCTAAACGCAGCCCGCTGGAATAAAACAATTCAAACATGGCCTGATTGCGCCAGCTGACCGGGTCGTCCTGAATAGGGGCGGTTGGGCGGTCCAGTAATTGCTGGGTCTGGTCTACGGACAAGGCCTTGGGCAGGGGACGGCCTATCTTGGGTGCCTTCAGGCTGGCAGCCGGGTTCAAGGGCCAGCCCAGTGCTTTGGTGCGCGATTGATAGTAGCCACGCCAGGCCGCCAGAATACGGGCCAGGCTGCGCGGTGCCAGGCCCTGTGCATGCAAACGGGCGGCGGCCTGTCGCAACTGGCTCTGAGTCAGTGTGTCGGGGTCTGTGCCTGGGTACTGCGCCAGCAAATGGCGCAGATCATTGCGGTACGCACCGAGTGTGTGTTCCGAATAGCGTTTTTCATGGCTTAGTTGGTGCAGCCAGCTTTGCATGGCTGGGCTAAGGGCCTGGGGGGCGGCCGGCTGCTTGTGGGGCTTGTCCCCGGAAGGGGGGCGGTCTTGTTTGTTCAGGCCGGACATTCGCTTTGACTAACAGTGCTGGGCTTGTACAAACGCTGCAGGGCGGCGCTACACAGCTCACCTATGCCTTCCAGAAAGTCCGTACCCATATCGGCGGTAAAGCGCGTGGCTTCGGGCGAGCCCAGAACCAGCAGGCCAAACAGGGTGTTCGACTCGGGGAACTTCAAGGGCACAATGGCCACCGATTGCGCGTCTTGCTGCAAATCAGCCAGGAACTCCTGTTCGCGTCGGACGCCGCAATAGGGGTTGATCAAGGTGTAGGCCCAGCTGACCAGGGCGTCGTCAGCCAGCACTTCGTCCGGATTCCAGCAGTGCAGGCGGACAACAGGCATTTCAAAAATGCGCTCCAGGCTGCTGCAGATCAGTTCGGGTAGGGCTGCCGGGTCGGACTCGGCCAGCATCTGGCAGTTCCATTGGTGCAATTGGCGCGAGATCTTTTCATTGCCACGAGCATTAGCGACCAGTGTGGCCAGTTGGCGCTCGGTTTTCTTGCCGCGCTCGCGCAGCAGCATGATCTGGCGCTCGCCCAGGGAAATGGCGCGGCTTTGGTGCGGGTGCGGCACCATCAGTTTGGAAAAAACGTCGGCGTGCGCGTCGAAGAAATCAGGGTTGGCTTTCAAAAACTGGGCCACTTCCACGGCGCTAAGGCTGTTGGGGGTATCCATGTCTAGAAGGTTTCCTTTCTGGCTAAGGATGCACACAGTGCATCGATATCGACTTGTCCGGTAAAGACAGTTTGGGCCGGGCCGCTCATGCGTAGCGCCTGTCCGTCCCATTCAATGCGCAGGCTGCCTCCACGAGTATCAACGACAACCGGGCTTTGGAGCAATCCCCGGCGTATGCCCGCCACCACAGCCGCACACGCGCCTGTACCGCAGGCCAGGGTTTCACCAGCTCCGCGCTCGTAGACGCGCAGCTTGATGTGGTGGGGATCAATAACTTGCATGAAACCCGCGTTCACTTTGTGGGCAAAACGGGGGTGGGATTCGATGAAGGGGCCTACCGTGGCAACCGGGGCCTGTTTCACATCGTCCACGACCTGCACGGCATGGGGATTGGAAATCGAGACCAGTGACAGGGCGACGGGGGCGGCTTGATCGGGCACAGGCAAGAGCCACAGCGTGTCTTCGCCTTGGGCGCGCGTTTCCAGGCCCTTATTGTCAAAACCCACATCGGCAGGCGCAAAGCGGGTGCTGCCCATCATGACATCCACGCCGCGTTGCGGGTCGTCATTCAGGCTGATGATGCCGGTGCGGATTTGGGCCCGTAAAGGGTTGGCCGAGGACAGGCCTTGTTCATGTACAAAGCGCACAAAACAACGTGCGCCGTTGCCGCAATGTTCCACCTCACTGCCGTCCGCATTGAAGATGCGATAGCGGAAATCGGCCCCTGCTTCGGTGGCGGCCTCGACCAGCAAGATCTGGTCGGCACCAATCCCGAAGTGGCGATCGGCCAGGGCGCGGGCTCGTTCAGGTGTCAGTTCGATGTGCTGCGTCACACCATCCAGCATGACAAAGTCATTGCCCGCTCCGTGCATTTTGCTGAAACGCCAAAGGGAGGAAACGGGCTGGGGGGAGGTGGGACTGTGCATGATGGGTCTAGTAGATGCCGGGTTGACCTTCAGGTCGGGTTTTGAAGCGTCGATGTACCCAATAATACTGCGGCGGGTCCTCGCGCACATATTTTTCGATCAGGGCATTCATGCGCTCGGTGGCCTCTTCCAGAGTACCTTCGCCGGGGAAGTCCGACATGGGTTCCAGCACCTGAATATGGTAGTGGCCGGTCTGGGCATCCAAGCGGGAAATCACGGGAATGACCAGTGCATCCTGATTGCGGGCAATCTGGGCAGTGGACAGCAGGGTGGCGGCCGGGACATTGAAAAAGGGCACAAAGGCTGAGCCCTTGGTGCCGAAGTCCATATCAGGCAGGTAATAAATCGGCTGGCCTTTTTGCAGTGCGCGCATCAGACCACGGATACCATCCTTGCGGGAAATCAGCGGGACCGAGGAAAAGCGGCTACGGCCTTCGTACATCAGGCGATCTACATGGGGGTCGCGCTGCGGAGTGTAAAAGGCCACCAAGGGCGAGATGGACATGGACAGGCGGGTGCCCGCTGCATCCATACCCAGAAAGTGAGGCACCAGCAGCATGACCTTGCGGCCCTGTTCCAGGGCCTGGGTAATGTGTTCTTCGCCCGTCAGGTGCAGCGTGTTCAGAATGGTGTTGGGCAGGCCAAACCAGAGCAGGCCCCGATCCAGATAGGATTGAGCCAGCAGACGAAAGTGCTGTTTTTCCCATTCACGGCGCGTACTTTCTGGCGTGTCAGGGAAGCACAGGCCCAGATTGGTACGCACAATGTGACGGCGGCGGGAGGCGAAGCGATGCACCAGCCCACCCAGCGCGGTCCCCCAACGCTGACGCGTGCGTACGGAGGCACGGCCAAAGTAGGAGAAAACAGATTTGAGCAGCGGGTAAGAATTAAAACTCATGGGGTGGTATCGCCAGGCAAAGGGGGCGCATCGTGGGGGACCTTGTAGCGGTTGTAGCCCCACAGGTATTGGGTGGGGAAACGGCGTATCAAGTTTTCCATGGACTCGTTGATCAGGGTGGCCAGTTCCGTGGGATCTTCGGGCAAAGGCTCGGGCAGGCGCAAGGTGTGAATATGCCAGCCGCGCCCTTTGGGCAGGCGTTCGGCAGCAGTCACAATAACCGGCACATTGGACTGGCGGGCCAGCTTGCCAGCCAGCGTCATGGTCAGGGCAGGGCGGCCAAAAAAAGGTGCCCACACACCATCGCCGCCACTGGGAACCTGGTCAGGCAACATGCCTACCGACTCTCCTCGACGAAACGCGCGAACTAGTTCGCGCACGCCTTTGATATTGGCCGGGACTGCATGCAGGCCCGGTAACTCACGCGACTCCACCATCAAGGGTTCCAGAAACGCCTGACGGGGCGGGCGAAACAGAACAGTCATCGGATCCACACCGGAAAAGTAGCGCGCAATCATCTCAAAACAACCCAGGTGCGGGGTCAGGTAGAGTATGCCGCGTCCTTCGGACAAGGTGGCTTGTACCAGGGCCAGGTTGTCGATGGTGCAGCGTTCCAGACAGGCTTGCGGATGCAGCCAGACACGCGGGGTTTCCACTATCATGGCACCCGTCTCTCCGGCGGCTTGTCGGAAAAACGCGGGAGAATTGTAGCCCGCTTGGCGGCAGTTGCTTTGCAGACGGCGGCGATAGCGTCCGGGAAAGGCGTAAATCAGTCGGCCTATCGCTCTACCCAAACCATGCAGGACGGGTAAAGGCAGGCGAGCCATCAAGCGCAAGAGAGCCACTAACATGGGCCTGGCAATCCTTTAGTGTGAAGTTTTGCTGAAATAAATACGTATTTTCGCTTAAAATGGATTGTATCGCTGAGTTAAACGACAACTTGCGGAGCGATCGGGCGGCAAGCTGCCCACTATAAACCGCTAAAGCGTCGCGCCCCGTCTATCGTATCCACATCGCTGGCTTCGAGGTGCAACGCAGTTTGTTCAACCTCGTGCTGATTATCAGCCCTTATTAAAGGAAGCTACGCTGTGAACAACAACGACTTTCTCTTTACCTCCGAATCCGTCTCTGAAGGCCACCCCGACAAGGTTGCCGACCAGATCTCCGACGCCATCCTGGACGCTATTTTCGAGCAAGACCCTCAGGCGCGTGTTGCTGCCGAGACCTTGTGCAATACCGGTCTGGTTGTGCTGGCTGGCGAGATCACCACGCACGCCAACGTGGATTACATCCAGGTTGCCCGTGACACCATCAAGCGCATTGGCTATGACAATGGCGACTACGGCATCGATTACAAGTCTTGCGCCGTTCTGGTGGCCTACGACAAGCAATCGCCCGATATCGCCCAAGGCGTGGACCGCAGCCCTGAAGAGCTGCTGAACCAGGGTGCTGGCGACCAGGGCCTGATGTTTGGCTACGCGTGCGACGAAACCCCTGATCTGATGCCGGCTCCTATCTGGTACGCCCACCGTCTGGTGCAGCGCCAGAGCGAACTGCGCAAAGATGGCCGTCTGCCCTGGTTGCGCCCTGACGCCAAATCCCAGGTGACCTTCCGCTACGTGGATGGCCGTCCTACCGAAGTGGACACCGTGGTGCTGTCCACTCAGCACGCTCCTGAAATGTCCCAGAAAGACATTCACGAAGCCGTGATCGAACACATCATTCGTCCATGCTTCCCTTCGGATCTGCTGACCGAAAAAACCCGCTTCCTGGTGAACCCCACCGGCAAGTTCGTGATTGGTGGTCCTCAAGGTGATTGCGGTCTGACTGGCCGCAAGATCATTGTGGATACCTACGGTGGCGCATGCCCTCACGGCGGTGGTGCTTTCTCCGGCAAGGACCCCTCCAAAGTGGACCGTTCCGCTGCCTACGCGGCGCGTTATGTGGCCAAGAACATTGTGGCTGCCGGACTGGCCCGTCAGTGTCAGGTGCAGTTGAGCTACGCCATTGGTGTGGCCGAGCCTATCAACATCACCATCTACACCGAAGGCACCGGCGTGATTCCGGATACCGAGATCGCCAAGCTGGTGCGCCAACATTTCGATCTGCGCCCACGCGGCATCATCGAAATGCTGGATCTGCAGCGTCCCATCTACACCAAGACCGCTGCCTACGGTCACTTTGGCCGCAGCGAGCCCGAGTTCAGCTGGGAAGCCACGGACAAGGCCCAGGCTTTGCGTCAGGCTATCTAAGCAGTGTGAAAGGCCGCTTGCGGGCGGCGCTTTGCCGCAGTGAGACAGCGTTGCCGGGACCGGAGAATCGGGTTGCCCGCAACGCTGCAAGAGGCAGGCCCCGGCCCGACTCGCAAGAAGAAATTATGATTTTTACCCCTGGAGCCGTCTTCCCAAGACGATCCAAACGGGTACAATCACCCACATTAATTTGCCATCCTCGAGGGGCGTTGCGACAAGACGCTAGTCTTGCCAGGCTCGGGGCATGGATAGGTGGTATCCACCTTGGAGAACGACGCTCACCACGACCTGCATGGCGGGCTGCTGGTGAGAATTCATTTGCTCTCCCTGCAGTCTGCGTGCCGTATAACGGAGCCCGACTGTGACTTTTACCGATTACAAAATTGCCGATATTTCCTTGGCTGAATGGGGCCGCCGCGAGCTGACCATTGCCGAGACCGAAATGCCTGGCCTGATGGCCACCCGCGAGGAATTTGCTGCCTCCCAGCCCCTGAAGGGCGCGCGCATTGCCGGCAGTTTGCACATGACGATTCAAACCGGGGTTCTGATTGAAACCCTGACGGCCCTGGGCGCTGAAGTGCGCTGGGCATCGTGCAACATCTTCTCCACTCAAGACCACGCTGCCGCTGCTATTGCTGCCTCTGGCGTGCCTGTGTTCGCCGTCAAGGGCGAAACCCTGGAAGAGTACTGGCAATACGCCCACGACATTTTCGATTGGCCCGGCGAACAGGCCAACATGATTCTGGACGACGGTGGCGACGCAACCTTGTTGCTGCATTTGGGTGCCCGTGCAGAAAAAGACCTGTCTGTTCTGGACAATCCCGGCAGCGAAGAAGAGCGCGTCATGTTCGCTTCGATCCGCGCCCGCCTGCAAAACGACAAGACCTGGTACTCCACCCGTCTGGCCCAGATCAAGGGCGTGACCGAAGAGACCACCACCGGCGTGCACCGTCTGTACCAGATGGCCAAGAAAGGCGAGCTGGCTTTCCCCGCCATCAACGTGAACGACTCGGTGACCAAGTCCAAGTTCGACAACCTGTACGGCTGCCGCGAGTCCCTGGTGGACGGTATCAAGCGCGCGACCGACGTGATGGTTGCCGGCAAGATTGCCGTGGTTTGCGGTTTCGGTGACGTGGGTAAAGGTTGCGCACAAGCGCTGGCCGCGTTGCGCGCCCAGGTTTGGGTTACCGAAATTGACCCCATCTGCGCCCTGCAAGCCTCGATGGAAGGCTACCGCGTTGTGACCATGGAAGAAGCTGCCGACAAGGCTGACATCTTCGTGACCGCCACTGGTAACTACCACGTGATCGATCGTTCGCACATGGAACGCATGAAAGATCAGGCCATCGTGTGCAATATTGGTCACTTCGACAATGAAATCGATGTGGCCTCGGTGGAAGATCTGGAGTGGGAAGAGATTAAGCCTCAGGTTGATCACATCATTTTCCCTGATGGCAAGCGCATCATCCTGTTGGCCAAGGGACGTCTGGTGAACCTGGGTTGTGCTACTGGCCACCCCTCTTTTGTGATGTCGGCTTCGTTCACGAACCAGACCATTGCACAAATTGAACTGTTCACTCGTGGCGAGAACTACGAAACGGGTAAAGTATATGTATTGCCCAAGCATCTGGACGAAAAAGTCGCTCGCTTGCACTTAAAGAAATTGGGTGTGAACTTGTCGACCTTGTCTCAGGCGCAGGCGGATTACATCAACGTACCTGTGCAAGGTCCTTTCAAGGCCGAGCACTACCGCTACTAAAACGCACCGGCGTCTTCGGACGCCTATTCTTGGAGCCCTATCATGACTTTGCTACTTGTCTGGATCCTGAATGCTGTTGCCCTGCTGGTTGTTGCCTACATTCTGCCCGGTATTACCGTGGCGTCGTTTGGCTCGGCCCTGATAGCTGCGCTGGTACTGGGCTTGCTCAATACCCTGGTCAAACCTTTGCTGATTGTGCTGACCTTGCCCATCACCATTGTGACCTTGGGCTTGTTCCTTCTGGTACTTAACGCCTTGGTGTTCTGGTTTGCAGGCTCCATCCTCAAAGGCTTCCAGGTTGAAGGCTTCTGGTGGGCCGTGATCGGGGCGATCGTCTACAGTCTGGTTTCCGGGCTGCTGTCGGGACTGTTAATGAAATGAGCAACAAGCAAACCTTGAGCCTGGAGTTTTTCCCGCCGCGAGATATCGCGGCGCAGGAAAAGCTGGTGCGCACCGCCAAGACCCTGATGGGCTTGAATCCCGCCTATGTCAGCATGACGTTCGGAGCCGGTGGCTCCACCCGTGCGGGCACGGTCGATGCGGTGGCACTGCTGCAAAAACTGGGCTTTGATGTCGCACCGCACTTGTCGTGCATTGGTACGGCACCCGCGCAGCTTAAAGAGATGCTGGACAATTACCGCGACCAGGGCATACGACGTATCGTGGCCCTGCGCGGTGACTTGCCCTCGGGTATGGGGGGCGATGCGGGTGAGCTGCGCTATGCCAGCGATCTGGTGGCTTTCATTCGTGAAAACTACGGTGAGCAGTTTCATATCGAAGTGGCCGCCTACCCAGAAATGCACCCCCAGGCGACGGGCTTTGGGGACGACCTGGGTCACTTTGTGAACAAGGTTAACGCAGGGGCGCATGGCGCGATCACACAGTACTTCTTCAACCCGGACTCCTACTTCAGCTTTGTTGAACGGGCCCAGGCGCAAGGGGTCACAATTCCGATCACGCCGGGCATCATGCCTATTACCAACTCGTCCCAGTTGCTGCGTTTCTCGACCATGTGTGGAGCAGAAGTGCCGCGCTGGATTCGTTTGCGTTTGGCTGACTTTGGTGATGATCGCGCATCGATTCGCGCTTTTGGTATCGATGTGGTGGCGCGCTTGTGCCAGGACCTGCTGGATGGTGGTGCTCCCGGTATCCATATGTACACCCTGAACGGGGCAGATGCGAGCATGGCTATTTTGCCGAATCTGACCTGGCGCTAGGCTCTCAGATGTTCAATAAAAAACCCGCCAGAGGTCTTGGCGGGTTTTTTTATTGGGGGGCTATATGGCCTGTACCTTTTTCGGCTTGAGCGACTGCTTTGTAAACAGAGTTCTCGATTAAACAGTTTGTGGTAGCGGGTTACTTATAGTTCCGGGGCGGGCACAGCCCAGCCTTTATCAGTCAGAATACTGTCCAGACGTTGATCGTGCGGGGCAGGCTGGTAGGATTGACCCGACAAGTCGCCCACAGCCCAGGCAATACCAATACTGGTAAACGCGTGGTTTTGTTCTTTCAGCGCCGCCAAGGTCCGGTCGTAGTAACCCTTGCCATACCCCAGGCGATCACCCTGTCTGGTGTAGCCCAGGGTGGGGACCAGGACAATGTCCGGTTGCATGGTTTTGGTGGAAACCGGGATTTCGATGCCGTAGCGTCCCTTTTCCATGTCCGTGTCGGGTGTCCACTCGACAAAACTCAACGGGGCATCGGCCTCTTTGACAACGGGCAGACAGACATTGATGCCTTCTTCTTCCACCCATTGCACCAGCAATGGACGCAGGTCCGGTTCCTGGGCCATAGGCCAGAAAGCGGCAATGGTGGTGGGTTCGGTACGGCCTTGCTCACGCAGGCGGCTGCGGTTGGTGGCCAGCCAGGTGAACAGACGGCCCCGGATCAGCAAGGCGCCCCGGTTGGTGTCGATGGAGGGCTGTCCTGCACGCAGGTCTTTTAGTCGCGTGCGCAGCGCGGCTGCGTTATGCTCTACGTTCTGAATCATGGGTGATTTTCTAAAGGCCGTCACTATGGGTATCAACCAGCTAAAGTACCAGAAAACACCAGCTTGGGGCATGGCGTCCGCGCTTCCTCGTCCGTCCTTGAGCGCTTTGATGGTGTTTGCTCTGGGTTTGGTCGGCTGTGCGGGGTCGCAGTCGCCGCAAGCCCAGACCCATTCCCCGGATCCTGTCGTTGCCAAGCAAGCTGTTGTGTTGCAGCCTGCCAAAGAGGCCGTGCGTCGCTGGGATCGAGTCCCGCCTGTACCGCCAACGGCCCGTCAGGCTTTGATTGACGCCCGTGATGCCATGCAGGCTAAGCGCTGGACGGCGCTCGATGCCTTGGCTCCGGTTGCAGCCAATGATCCTGTCCTGGGTTCCTATGCCGAGTACTGGCGCTTGCGCCGGATTTTGCAGGATACGACCACGCCCGTGCCCGATGAACAAGTTCGCTTGTTCCTGAGCGGCAATCAAGATGAATACCTGGAAAATCGCCTGAAGTCCGACTGGATTGTGGCGGCTGCTCGTACCGGCAACTACGCCCTGGTGCGCGAGCTGTCCCCGGTCAACGCCCCCACGTCGGCCGTGAAGTGCGCGGTGGCATCGGCTCAGAATGTGGCCGGACAGCCTGTGGATGTGCAGGACCTGCTGGCGTCCTTCTCGCCCAGTCAGGCTTGTTGGTTGGCATTGGACCAGTTGTACGCCCGTAAAGTGGTCAGCAAGAACCAGGTCCGTGATCTGATGCGTGATGCTCTGGAAAATAACCGCACATCCCAGGCTCGCCGTCTGGCTGCGATTATCTTTACTGCTCCGCAAATGAAGGACTACACCGCTTTGATGGCCTCGCCACAGAAGTGGCTGGATCGGAACGTGAACAACAGCTCGGTCAATCCGGAGCTGGTGTCCTTGGCCCTGTCCCGTCTGGGCCGTGGCCAGCGTGATACAGCCGCGGCCTATATAGACCGTACCTGGGCTGGCAAGATCCCCCAGGAAAACCTGAATTGGGTTTGGGGGCAATTCGGTTTGATCAGTGCCTTGCGGGTGGAAGATGATGCGGCTAAATGGTATCGCCGCTCTGGTCGTACCCCCATGACGGATTACAACAATGCCTGGCAAGTGCGCGCCGAGTTGCGTCAAGCTACCATTGACTGGAAGCATGTCTCTGCCGCTATCGACAAGATGAACGATGCACAAAAGGCCGAGCCGGTTTGGGTCTACTGGTCGGGACGGGCACACGATGCCTTAGGTCATAAAGATCAGGCGCGAGCCAAGTTCCAGTCCATTGTGGGTGATCTGAACTTCTACGGTCAGCTGGCCACGGAAGAATTGGGCCTGACGCCTTCTTTGCCTCCTCAGCCACAACCTTTGACGCCGTTGGACATGCAGGATGCTCGTACCAACGCGGGCCTGCTGCGCGCGGTGGAGCTGTTCAAGCTGGGCTGGCGTCCGGAAGCCGTACCCGAGTGGAACTACGCGCTGCGTGGCATGAACGACAGACAGTTGCGTGCAGCGGCCGAGTTCGCGCGCGAGCAGCACATATACGACCGAGTCGTGAATACGTCCTTGCTGACCAAGAATGAAATCGACTTCAGCCAGCGCTTTATCGCTCCTTTTGAAGGTCGCGTGACCGAGCAGGCCAAGTCCATCAATCTTGACCCGGCCTGGGTTTATGGCCTGATCCGTCAGGAATCGCGCTTTATTACCGATGCGCGTTCGGGCGTCGGGGCGTCAGGCTTGATGCAGCTGATGCCTGCCACCGCCAAGTGGGTAGCCAACAAGATTGATATGCGCGATTTCTCGCCTTCGCGAGTCAACGAGTTCGAGGTGAACACAGTGCTGGGCACCAACTACCTGAACATGGTTCTGGGTCAGCTGGATGGCTCGCAGGTGCTGGCGTCGGCAGGCTATAACGCAGGGCCAGGCCGTCCTCGCCAGTGGCGTGCGCGCTTGAATACATCAGTGGAAGGGGCCATTTTTGCCGAGACCATCCCCTTTACCGAAACACGCTTGTACGTGAAAAACGTGCTCTCCAATGCCACCTATTACGCCATGATGTTCAGCGGCCAGCCGCAGTCCCTGAAAGGGCGTTTGGGTACGATTTCGCCTTGATGAGTCAGTCCATGCTAGATGACAGACAGCAAGCAGCCTTGGCGGCCCTGATGGGGCCGCCAGATCCTGTTCTGGAAGGCTTGCAGGTCTATGTAGTGGGCGGCGCGGTGCGTGACGCCCTGCTGGGTATGCCGGCGGGCGACAAGGACTGGGTGGTGGTGGGTGCCCGGCCCGAAGATTTGGCCGCCCGAGGTTTTGTGCCTGTGGGCGGTGACTTCCCTGTCTTTCTGAATCCTCATAGCAAAGAAGAGTTTGCGCTGGCTCGGACCGAGCGCAAGTCTGGCCGTGGCTACAAGGGCTTTACCTTTTATACCGGCACAGACGTGAGCCTGGCGGACGATTTGCGTCGCCGTGATCTGACCATTAATGCCATGGCCGTGGATGCGGCGGGGAATCTGCACGATCCCTTGAATGGCCTGGCGGATTTACAGGCTCGCCTGTTTCGTCACGTGGGTACTGCGTTTAGCGAAGACCCGGTACGCTTGCTGCGGCTGGCACGGTTTGCTGCCCGCTTTACCGAGTTCACGGTGGCCGACGATACCTGGGCCTTGGCGCGTGAGCTGGTCGAGCAGGGCGAAGTGGACGAGCTGGTGCCCGAACGCATCTATCTGGAAATAGCGAAAGGTTTGTCTGCCCAGCAGCCCGCTCGCATGTTCGAGGTACTGCGGGAAGTCGGCGCGTTAGAGCGTGTCATGCCCGGCTTGAACTACAACGATCAGGTGGGTCAGCAGGTGCAGATCGCCAAAGACAGGCGTTTGGATCTGGCAAGCTGCTTTGCCGTTCTGTGCCATATTTCGGACACTCCAGGACAGGTGGCCGAACAGATTCGTGCACCCTCTGAATGGCGCGACCAGGCCCGTCTTTTGCCGGTGTTGTTGGCCAGCCCTGCCTTGCTGCAGCCTCGTGCCGATGTGGAGTCTGCCTTGCAGGTCATGGAGTCTTTGGATGCCTTGCGCAAACCAGAGCGCTTTACTCAGCTGATCGGTGCGGCGGCCTGTCTGCAAGACGTTCCAGAGCTGGAATGGGACTTCTTGCGAAAGGTGATGGCCAGTGTGGATGCCGGTGCAGTTGCTGCTCGATACAAGGCCGAGCCAGGCAAAATCCGTGAAGCGGTGCGCGCAGCTCGATTGGCAGCTTTGGAGCAGTCTGTTTAGTCTATGTGTGAGCAGCCTGGAGTGCACACTCAGAAAATAAGCGGCTAATAGGCCGCTTATTTTTTTCTGCTGAGTGCGTGTTCGTCTAGGGGGCGATGTCTCGGGGGAGTGTTCTGGCGCGGTTGCTTCACGTAAAAACGGCAAGGTATATACCCTGCCGTTTGCTGATCTCTGCTTATGACTCTTGAGGGAAATGTCCTCAGGAAGTTCCCCAAGGCCGCTTTACAGACGTTCGCGTCGATCTCCGCTCATTGTGCCCAGCACTGGGGCTGAAATATCGCGCCCAATAATCAGCACTTTGAACAGTTCGCCCATTTCCGCTTCAGACAGCAGTTTGTTGGCGGCACTCATGGTCTGTGCCCATTGCTGTTGCACGGCGGGCGATGGGTCTTCCGGCGGAGAAGCCAGGAAGTTGGTGATGCCGCAATTCATCAGGAAGCGCGCCTGGCTGGTATAGCCCAGCACATCCAAACCGGCTTCCAGAGCGGCATCCGCCATGGCGGTGAAGTCCACGTGAGCGGTGATGTCCTGCAAGCCAGCCAGTACCAGCGGCTCGGCGTGAGCAAAGTGACGGAAGTGGCACATCAAGGTGCCTTTGTCGCGTTGCGGATGGTAGTACTCACGCTGCGGAAAACCGTAGTCGATCAGAATGGCTGCGCCTTGCTTCAACCAAGTGCCCATGCTGCGTACCCAGGCTTCGGCTTGCAGATTGATTTCCGACAGGTAAAAAGGCTGGGCTTGAACGCGTTCGGCCACTAGCGTAGCCAGATGCTCAGGAGCGGGACGGGTAGCCAAGTAGAAAGGCGCTGGCAGGCCCTGTGCGGTGCTGTCGTCTGCTGCAATGACACCCACCTCCAGCACCTTGCCTTCCACATCAAAGGTGAACAGGCTGGCAGGCATGGCATCCAGCACCTCATTGGCCACCACGCAACCCTTGAAGCTGTGTGGTGCGCTGTCCAGCCACTGCACTTGGGCCTCCAGCGGTGCCAGACGCTCCTGCTGACGTGCACGCAGGTCAGGTGACACCTCCAGAATCGAGTACTGCGGCTCGATACCTTGCTTGCGCAACTCTGTAATCAGCGCTTCGGCCAAAGCGCCGCTACCTGCACCAAACTCCAGAATGGACAGGGATTGACTGCCTTCCAGCACCTCCATGACCTGACGGCTCAGGGTCTGAGCAAACAGGGGAGAGAGTTCGGGTGCGGTCGTAAAGTCGCCCGTTGGCTGATTGCTGCCAAACTTGGTGCTGCCGCCGGTGTAGTAGCCCAAATGGGGGGCGTACAACGCATGGTGCATCCATTGGTCGAAAGGCAGGAACCCACCTTCATCTTCAATGCGGTCCAACAAGTAATCGTTAACCTGTGCGACGTGTTTTTTCAGCTCCTCGGACAGGGGAGGCAAACCGTGTGGCAGGGCAGGGGCGGACAATACGTTCATGGCGTCAGTTGGGCTTGTCGTTAGGTGTCTCGGAAGAAGCCGGGGCGGCGCTCTTGGCGCTGGCTTTCTTGGCCTGGGTCACTTGGTGCAGGGTGCGGATCATGCCTACCAGCATCCCGATCAGGATGGAGGTGACAGCGGCCAGGATGAAGTTGCCGTAGACAAACCATAAAGGCAGGCACAGAACGGCCATCAGCAATATGGGTTTTTGCAGCAGAACTTTCATACACCCTCAAAAAAATAGCGTGGAACCGGGGCCAATTGTAGCCCAGGCCAGTGCCGCGCTTGAGCTTGGCTGATGCTGCGTTACCATGGGCGTTTTGTCTGCTTAGCAAAGGGGTAGGGATGAACGACAGGGGACAGGCCAGCGCCTGGTTACAGGCATGGGCCCATTTGATTCCTAATCCGGGCACGGTCCTGGATGTGGCCTGTGGTCGGGGGCGCAATGCCCGCTGGTTGGCCGAGCGTGGCAATACTGTGATCGGTGTAGATCGGGATCCGGAAGCCGTGGCAGCGACCTCGCCTTACGGGGAAATCATCCAGGCTGATATTGAAAACGGGCCCTGGCCTTTTTCCGGGCGCCAGTTCAATGCCCTGGTGGTGACCAAGTATCTGTGGCGTCCCTTGATGCCGACCTTGCTGGAGAGCCTGGAGCCAGGCGGGGTGCTGGTGTACGAAACCTTTGGGGAGGGCAACGAGCAATACAACACGCCGCGTAATCCGGACTTCCTGTTGCAGCCGGGCGAGCTGCTGCGCTGGTGTGCAGACTTCGATATCGTGGCCTATGAGCATGGTTTCCGGGCTGACCCGGACCATATTGTTCAGCGCATTGTCGCAGTGCGCCCGCGTGAGGGCGGCACTTTCAGCGATTACCGTCTGAATCCACAAGGCGGTGGTGGCAGTATCTGCGAGTAAAGTAGGTGCAGTTTTGAGCCAAGCGCAGCGCTTGGCTCAAAGCCATGTATCCGTTGTTGCTCGAGCGCGCGTATCGAATCGCGGCTTACAACAGATAGGTACGCGCCAGCATGGACAGGGCTACAACAGCGGTCAAAATGCTGAAACCCTGTTGCAAGCGCACAGGAGGGATATGAGGGGCCAGTTGTCGGCCTATCACCATTCCACCCATGGCCGAGGCCACAAATACCCAGCCGCTAAGGGGGATCACTGCCCCGTGTGCCAGACTCATGGCCGACGCGCTCAGAGAAATCAGGGCGATCAGCATCAAGGAGGTGGCCACAATGCTGTGCATGGACAGGTCGCTGAAACGTTTCAGGGCAGGCACGATCAGAAAGCCACCGCCCACGCCCAACATGCCCGAAAACAAACCGGCTACCGCGCCAATTGAAGCCAGGGTGGCGGTGCCTACTGGTGTCCAGCGCAGGCGGCCGGTTTCCGGGTTCAGACAACAGGGCGTATGAGCATGGGCCGTTTCCGCCGGACGACGCAGCATTTTGGTGGCAATCCACAGCATGATGGCGACAAACAGAGTCACCAGCACTTTCTCCGGCAAGGCATGGCTGATGCGTACGCCCAAAGACGTGACCAAAGCGCCCGTGATAGCCATGAACATGGCAGCTCTATAGCGCACGATATGCTTGTACAGACCATCCAGCGCGCCGACCAGAGCGGCGGCGCCTACAGCCAGCAAGGCCACTGGCGTGGCGGCCGTCATGCTGTAACCCATGCCCAGTACCAAAGCGGGCACGGCCAAAATACCGCCACCCGCGCCAGTCAGGCCCAGCGACAGGCCGGTCAGAATTCCCAGAATGATTGCAAGCGCCATAAGCCAGATGGCGTGACCCCGGTGAGGATCACGCCTTTTTCAGAAAGCGTAGTAATGGCTTATTGTACGCTCTTAACTTCTTTTGGAAATTAGCTTATTTATAAAAGTAATTAATAGGGCCAATTTCCATGGTGTCGCTTTAGCCCGAGTTACGCAGGCCAGCCGCAATACCGTTGATCGTCAGGTGAATGACGTGCTGCTTGTTTACACCGCTGCGTGTGGGCTTGTTGGCCTTTTCACCTTGACGGCGATGGCGGCGCAGCAGTTCCACCTGCAAGTGATTCAGCGGGTCGATATAGGCAAAGCGTTCGGCCAGAGCATCTTGCAAAGCCTGATCGTGTGCCAGCAGCTCGTGGCCGGTGATTTCACGGAACAACTGGTGTGTCAGCTCGAACTCGTCACGGATTTGGGTGAAGATGCTTTCGCGCAGTTCCTCGTCCTCGACCAGACCGGCGTATTTCAGGCCGATATCCAGGTCAGTCTTGGCCAGCACCTGTTCCATATTGGACAGCAGGGTGCGGAAGAAGGCCCAGTCACGCGCCATGGTTTGCAGTTGAGCCAAGCGCTTGCTGCGGTTCAGGCCATCATTGGGCAGTCCCGACTCCAGATAGCGATTCAAGGCCGTGCCCATGCCGTACCAGCCCGGAATAGGCAGGCGGCATTGCGCCCAGGAGAAACTCCAGGGGATGGCGCGCAGGTCTTCAATGCTTTGCGTGGCCTTGCGCGACGATGGGCGCGAGCCGATATTCAGGCCAGCAATTTCCTTGATAGGCGTGGACTGGAAGAAGTACTGATCAAAGTTCGGCGTACCGTAGACCAGCTGGCGATAGCTTTGATGGGCCTGCTCGGACATCCAGGCCATGGCGTCGCCGTAAGCGGCCAGGTGCTCATCGTCATTGGACGAGCCTTTGCGTGAACCCAGGCTGGCTTCCAGTGTGGCAGCCACAAACAGCTCCAGATGCCAGCGACCCACGTCCGCATCCTTGTAGCGGCCTTGAATCATCTCGCCTTGCTCGGTCAGGCGAATCTGACCGTTCACGGTGCCGGGAGGTTGCGCCAGAATCGCGTCGAAACTGGAGCCACCGCCTCGGCCTACCGAACCGCCACGACCGTGGAACAGACGCAGACGCACTTTGCGGCGTGAGAACACCTGCGCAAATTCACGCTCGGCACGGTACAGCGTCCAGTTGGAGGTCAGGTAGCCACCGTCCTTGTTACTGTCCGAATAGCCCAGCATCACTTCCTGCACGCTGTCCTGAGCGTGACGCACACGCTGGCGGATTTCAGGCATGTCCAGCCATTCCTGCATGATTTGCGGGCCACGTTCCAAGTCAGGAATGGTCTCGAACAGCGGGACGACCATCAGACCCTGATGCTCCGGCTCGTTGGAATTGGGCACGATCAGGCCGGTTTCCTGTTGCAGCACCAGCACTTCCAGCAAGTCGCTGAGGGTTTCGGTGTGCGACACAATGGTTTGTTCCAGCGCACGCGCACCAAAGCGGCGACGGCATTCAGCGGCTTTGCGCAGAATGGACAGCTCTTTCTCGGTTTCTTCCGAGTAGCGATACCAGGGTGAAACCAGGGGGCGATGGTGACGCAGCTCCGAGCGCAGCAAGATGATGCGGTCTTCTTCGGACAACTGGCGGTAATTGACGGGCTCGTCCTTGTAAAGCGTGCCTGCCACGCGGAACAGCTCGTCCAGCACGCGCTCGTGCACGTCCGAGCTTTGGCGCAGGTCCAAGGTGGCCAGATGGAAGCCAAATACCTCCACGGCCTGAATCAGCTCATTCAAACGCAGGCCCGCAATGGCGCCGCCTTTGTTTTCAGCCAGGGAATCGGCAATGACTTGCAGATCAGCCTTGAACTCTTGAGGGCTGGCGTAGGGTGGGGCGGCGTAAGTGGGGCGATCGGCCAGATCGCGGCCCAGCAGGTTTTGGGCCGTGGCCGCCATACGAGCGTACAGATGGATAAAACTGCGGCGATAAGGCTCGTCCACACGGTGTGGTGAGGGGTCCTGGCTGCTGGCCGACAAGGCTGCCAGGTCTTTGCTGACGCGGTTCAGTGCGTCGGACACGGAGATTTCCGTACCCAGCAGGCGAATCTGTTCCAGATAGTGTTGCAGCGCGCGTGTCGACTGGCGCAGCACCGCTTGCTCAACGGTTTCAGGGCCCACATTGGGGTTGCCGTCGCGGTCACCGCCAATCCAGCTACCCATGCGCAAAAAGGCGGGCAGGGAGCGGGTTTTCTGATCCAGCAGGCTTTTTTTGCCGGGCTCCAGCAAACGGTCCAGGTCGTGGTACAGCTGCGGAATCGTGGGCAGGAAGGTGGAACCGTAATAGGCCAGGGCGTTGTCGATCTCGTCCATGACGGTCAGCTTGTGATCGCGCAACATGCGGGTTTGCCACAGCAGGGACACCAGACCGGTCAGTTTTTCCTGGGTGCGGGCTGATTGCGTGGCGCTGGCTTTGTGATCCAGGCCATTCAGTTCATCGGCAATGGCCATATGCACAGCCAGCGTGCTTTGGCGCTGAACCTCGGTAGGGTGAGCCGTCAGCACCGGCATCACACAAGCTTCTTGCAGATAACGACGAATTTTTTTGGCGCTCAGACCCTGATCCATCAAGGTCTGAATGGCATGTTGCAGGCTGCCCAGCAGTTTTTCAGGATCCTGCTCTTCGCGGCGGCGGTTCTGGTCGCGGTCCTCAGCAATATTGGACAGGTGCAGAAAGTAGGCAAAGGCACGGGCCACGGAACGGGCCTGCGCATCGTTCAGCTTGGGAATGTCTTTTTCCAGAATCCGTGCTTGCTGCGGATCGTGTTCACGTCTGAAACTGACAGCCGCCCGGCGCAGGGCTTCAATCAGCGTGAAGGTCGCCTTTCCTTCGCTATCACGAATCACCTCTCCCAGGGCCTTGCCCAGAAAGCGGATGTCCTGTCTAAGCAGGTTGGAAAGGTCAGGCACGGCCTGCGGCATAATAGATCTCCTGTTAAATAAGGGGTTTTGCTGCAAAGGATTCTGGGTGCCAGATCGGTAGCCGCCCTACTATAAGACGCCTGCCCGACCTTGACGCGCACAAAGCGCCTTGGGACGTTTATGATAGGTATCTTTACATAATTTTCCTGTTCAGAGAGTAGTCATGCCCCAATATCGCTCCCGTACCTCGACCCACGGTCGGAATATGGCCGGCGCGCGTGCCCTGTGGCGCGCCACCGGTATGAAAGACGAGGATTTCTCCAAACCGATCATTGCGGTGGTGAACTCCTTTACGCAATTCGTACCGGGTCACGTACACCTGAAAGACATGGGCCAGCTGGTTGCCCGTCAAATTGAAGCGGTCGGCGGTGTGGCAAAAGAGTTCAACACCATTGCGGTGGACGACGGTATTGCGATGGGCCACGGCGGCATGCTGTATTCCCTGCCTTCGCGCGAACTGATCGCCGACTCGGTGGAATATATGGTCAACGCCCACTGCGCCGACGCCATGGTGTGTATCTCCAACTGCGACAAAATCACCCCCGGTATGTTGATGGCTGCCATGCGCCTGAACATTCCTGTTGTTTTTGTGTCGGGCGGACCGATGGAAGCGGGCAAGGTCTACTCGCCAGACGGCAAGACCGTGGTGCAGAAGCTGGATCTGGTGGACGCCATGATTCAAGCTGCTGACCCTAACGTGACTGATGAACAGGCTGAAGCCGTTGAGCGCAGCGCTTGTCCGACCTGTGGTTCCTGTTCGGGCATGTTTACCGCCAACTCCATGAACTGCCTGACCGAGGCGCTGGGCCTGTCCCTGCCTGGTAACGGCACCATTGTTGCCACCCACGCTCGCCGCCAAGGCTTGTTTGAGCGCGCTGGCAGCCTGATCGTGGATCTGGCCAAGCGCTACTACGAGCAAGACGATGAATCCGTTTTGCCACGTAACATTGCCACCTACCAGGCTTTTGAAAACGCCATGACCCTGGACGTGGCCATGGGTGGTTCCACCAACACCGTGCTGCACTTGCTGGCCGCAGCCCAGGAAGCCGGTGTGGAATTTACGATGGCTGATATCGACAAGATTTCGCGTCGTGTACCTTGCCTGTGCAAAGTGGCCCCCGCTACCCCCGAATTCCACATGGAAGACGTGCACCGCGCGGGCGGCATCATGGCCATTCTGGCCGAACTGGCCCGTGCCGACTTGTTGAATCTGGATGTGGGCAACGTACATAGTGGCACCTTGCGTGAAGCCATCAAGCGTTGGGACGTCAAGGGCGACAACGTCAAAGCCATCAGCGACTTCTTCCGTGCCTCCCCCGGTGGTATTCCTACGCAAGTGGCCTTCAGCCAGGACCGTTACTACCAGGAACTGGACACCGACCGTGCCAAGGGCTGTATCCGCGACAAGGCAAACGCCTATTCGCAAGACGGCGGCTTGGCCGTGTTGTACGGTAACCTGGCCATCAACGGTTGTATCGTCAAGACCGCTGGCGTGGATGAAAGCATTCTGACCTTTACCGGCACCGCGCGCGTTTACGAAAGCCAGGACGATTCCGTTGCCGCCATTCTGGACGGCGTGGTCAAGGCGGGTGATGTGGTCATTATTCGCTACGAAGGCCCCAAAGGCGGCCCTGGTATGCAGGAAATGCTGTACCCCACTTCCTACCTGAAATCCATGGGCCTGGGCAAAAGCTCGGCCTTGTTCACCGATGGTCGTTTCTCCGGTGGCTCGTCCGGTCTGGTGATCGGGCACGCTTCGCCTGAAGCGGCTGAGGGTGGCAATATCGCCTTGGTGCAAGATGGTGACACCATCGAGATCGATATCCCTAACCGTCGTATCCACTTGGCCATCAGCGATGAAGAACTGGCCGCACGCCGTGCCGAAATGGAATCGCGTGGCTCCAAGGCCTGGAAGCCAGTGAACCGCGAGCGCGTTGTGTCGCAAGCCCTGAAAGCCTATGCCGCTTTGGCGACGTCGGCTGACCGTGGTGCAGTGCGTGATGTGTCGCAACTGGATCGCTAAGCTGATTTAGCTTTTAGCTGATGAAGCCCCATCTGTTTTGGCAGGTGGGGTTTTTTTATGGGTTTCGAGTGTAGGGGCTGAGTAGTACTGATCTTCGTAGAACCGCCGCCCAAGCCCCTTGCCCCTGGGGCCAGGGGCTTGGGCGGCTCTAGAGGAACAATAGTCCATACCTTGCTGTTGTGTTGAGTTTTCAGGCTCAGGCCATTTTGTTGGCGCATTAAATAACTGGAGATGCCTATACCGTCTGGCACAGTTCCTCCAGTCCTTTACAATCGAACTATTGTTCACTTTGTTAGAGAGCCTGCGCCATGACTGATGATCAACGCGCTTTGCAAGCCAGTATCCGTGCGGAATTGGGGATCACGGATCATTTCGATGTTCAGCAGGAGATCGAACGCCGCGTCCGCTTTCTAAGTGACTATCTGCTGCGCACCAGCTGCCGTAGCCTGGTCCTGGGGATCAGCGGGGGCGTGGACTCCCTGGCGGCAGGGTGTCTCTCTCAGCGTGCTGTAGAGCAGGCACGTGAGCAAGGCCATCAAGCGCAATTTATCGCCGTGCGTTTGCCCTACGGTGAGCAGGCTGATGAGAAAGATGCCCAAGGCGGTCTGAAGGTTATCAATCCCGACCAGATCTTGGTTGTGAACGTGAAGCCCGCATCGGATGTCATGCTGGAGCAACTGCTGGCCTCCGGCTTGAAATTCCGCGATGCGGCACAACAGGATTTTCTGATGGGCAATATCAAAGCCCGTCAACGCATGGTGGCGCAGTATGCGATTGCTGGTGCGAATGGTGGTTTGGTGGTCGGTACAGACCACGCTGCTGAAGCCTTGATGGGTTTCTTCACTAAATTTGGTGACGGCGCTGCCGACATCACCCCCTTGGCGGGCTTGAACAAACGCCGTGTGCGTGCCATGGCTAGTGCGATGGGTGCCGCTGACGCCTTGGTGTTCAAAGTTCCCACCGCCGATCTGGAAAGCCTCAGCCCCTTGAAGCCGGATGAAGATGCCTTTGGCGTCAGCTACGACCAGATTGATGATTTTCTGGAAGGCAAGGCCATTGATGATGAAGCCACGCAGATCATCATCAAGACTTTCCATGCCTCGGCGCATAAACGTGCATTGCCGGTGGCACCCTGAGCATGAGCACCAAACCAGCCGAGAGCAATGTCAAAACTGCTCTGCGTGTTATCGAGATCATCGAACTGTTTGCTCGAGAGACACGCCCTTTAGCGCTTTCTGAAATGGCTCGATTGCTGGATGCGCCTGTATCCAGTTGCCTGGCTTTGCTGCGCACGTTGTCTCGGCAGGGTTATATCTACGAGACGGGGCGTCGGCAAGGTTATTACCCGACAGGCCGTTTACTGGCGATGGCCCAGCGTATTTCTCAAGCAGACCCGATTCTGGAAAAAGTACGCCCCAGCCTGGAAGAGCTGCGTAACACTACGCAGGAAACCGTTGTGTTTGGCAAGCTAGATCTGGATAAGAAAGTGGTCTATGTAGAGGTGATTTCTTCCCCACATCCCATCCGCTATGTGGCGGTGGCAGGAACTCAACGCCACGTTCATGCCAACTCTATCGGTAAAGCGTTGTTGTCCCAGATGACGCTGGAAGAGCGCGCCCAGCTTTTGGGTGATGGGCCTTTGGAAGCCTTTACGAACAAGACTCTGACCAGCCTGGACAGTTTGAATGCTGACCTGGAAACCTCTGCGCAGCGCGGCTGGTACGGCAATATGGGCGAGTCCATGTCGGATGTGGGCGGTATTGCGTGGCCGATCCGGCTTTCAGGCGGCAGTTACGCCATTTCGATTGCAGGTCCTGTTTATCGTATTGAACAGAACCTGCAAAGTTACGCGGAGCGCCTGCGTGTAGCTTGCCGTTTTATTGAAGAGGCCTAGAAGGCGGCTCAATAGGACTTGGGCAGCCCCAGCACTTTTTCCGCTATATAGCACATGATTAATTGCGGGCTGACAGGAGCCAGACGCGGAATAAAGCTTTCGCGCAGATAGCGCTCTACATGGTATTCCTTGGCGTAACCCATGCCTCCCAGGGTTTGAATGGCGGTCTGACAAGACTGAAAACCGGCTTCGGCAGCCAGGTATTTAGCGGCGTTGGCGTACTCCCCACAGGGCTTGCCAGCATCGTATAAAGCCGCAGCCTTCAAAGTGACCAAGTCGGCGGCTTCCAGTTGCATCCAGGCCTGAGCCAGCGGGTGTTGTATCCCTTGATTTTGTCCGATCGGCCGCCCGAACACATGCCGTTCCTTGGCGTAGATGGTGGCTTTCTCCAGGGCGGCTCTGCCTAGCCCAATGGCCTCGGAGGCGATCAGAATTCGCTCGGGATTTAGCCCGTGCAACAGATAGCTAAAGCCTTTGCCTTCTTCACCAATGCGATCTTCGACAGGGATACGCAGCCCGTCGATAAATAGCATGTTCGAATCCACTGCATGGCGTCCCATCTTGTCGATATGACGCACTTCGATGGTGCTGCGATCCAGGTCTGTATAGAACAGAGATAGGCCGTCCGTTGGCTTTTTAACTTCTGATAGCGCGGTCGTGCGAGCCAGTAGCAGGATTTTGTTGGCAACTTGAGCCGTGGAAATCCAGATCTTGCGACCATGCACCTGATAATGGTCACCCTGCAAAACAGCACGGGTTTCCAGCTTGCTGGTATCTAGCCCGGAGTTGGGTTCGGTGACACCGAAGCAGGCTTTGTCTTTGCCTTGAATTAACGGTGGCAGAAAGCGGGCGCGTTGCTCATCGTTGCCAAACACCACGACCGGATTCAGACCAAAAATATTCATATGCACGGCAGAGGCGCCTGAAAACCCGGCGCCTGTACGGGAGATGGTGTGCATCATCAGAGCTGCTTCCATCATGCCCAGGCCCGCCCCACCGTATTGTTCTGGCATGGCAATGCCTAACCATCCCCCGTCCGCCAAAGCTTTATGAAAGTCATGGGGATAGACACCATCCTGGTCACGGGCCAGCCAGTACTCGTCATCAAACTGCTGGCAAACCGACTCAATAGCCTGCACCAAGGCGCGTTGATCTTCGCTTAATTCGATATTCATACAATCTGTTCTCGGGGTGAGGGGTGAACGCTGGCTAGCATGGCCTGTATGTCCTGCTCGCTATAGCCCAGCTCGGCCAGAACCTGGGCGGTGTGTTCTCCCAGACTCGGTGCATGGCGTCGAATGCTAAGAGGAGTGCGCGAGTATTTGCCCAAGGGAGAGGGGGTACAGATAGGGCCCTCGGTCGGGTGCTCCATATGCTGCAGATGCTGTACTGCTTGTAGATGCTCGTCATCGATCAACTGTTCGATGGAGTACAAGGGGGCGGCCGGGATGTCGACCTGACGCAAGGCGTGGAGCCAATAAGCCGTGTCCTTTTGCTTGATCTGTGAGGCCACAAAGTCATAGACCTCGCCAATATGAATGGCGCGGGCCGAGTGTGAGCTGAATCGTGGGTCCTGTTGCAGTTCGGGTTGACCAATCAGGGAAAAGAAATTGGTCCAATGCTTGTCGTTATAGATCAGTAGTACCAGAAAGCCATCGCTGGTTTGATAAGGCTTGCGCTCTTTAGCCAGCAGGCGGGCATAGCCGGTGGGACCCAGTGCTGGCTCAAAAGAGTGGCCGCCTAGATGATCGCCCAGCACAAAGTGCGCCATTGCCTCGAACATGGGGATTTCAATGGCCTGGCCGTGGCCACTTTGGCGTGCCTCAATGACACCAGCCAGTACCGCGACGGCCACATGCAGGCCTACCGTGCGATCACAGAGAGTCAACGGCGTATAGCGAGGTACATCACCGGATTGCTGCTGGTAGAGATGGCCTAGCCCTGTCATGCCCTGGATCAGATCATCGTAGGCAGGGCGTCCAGCGTAGGGGCCATCTTCCCCGAATCCATAGGCGCCGACATACACAATGGCCGGGTTGTTAGCAGCGACGCGCTCGTAATCCAGGCCCAGGCGTGCCATGGCAGCCGGGCGCAGATTGTAGAGCAGCACATCGGATTCCCGGATCAGCTGCAGGCAGGCCTCTTGACCGGCCGGGGTTTTCAAATCCAGAACCACAGATCGTTTATTGCGATTCAGATGGAGAAACAGGGCGCCCATAGCCGGGTTGCGCATGGGGCCGACTGCTCGCATGGTGTCCCCGCTGGGGGGCTCCACCTTGATTACGTCAGCCCCCAGATCCGCCAGAATCTGCGTGGCAAAGGGCCCCATCACCACCGAGCTTAAATCCAGAATACGGATACCGCTCAATGGCCCCACATTGTCCTTCTTGTGTTCAGTCATGGTTGGCGTCCACGCAATTACTGAGGGCCGAGATTGGCGTCATTAATCAGTTTTCCCCACAGCACGTACTGTTCTTGAACAAACTGGGCGAACTCTTCGGGCGGGCCACTAAAGGCATCAAAACCGAGCTGGGCCAGCTTCTGGCGCACGGCCTCGTCCTGAACAATTTCATTGATTGTGCGGTTGAGTAGCTGGACGCGCTCCGGATCCATCCCCGCCGGGCCGAAAAATCCATTCCAGGAAGTAATGTCAAAGTCAGACAGGCCAGCTTCTTCCATGGCGGGCAGATCGGGCAGCAAGGCGCTGCGTTTGGCGGTGGACACGGCCAGGGCTTTCAGGCGACCACTATTGATAAAAGCCAGCCCGGAGGTGACGTCGGTAAACATGAAGTCCACTTGCCCGGCGATCAGGTCGGTTAGCGCTTGAGGGGTGCCTTTGTACGGAACATGCAGCGCTTTCATGCCTGCCTGCAGATCCAGAGTGCCGCCTGCCACGATGCCGGTACTGTTGCCAGAGGCATACGTAATCTGACCTGGGTTGGCTTTGGCGTATTGCAGCAGCTGCTCAACGGTTTGGTAGGGACGATCGGGGTTCGTCACCAGGATAAAAGGCAGGTTGCCACCACGGGCGATGGGCGTGAAATCCTTGATCGGGTCGTAGGGCACATTTTTCATTAACCACGGTGCGGCGGAATGCGAGGTATTGGTGGTGATGAACAGGGTGTAGCCATCAGGGGCGGCCCGTTTTACGTAGTTGGCTGCTATCGTGGCATTCGCGCCTGGGCGGTTTTCAACAATGATGGTCTGGCCTACCCGCTTGCCCATCTCTTCCGCAAAGATCCGACCTACGGCATCGGTGCCTGAGCCGGCCGGAAAAGGCACGATCAAGGTAATGGCTCGTTCCGGATACTGAGCCCAGGCATTACCCCCCATCAGCAACATGGCGGCGCCACACGCCAGTACGGCCTTGCAGCGTGAACGTAGCGAAAGCAAAAGATTATTTTTTTTGAAATTCATGGCGGTCTCCTCAGGGTGGAAGGCAGGGCGCGTTAGCTCAAACCAGCAAGCACGTGGATCAGCGGATAACCCGATCGGGGTGTTCTTCGTAGGGCGGCGAGTAAATCACCAGCAGCTGAGCGGGTTCATCGCTGGTGACGGTGAAAACGTGCTTTTTGTCAGGGGGGAGATAACAGCACTCGCCTGCTTTCATCTGACCGCGTTCGCCATCGACTTCCACATCGGCAGTACCGCTGAGCAGATAGCAGACCTGCTCGATTCCAGGATGCGCATGGGGAAGGGCGCCCTGGTTCTTTTCAATCACACCCAAAAGCACCTCCACATGCTTGGCACCGACATTGGCCTGACTGATCAGGCGACGATTCACGGTGCCCGTGTGGTTGGCGGGAGAGTACGCAACGGCGTCTTCGGGACTAACAATCCAAGATGGTTTTTTCATTTCTAAATTTCCTGTGTGAGAAAAATATTTTACGTATGTGAAAAATTAAAAAAACTGGGGTTTACCTGTGGATGATTGATTGGGAGGGTTTAAAGAGAAAAAGATGCCGCAGCGCTTGCCTGAACCCTGAGTCAGGTCAGCAGAGAGAAAGATGGGTAAGGAGGGGAAGGGCTGAGGGCCTTAGCGTGTTGACCCAAAAGGAACGGCGAGTCTGAGAGTTGCCGTGGACATACAAACTTGGTCGTGAGGCGCTAGAGACAACTTTTTTTCTAGGCCTTTAGAGAAGCGAGGAGGATACTTAGTGGGCGATGCTGATCATGTGATTGAGCTTTCAGGCCTTGGCTTGTCTTAACCGCCAAATAGCTTGGTGCTATACCAAGGCTGGCTTGACCTGAAGAACCGGGTTTGCCTAAAGCAAATTTGCCATAGCAAACACCCCACTCAGCTTGTTGTAAGAAACGGGTATTCCTAGGGCTGTGATCATGCTATCGTCAAAAAACTTTCGGGCACCGACCCATGCCCAGACCAATAGACAAGAGGGTCTCCACCGTTTATGCAACCCGTCTTACCCGCATTTCTCATCGCTCGCTGGCTGTTGCTGCTATTGCTGGCCGCAGGCGTCTACTTTTTAAAGGGATTTCTGGTCCCTGTTCTGGCCGCGCTGATCATAGGCCTGGCCGGTTGGCCCTTATATAAACGGCTGGTCGTACGCTGCAACGGCCGCACCGCATTGGCGGCCACGCTAGCCTTGCTGGTCGTCATTGTGGTCCTGGTGGTGCCCTTGTCCCTGGCCTTGTCCTTTGCGATCCAGGAAGCCAGCAGCTTCATTACCTGGGCGCTGGCCGCCAACCGCTACGGCACTCCTACTCCAGAATGGATCAAAGCCATGCCCCTGATGGGCGAGCGCTTGACCGAGTACTGGCAAGTTTATTTAGGCGAACCTCACGCGTTGGGCGAGCTGGTCGAGATGGTTAGCGGCCAGCATCTGGGCAATATCTACCGCATGGTCCTGTCCGCTACCGGCAACGTTTTTCACCTGCTGCTGACCGTGCTGTTCATGCTGATCACGTTGTTTTTCATCTTTAAAGATGGCGACAGGCTGCTGGTGCAATTGGATATTGTTGGTGAGCGCATCCTGCCAGGCCGCTGGCAGCGCTTTTCTCGGGTTGTGCCTGCTACTGTTAACTCCACCGTCACTGGGATGGGCTTGATCGCCTTGGGTGAGGGTGTGGTTCTGGGTATTGCGTACTGGATTGCAGGGGTTCCATCGCCCGTACTCTTGGGTGTGATCACCGGCTTTATGGCGCTGATCCCCGGCGGTGCTCCTCTGTCATTCACAATGGTGTCCTTGTATTTAATAGGCTCTGGCCACCTGGTGGCTGGCGTGAGCTTGTTCCTGTGGGGCGCTATCGAACTGTTCATCGTTGATAAAACCCTCCGACCACGTTTGGTCGGTGGCCCGGTGAAACTGCCGTTCTTGCCGACCTTCTTTGGCCTGGTTGGCGGTGTGCAAACAATGGGCATCGTGGGCTTGTTCATCGGCCCGGTCCTGATGGCCTTGTTGGTTGCGATCTGGAGAGAGTGGATTCGTAACGGGCAGGCTGTGGCAGGGGACTAGATCCCGAATACAGAGTAGAAAATTGAGCAGGCCAGGGCGATGTACCTGGCCTGTTTTTACTTGGAATCCAGGTTTGGGGATGGTCAACTGTACGGTAGGTTTTTACCTGCCGAGAATGCCCGGTTATTGCTTAAGCAGTTGTGACAAAGCAGGCAAAAAATGGGGCTTCAGACGGACTTTGGGTGGGAATGTTTTCAGTGCCAGGCTAAATTTAAAAAAATTGCTGTGGCACTTGCCAAAACCCCCAGGAATCTGCGTATAATAACAATCTTTCCTTCCAAGCCTGGATTCCCAGGTTGCCATACCTAGCCCGGGTGGTGAAATTGGTAGACGCAGGGGACTCAAAATCCCCCGCCGCAAGGCGTGCCGGTTCGATTCCGGCCCCGGGCACCACTTAAATAAGCCCTTGATTCTCAAGGCAATTTTCAGACAACACTCACTGTCTGGCTAAATTCCCGTTGTACTCAGATTTTGCTTGTGCACAGTCCTGTGCACAGTATTTTTGCCTTTGCAAATTCCTGCACCCAGGTTGCGAGTTTCGATTGCATCTCACCTAGTACGCACCCTCTACTCGCTACGCAAGCAGTTGCTTACCCGTCAAAGCATCTTTCGGGCACTGACGCACTTTCTCTGAAATTGCCCCCATCATCCTACCCTTGCCTTCCTATACTCAGCCGGACGTCAGAGGACGCCACCGGACCCAGCGATGCTCCCCTATCGCTTGGTAGAGGAATACATAGAGGTACCGAGGACAGTCTTCCGGATTCACTTTGGGGGAAGGAAGTGAGTAATGCATACAACAGAGTCTTTTTTACGCATCCGCGATGTACTGGCGATCATTCCCGTTTCCCGGGCAACGTGGTACGTAGGCATCCAAGCAGGACGATATCCAGCACCAGTGAAGCTAGGCCCGAGGGCCTCGGCCTGGCGACGCAGTGATATTGATCGCCTGGTTGCGACGCTGAGCGAGAATGCAGAGTAGCGCTGCCCTCAGATCAGCAGCCATTCGGTTGACCGACGCATATGCCCAACCGAGAAATAGAAAACCCGAAGCGGCGACTGCTGCTTCGGGCCTGGGTGCGAACCTTCCTTCGCTGACACTGTACTCACGAATAATGTGAGTGCCATCTTGTCATAACTTCCGCTGAGCTAGTGACATACCTTGCAGCTACCCATCAGACTAGCTAAGCGGCCGCATGGGCAATAGGTCGTCCAGCTCTCTAATTGAAAGGCTGTAGACCGGCCGATCTAATTCAAAAAAGACCTGGTCATCGATGAGCCGAACAGCCAGAAAGACCGGACAACTGGCCGCAGGCGCTTCCTCGCCGTCGTCATCATTAGGATTGAGCAATGTGAGCGCCTTCGCGCACTCCGCGAGCAGCGCCCGGATGGACGCGGTAGATATCTCTAACTGGTCGAGGCCAGCGGCTGCACCCAGAGTCCCAATAGACACGGTGAGCGTTCCCTCAGTACCTCGCTGAAGGCCCAGCAAGATCAAAATACGAAGAATTCGTTTTGCTGACTCGGTCAAGCAGTCAGTATCAAACGCGTTAGGGTGAAAGTCGGTCATCGTACGTTCCATGGAAAAATCCTGGAGCATATTTTTTGGGGCCCAACTTGGAGAAACTATCGCCGGTGGCGGCAGACTCACGCTATTGGTGCTCGAAGGTTAGGTGCCGACGCGACCTATACGTGATTGGGCATGTGCCCGATCACAAAATAGGCAATCAACATGAGAAAGGAAATAGAACAGAAGGGTCATCATCTGAGGCTGGCGCTACGTGTAGCCATGCATGAGAGATCCCACAGCACGTCATACGTCGCAAAGCAAGTGGGAATCAGTCAGAGCTATCTGTCAGAGCTCATGCGGGGTGATAAACCGATGGAGCAAGTTAGCGATAAGCACTTGAGAGCATTCGCTGCTTACCTGGGCGCACCTCCAGTCGCTGGCTTTGTACTTGCAGGCAGACTCGATGCGTCGGACTTCCTTGAGGTTATCCCCTCATTGGAAGAAAGGCTAGAAAAGGCGTTGAGGTTGGTATGTGCATCACCATCGGCAGCGGAAGCTCAAGTCCAGGAGAGCGATCTAGTGGCGTTGCCGATTGCAGTAAAGATGCTAATTGCCTTGCTGTATCAACAAACACAGCAGGCCGACCTACTCCGGCCCTCGCAGACATGGTGGGAATCGAGGCGTATTGTTTTCCAGGACTAGGCAAGTGTGCTCTGCCCCCTACTCAGACTTTGAGTGGGGGGCATTATCCTTGGTAAATTTGCGTGGATTCCGGAAATGATCCGCTGCTACTAATCGGTGAGCTGTCGGATTGTGCGGCACATTCTGAACCGTGACAGCTGCTCACAGGCTGAAGCCCTTACCGAAGTTTCGGTTCGGCATTAGTGGTCATTGAAAGACTTTTTATGAACGGGCGGCTGACTACCCCATCATGCAGCCTTATATTTCCCGGTCGAGGACGGCGGAGCACTCCAAATGCTGACCAATAAGAGAACTAAAACCTAACTTTGAATTTGGGCTCATCCATGCTCCACCCCTTCGAATTTGTCAGTAGACTGGAAATCTTGAACTAACCCAATATCTCTTCAATATGCCTCACTAATGGAGAAACAGCGTCTGGAAAGGCTGTGCAAACCGTGGCGCATAGTCGTTCTATACACTGTGAACGCGAAAGACCGACATTCTGGGCAATCTCATAAAACTCATTGTGCTTACCAGCCTGTAAGCCATACTCAAGAATCCCTTCGACCGCCTCAGGATCCACAGCCAGAGCACCAGCAGTATCGTCACTTACCTCTCTTGCTTTCTGAACGATCCAAGATTCCGGCCAGGTTGCTCCTGGAAGGTAATCAATTCGGGCTCGGTACCATTCCTCAAAGTCAGCCCCGGGATTTTCGGCCATGTTCTTTGCATGGCCGAAGTTATCGGCGTCTTTTGCTTGCTGATCACCATCAAAGATTGCGATTATGGCGCGATCATCCTTTCTTACATAGCAGGCGGCAAGCTGGCGGGCGATAGCAGTCGCTGAGCCAATTACCTTGATGGTCACTCTGGTTCTTATCGAAGCCGAAAACGCAGCTTGCAGTAATGATTTGCCCACGTCATCTTCGACAAGAATTTCAAGCTCATTGCCGGCTTGCGCGCCCATCTTCGCAAAAGCAAAGTCTGGCGAAATTCCACCGGTTAGCTTAGTCTTTCCTCCAATCGTTTCAACGAAGAATCGAGCATCATCGGGCAAACACTCGAATATCTCACGGGAATGGGTCGTGCAAATAACCTGAGTCCCTGTCTCCTTACAAACCTCCTTCAATTTCTTCATGAAGAGCTTCTGGGCTTTCGCATGAAGGCCTAGCTCTATCTCGTCCATTACAAGTAATGCCCTCTCACCGCAAGAATAGATCGTGGAGAAAATCTCGAATAATGCGTTCTCCCCTGCGCCCATGTTGAAGCCAGAGTAAGTTATGTCCCCCACTTTCACTAGCGGAAGGCTGTAGCGCGAGTGCTCAAGGTAGCGAAAATCGTCGTAAGTTTTGCCTAAGATGAAACCAACAGCATCTCGCACCTTGCCTTCCCAACCCTTAGGCTTTACGTCGGCAAACGACCTCGAGTATGAACGAGACTGGCTCCGTTCGCTATGCGGAACAATTCGCTCGATTCCTAAGAAAACTACAGTCTTCTTAACCCTGCTGGCATAGTCATTCCATTTCCCCCCCTTGTTCTTGCGTCGCTCCTGCACGCCCAAACCTCTACCTTCAGGAAAAGACTCGCTCTTCTTCCATTTATCATTGGCGATTGTGTAGCGAATCTCTATGCCGTCGGGCGCCGCCTCTTCCCGATGCCGTATGAAAAAGTCAGAAAACGTGTAGTACGGATGCTTCCGTCGTGGGGCTTTAAATGCATCCTTATTTGCATGATAGGCGCAACTCGCCAAGGCAAGAATGGTGGATTTTCCCGCACCATTCACGCCAGCGAACGCAGTGATAGGGTAGTTCAGCGAGATGTCCATGGAGCTAACGCCACGAAGGTTGCCTTTTACTACGCAAATTCGTCGAAGTAACGCTTTCGACATATCGGAACCAAACCACAACCTCAAATCTTTGTCTACTTTGCTTTCCCGGTATTTCATTATTGCCCCTCAAAACCGATCGTTTTTTATTTAGTAGCAATTAGACATTATTGCTTAGGCCGATAGAGCTAGCAATGAGGTTTTCTAGCGCTCGGGCGTTCCTACCGATTATGCTCATTTACAGATATAAGGGCATAGAACAGCTTATGGCCGAAAGCAACCATTCCTTGCATCAGGGTTTGGCACGCCTTATATCCTGACTAAGCCCATCCTCAGGATGTTAGGCGGCACAGACCATAATAGATGCTCCTACATCCGCTTGAACGAGCTATCCAGCAATTCAGCCATGCGCTCACTACCATCGTTTGAGCGCAGCCATGCATAGTGGCGTTCCACCGTTACAGGGCGATCATTGAGTACCAGCGCAGCTGTCTTGTAGTCCCCTCCATCCGCTTTCAGGATCGATGTTGCGACAATATGCCGAAAGGCATGTGCGCGGATACCGACGCAGCGCACAAGATACCGCGCCGTGAGCCTGGCTACATGCCGACTCAACCCCTCCCACGGCCTATGCTCCGTAATGCCATGGGAAGGCATCGCCAATAAAACTAGGTCAGTCGGTTCGCGCAGTAGTTTGGGACGGAAAATGAACAGGTAACGCTCAATATCCCGCCAGGCAGACGCATGGACCTGGCTGTCATAATCCCTGTCACCAGCAGCACCTTTCACGTTCTTGAACTTCGCCCTTGAGATGTGAACCCACCATGACTTATCAGGGCGCTGGTACAGCTCGCCTGTGTTATCAGCTCTCCAGGTCAAACTTGCGAGCATACGAAAGCGCAACGGGTTGCTTATCAGCAGCCTCAACAACACCAAGTCACGGGCCCAGAGAGCCTCTCTGCGAGGCTGGCCAACAGGGCGATCAGCGCGAATCCGCTGGATCATATCGGCCATGGCATCCATGGGCTGCAAAGCTTGCAGAATGTGCTTCAGGGGCTCCATGGATGATCTGGAAGCGACTATCTCATCCTTGAAGGACTGATTCAACTGATCGAGTAATTCAAACTGACGCTGACACAACGTCTCCCAGTCGTAATCCCAGTACTTCTGCGGGAGTGTTTTCAGGAGCTCAGGGCGTTGCCGCAAGTAGCCAACCTCAGGGCGCACCACCGAGCCAATGAACCCAAAAAACTGCGGCACTCCGCGGCTCAGTACTCCCACTCGTTTTCGTTGCCATTCGATGTATTGCTCGATGTAGTCTGGGACGGCCAACCACGCCATTGTTTCGGCAGTCTCTTTGGCCATGCCTAACCCGCCTTCGCTTTTGTCGAGACCAAGCCAACCAAGGTACGATGCCGTCTTGTACCAATTGATTCGCGCGGTAGCGACTTCTCGACCATCCAAAAACTCAAACCAACTCGATGGTCTGAGCGGTGTTATGGGGCAAGGGGAAAACCGCCACTTGGCCAAACGGCTGCGTTTGTAACGTGGTGCGGCTGAGGTTTTATACCGGAGAAATTCGGTCCACTGCTCTCGCAGCAATGAGCCCTCATCCGGCTTTGCGCAGAACTGCAACTTAGTGAGCTCCACAATCTTTTGATTGAAAGGAACAGGAGCCGGCGTGCCACCGACAGTCGGCTTAAAGCCGTAAGGACGCATTCCCGAAAGATTAACCAGTAGATTCCTCTCTAGGCCGAAAAAGCCTTCTAGACGCAGAAGGTAGCGAGCACTGCCGGCGCGAGGAATCTTTCCGCGCAACCAGCCCCAGAGCATGTCTTTCGGGATACCTGCCCGTCTTGCCACATGGGCGACGGGTATGTCCCCAATTACGCTTTGGAGAGTCTGCTGAAACGGCGTCTGACTGCCTGCGTTAAGGGCCGCTGTTGTGTCCAGCTCAACGACGGCTTCCTTCCAACGTCGCATCATTGAGCGATTGTTGGAAATGTCCCGGTTCGACTTGCCATCGTCTACCAAATAGCTGAAGAAGCGGTCCAGAGCCTCGATGTGGCTTACACGCATCTCATTGCCGATGACATCATCCATGCTCAAGCGATTGGCCCGTAGAAAGCTTCGCAGTACGGTCGCGCGGTTTGCCGCGGTCTGCGCATTGATAGTTTGGATCTCGACTTGACGATTCAGGTTTTCCAGTAGGGTTTGATAGGTTAATGGTTGGCTCATAAATCTCTTTCTAGCCGAACCACCTTGGTTTTCTGCCGTCTGCGAAGCAGTTATAGACGACGGAGTGAAATACCTGACGATTTTGTAACCAACTGATTTGTTTGGTTTTTTCCCTTTCACGGGTTTCCCCCTTTGAGCTGCAAAGGGACACAAATCTCAGGTAGTCATCGGGCGAAGGTGGCTCAGCAAAAAAACTTCGCCTCCCGTATAGGCAAATTACCCTGACCATGATCAGAACATTCAGCTTTAGCATCACCCCAGCACCTAGACTCCAGCCCTCACTCCCCGTTCCAACTCACCCGATGAACCTGGATCTTCTCCCCGTCATTCGAGAAGTGATACTCCGAAATCCGGCACGAGGGCGGCGTATCGCCGGCTTTTAATTTGTCGAGCGCTTCGCACAGTCCCTTTCGGAAGTTGCTGAACCTAGATTCATAGCCGGACATTTCATGTAGCTTTTTCACGCTGAGCCACAGCGGACCTTGGTGGGTTGCATAGAAACTTGCCAGCCACCCCTGGAGCCCGCTGTAATCCATCGCCTTTCGTTCCAGCGCTGTCCAAGCTCCCGGCCCGAAAAGCTCGGCAACAGATTCACTGACCCGCAGCCAGAGTCGATCGCTGCCCAGGGGAGCGCCTGCGATTGCTGATGCCTCAACATCTTGCTCACTGTCTTCGAATGAAACCGAGAGGAATTTTGGCACTTCGAGATTGAGACGATCTCGCCGAATTCGTAGCTGGGCAAAGCTCAGTCTTAGCAGGCTTGCACGGATTGAGTGATGCAACCTCACGCTGTATGAGCGGCCCATCCGCTTAGCGAACTCGTAGAAGGTCGTCCCGACATGCTTGTTCTCCGTCTCCGGAGAAAGCGGACGCTCGCGGTAGTAGTCCAGGCAGGTCGCATAGACGATACGGTCGAACTGGCAAAGCTCATACCCATTCAGCGTCACGGTGACGTTGTTGAATGACGCGATCGTCTTGTTGACGACCAGCAGGGATGTATCGCCGGATAGCACCTGGTCGTTCAGCGTCGGCACTTTGCGACTGCTGGAGAACAGGGCACAGCGCAATAAAGCGTTTGGCAGCACTTGAGCCACATCGGAGAGCGTTGGCAGGTAGGTTTCTGCGCCGCGTCGGGTCGCCTGCCGGCTTCGCGCGGACGTGAGTTCGTCCCGGGTAGCGTTCGACGGCAATATCTTGACGGGCTCTTCTTGCTTCTTGATCCTCAGCTCACTGGTGTGAGCAAGGGACGATAGCGTGTTCGAGGCTTCAAGCAGTTCTTCGCGCGCATCAGGGGCCGCCTTCAGGGCGGCGCGTGCAGTGGCTTCAGCAAGGGCTCGAAGCTTATCGGCGCGGGAGAGGTTCGTCAATTCAGCCATTCTTTCCCTCAGTCTGGTTCATACGCACAAAGCTCTCCATCAAGGAGCGCAGAACCTCCGATGCATTAAAGCCAAGCTGATGGCACGTGCCATGAAAACTGCTATGCAGGTCTCGAGGAACCCGGGCAACAAATTGGACTGTGGTGGGGGAATGGCGGGATGCGTTCTTTTTGGTTGGCTCGGTGCTGCTCATATGGAACTCGGTAGGACAACGGGATTTGATGTGTATATACACATCAGTGCGTCCATGACCGAGTCAGTCGACTCAGGATAGTTCCTAACTTCGATTTCAGAGGGAGGCTCAGAGGGAAACGCTGCCCAAACGACTTGTACGCCACAGCATTAAAACTTGTACTCCACAGCACGGCGACTTGTACTCCGCAGCACCAAAACTTGTACTCCACAGCATGCTGGGCTGATAGACATCCAAAAACGCCATTAAATTGCTAGGAGATTTGATGTGTATATACACAGCCATAGACATGGTAGACCTCTGTAGCCTGCATAGCCCCTCATTCGATGGAGCCTCTCAAGCTTGAGATGATGCGCCAGCGATGAGGCGTCCAGCAATCCGAGGCATTGCACCCGATCTGGGTTGAGGAGTTCATTGGGCGCGGATGCTCGGTTTCTGCACCCAGGGCCGAGGTGGTGCGAGCGTGGTATCGACCAACCCTGACGGAGCGCAGTAGCCAACTCCAGGATAGGGTTGCGGCCGCTGGCCGCCTGGGTGCCGGCTGTCCATTGCTCACTAGCGACACCGCGGTGTGTCACTGTCTGATGCAAGGTCGCCAAATCCTTGCTTTTCTACAAAAACAGCCTCAGAATATAATCATTTTGATCATAACGTCGGGCTAAGAATGATAAGAATAGTGTACTTCTCTAGCCGTTTCCCCCGTTCTCTTGGCTAAGGAGACACTAACTGTGCGCTCCAAAAGTGTCGATGACCTGAGCCATGCGCAGCGCGAGCGGCTGGCCTACATCGATTTTCGGCTCTACTTCTTCGGTGAGGTCGGGCGCCCGGACCTGGTCAGCCGGTTCGAGATTGCTCCTGCGGGTGCAACAAGAGACCTCGCCTTGTACAGAGAGATCGCCCCGCAAAACATAGAGTTCGATGGCAGCGGCAAGATCTACCGTATTGGCAAAAGCTTCACCCCAACTTTTGAGCATGCCTCGCCACGCGTCTTGTCAGCACTTGCCTTGGGATTTGGTGATGGAGTGAGTGGAGATTCACAACCGCTTCTACCTTGCGAATCTCCATCGGTATTGACAAGCCCTCGGATGGATGTGCTGGCCCCTATTTGCCGAGCGATTCACGCCAAGCGACCAGTGGCCATCCGTTACCACACGATGAGCAGCGGGGAATCTGAGCGAGTCATCGTACCGTTTGCCCTAGTTGACACCGGGCTGCGCTGGCACGTGAGGGCATTCGATCGCAAGAGCGGTGAGTTCCGCGACTTCGTCATTACGCGAATAGAGGCGCCTGTCTTGCTCGACGAGGAGCCGAAGTCCAATGAGCGGTCCGACAATGATATCCAGTGGACACGAATCGTTGAGCTGGAATTCGTCCCGCACCCACGCCTAAACCGGCCGGAAATCATTCGAATGGATTACGCCATGAAGGATGGCTCGATCCGGATGCGCGTTCGCGCTGCTGTTGCAGGCTACATGCTCCTGCGCTGGAGTGTGGACTGCTCACCCGATCACAGCCTCCAAGACGAGCAGTACCGCCTGTGGCTCCGCGATCCGCTGGCACTCTATGGCGTCGAGAACGCAAAACTGGCTCCGGGTTACCGTCATCCGACGACGCACCTTCATTAAATTCAACTTGGTATGTCGCTGAGATTACCGAAAAAGCTAAATCTAAAGGTTCATGCATGAGCAATAACGCTATACAGATACCCCCGAACAAATTGGTTGGAGAATCTGTGGCCAGTCGTCATCGCAAAAAGCTTACTCTTACGCAGCTCGAGTCCTTTCTTCTTAAGGCAAGTGACATCCTCCGCGGTAATATGGATGCCTCGGAATATAAGGAGTACCTCTTTGGGATGCTATTCCTGAAGCGGCTATCCGACCAGTTCGCGGCGGACCGCGCAGCCTTGCTCAAGGAGCTGCAAGCGTCTGGTGCATCTGCAAAGGTCATCGAGACCAAGCTCAATCACAAGCGCAGTCCCCACTACACCTTCTGGGTGCCTGAGCGCGCACGCTGGGAGCTCGATGAGCCCATCACTCTCGAGAATGGCCAACAATTCCGCGGCCTGATGCATGTCAAGCAGAACGTCGGAGAGATGGTGAACAAGGCCTTGGCCGCCATCGAGGAAGACAACAGCGAATCCTTGAGCGGCGTGCTCAAGCCAATTAATTTCGTGCACACCAAGGGCGACAAGAAGCGCGTTCTGCCCGACGACAAGATCGTCGACCTGATCACCCACTTCAGTACGGTCAAGCTGGCCAACGCAGACTTCGAATTCCCTGACCTCCTCGGTGCCGGTTACGAATACCTCATCAAGTACTTTGCTGACTCGGCCGGCAAAAAAGGCGGCGAGTTCTACACCCCGGCACCGGTCGTGCGCCTGCTGGTGCAGCTGCTCGAGCCTATCGAGGGCATGTCTGTCTACGACCCCACCTGCGGCTCCGGCGGTATGCTCATCCAATCGGGGCAATACGTCGAGGAATCCGGAGGTAACGCCCAGCGTATGGCGCTGTATGGACAGGAACTGTCGGGCACCACCTGGGCCATCTGCAAGATGAACATGATCTTGCACGGCTACCGAGCAGCAGACATTCGCAACGAAGATGTCTTGGGCAAGCCGCAGCACATCAATGATGGTTCGCTGATGCGATTCAAGCGGGTGCTAGCCAATCCACCGTTTTCGCAGAACTACTCCAAGGCGGAAATGCAATTCCCTGAACGCTTCCATACTTTCATGCCGGAAAGCGGCAAGAAGGCTGACATGATGTTCGTTCAGCACATCGTAGCTACGCTAGATCAGGATGGCAAAGCTGCTGTAGTGATGCCGCACGGAGTGTTATTCCGTGGTGGCCCCGAGAAGGAGGCCCGTAAGAAAATCATCGAAGCTGGCAACCTAGAAGCCATCATTGGCCTTCCGCCTGGCCTCTTCTACGGAACAGGCATTCCCGCCTGTGTTTTGGTGCTGTCGAAGATTGGCACCAAGGACCGTAAGGATGTGATGTTCATCAACGCCGACCGTGAATTCAAGGAGAGCAAGAACCAGACTATCCTTCGCCCGGAAGACATCGAAAAGATAGCCTACGTGTATCACGAACGCCTTGAGGTGAAGGGCTACTCCGAATTGATTCCTTTCGCAGACCTGAAGGCCGAAGACTGGAACCTGAACATCCGTCGCTATGTGGACAACTCTCCTCGGCCTGAGCCGCAGGATGTGCGCGCCCATATCCACGGCGGCGTACCCACGACCGAAATTGATGACCTCCAAGGATACTGGAAAAACTACGGCACCTTGCGTGATCAGCTGTTTGCTCGTCGCGCCGGGGACGCCGCGTATTGCGACTTTGTGCCGGCGCTGAAGGCCGACAAAGCGCAAGCAAAGCTCTTGGTTGAAAAGAACGATTCGGTGAAAGCCACCAATGCGAAGTTTGCAGAGGCCTTGACCTCCTGGTGGCAAGCCAATGTTGGCGACCTTAAGCAGCTGCCCAAACTCGGTAGCTTTGTACCGTTGCGCAAGAAGTTCGCTCAAAGTCTCGAGGACACCTTGGTGCCTTTCGGGTTGTTGGACAAATTTCAGATTCGGGGAGCCTTTGCAGAGTTTGCCAGCGAGCTGACGACTGACTTCAAATCGGTTGCCGCATCTGGTTGGAATGCGGATCTGATTCCGGCAGACGACATCCTGGCCGCCCAGTTCCCTGACGTACTGAAGGAATTGCAGAAGGCTCAAGAAACCATCGTACGCCTGCAAGGCGAATTTGAAGCTGCGGAGCCTGGGGAAGGCGAAGAGGTTGACGAGGTCGATCTCGACACCTACGACTTCGAGGAAGGCGGTGATGTGTTGCGCAAAGCCGTTATTGATGCACTGAAGGCTCGCAAGAAAGAACTGGCACGCGAGGCTAAGGCCTTGAAGAAAACGGCTCCGGCTGAAGCGAAGGCTTTGGAAAACGAGATCTCGAAGGTTGAGTCTTTGATGGCCAAGCATACGGCCAAAGAAGATGAGCTGAAGGCCGCCAAGCAGACTGTGAAAGCCATTGAACTCAAGCGTGATGTCCTAGTGGACAAGGCTCGAGACGCCATCTCGGATGCGGACGCTGAGCAGCTAATTCTGGAGCGCTGGAAGAAAACGCTAGTTAACGCATATGAAAATCGTGTAGCAGCGTACCAGGCGCAGCTTGTCGGACGGATCGAACTGTTGTGGGCCAAGTATGCCGTAACTTTGCAGGATATTCAGGCAAAGCGTACAGCCGCAGCGGCGAAGCTGAGCGCCTTTCTGATGGAGAAGGGTTATGAGTGAGTTTTTGTCTGTTCCAGAGGGATGGATCCTTCGAAAGTTTGGAGAAGTCGCTCAGCTCACAAAAGGGGTCACTTATACCAGTGATCAGTATTGCGATCAGGGAAAGGGTGCTGCCTTTTTAACAATTAAATCTGTTGCCAAAAACGGTGGTTATAAGCCAGAAGGTATCAAATATTACTCCGGCCCTATTAGCTCCAAGCAAAAACTCGCAGTTGGAGACTTGTTAATAGCGAACACAGACCTGACGCGGGCTGGCGATATTGTTGGCTGTCCTGTAATAGTTCCGAAACTACCTCAGGACGAGATTACTATGTCAATGGACCTATCAAAAGTCGAGGTAAATGTTGATTTAATAGATAAGCGTTACTTGGCTTATGCGCTAATGCTCGATGGAGCACGAAGCTTCATGAAAGACAACGCTAGCGGATCCACCGTGCTGCACCTTAGGACATCCCAAGTTCCGATGCTACGGCTACTAGCTCCTATTTCCTTGGATGAGCAACGTGGAATTGCCGAAGTGCTGTCGGCGCTGGATGAGCAGATTGAGGCGTCAGACGCTCTAGTTGACAAACTGACGTTGCGTCGCAAAGGGTTTGTGCAAGAAGAACTGCTATCAGCAATCAACGCGTCCTCAACGGTAGCCTTAGGCAGTGTTTGCTCCGTTATTACGTCTGGTTCAAGAGGATGGGCGCAGTACTACTCGCCGGAAGGTGATCTGTTCCTTCGCATAGGCAATCTTACAAGGTCTCATCCGAACCTTCGATTCGAAGATGTCATCCGTGTCAAGCCACCTGAGGGGGGAGAAGGCCAACGTACTCGACTCGAAGCGGGTGATGTATTGATTTCGATTACCGCAGACCTCGGCATAATCGGCTGCGTTCCAAAGAACTTAGGCTCGGCCTACATCAACCAACACATTGCGTTGGCTCGTATTACCGACACTGACCTTGATCCACGGTGGGTAGCTCATGCTCTGGCCAGTCCCTTTGGCTTCGATCAAATTTCAAAACTGAATGACGGTGGAGCCAAGGCCGGACTCAATCTCCCCACCATTAAAGCTCTTCGAGTTCCCAAACCACGCTTAGCGATCCAGAAGAAACTAGCTACTCTACTTGACGCTGCCGATGAAGAAATCGCCGCGGAAAAAGAGTTAGCCGAAAAACTTCGCCTTCAAAAGCAAGGTCTCATGCGGGACCTTCTTACCGGCGCGGTTCGCGTCGCGGGAGCCCACTGATGCGGAGTACGCGAAATTATCTCTTCTCCGATGGAGACCTACAGTCCTCGCTTGATAATCAGCTTAAGACAGCTCGTAATGCTGTAGCAAGCATGCGCCGAGATCAGTTTTTGGCAACCTCAATTGATACGCTGGTAGAGCATCTTGTAGCCGAGTATTCAGTGACACCGCTGACCCTCCATGAGGAGCAGCGGTCTATGGACAGAGAAGAGGCTCAGATCGATGTAACTGGTCGGTTTGACTATGTCCAAGCCCACTCGGGGCCTACGATCGCCAAAGGCTTTCGATTCACCTTCTATTACCCGTTCAGCGGGGACGCAAATCTCTGGAAGTTGCGTCCAAATACATGGTCCACGGGGCTGCCGTCCGCCGAGGTTGATGCTCGCCGCTCACTTCTCATTATCCGTATCGAGAACACCAGCAGCGCAAGCCCGGAACAGCTAAAACAATCCTTGGATTCGCAACTGAGCAATATTCGTAACTACATCGGGTGGCAGGCTCAGATGCTATCTGCCTTCAATGAGCAGCTTCCGCGCCAAATTCGAGAGAGCGTTGAGAATCGTCGCAAGGAGTTGGAACAACTTGATGGGTTTGCAGCAGTTTTCGACATTCCCTTGGTGAAGAAGCCGGGCATGCCAGATTTCAAGCCCATTGAGATGGTAAAGAAGGTTAGCCGCCCGCTACCACGAGTTCCAGCTACCGGTGTCAAACCCGAGCCAGCCATCAATGCGGAAGCGTTTGAGGAGATCCTTAGAATTATCCGCCATGCGGGAGCGTCATTCGAAGGCACTCCACAGACCTATGCCGCCATTGGCGAAGAAGGCTTGCGGGACAATATGCTTTCGCACATCAACGTCATCTTCGAGGGTAAGGCAACCGGTGAGACTTTCCGTAAATACGGGAAAACAGACATCCGGATAGAAGAAGAGTCTCGTTCGGCGTTTGTGGCGGAGTGCAAGCTGTGGGGTGGTCAGAAGCTGCTTGGAGAAACTCTCGATCAACTGCTTGGTTACCTGACCTGGCGAGACTGCAAGGCAGCTTTGGTCATCTTCAATAAGAGCGTTGCCGGATTTTCTGGCACCCAAGAACAGGTGCGCCCAGCTCTGATTGCTCGGCCTGGCTATCTTAGGGAGCTATCAGCTCCCGCTGGTGAATGGAGGTTTGTCTTTCAGTCCAAAGAGGACCCTTCCAGAGAGGTCACGGTTCACGTGTTCATGTTCAACCTCTACGTCGCTCCGGACAGGGCCGGGAAGAAGCGTTAGTCCTATACAAAAAGACAAACCATAGGGAGCAACAATGTCCGAACGCCTACAAGTAGAAAAACCATTCCTCGACCAGCTGGCAACCCTTGGTTGGGATGTCATTGATCATGGCGAGTCGCTGCCGTCCTCCCCGGATAGTAGCCATCGCAGCAGTTTCAAAGAGGTTGCGCTCAGGAGTGTGTTTTTCGAGGCCGTTCGGGCGATCAATCTGGATGAGGCTGGGCTCCCTTGGCTGACCGACGTTCAACTCGATTTTTTGTTTGAGCACATCACGTCCCGCCCAGGTTCTTTGGTTGAAGCCAATCGGGCTGTGCATGAGGTGCTGCTTGCCGGTATCGATGACCTCGACCATGAGACTGCTGCCGGCGTTGTAAAGCGTAAGGCGCGATTCATCGATTTCGACAAGCCGGAAAACAACCACTTCGTGGCCATCAATCAGTTTCGCATTGATACCCCAGGCCAGGCTAAGGAACACATCCGTCCGGACATCGTACTGTTCGTGAACGGCTTACCCCTGGTGGTTATTGAGGCCAAGGAGGCCAACACGTTTACCAGCCTGCCGCTGGAGGAAGCCAAGCGCCAAATTTTGCGCTATTCCGAACGCCGTGATGAGTCGACCAAGGGTGGAGTCAAGGAAGGCGAGGAACGCCTGTTCCACTTCAACCTGCTCTCGATTGCGACTACGGGCACCCAGGCGGTGTATGGTTCGATCACCGCGGAAATGGACGAGTTCCAAACTTGGCGCTCCATCGAGCCGCCCGAATACCAGACCTACACCCCGCCGCTGGGAGGAGCCCCTCGAGCTCAAGAGGTTCTCATCCAGGGAATGCTCCCAAAGCCCACGCTGCTCGACTTGCTCCAGAATTTCTGCCTGTTCGCCACCAAGCGCGACAAGCTCATCAAGGTCGTTTGCCGATACCAACAATACCGCGCCATTCTCAAGGCTTTGGCCCGCATCCGCTCGAACGAAGGACCGAATCGCGGAGGCGTTATATGGCACACGCAAGGCTCCGGCAAGTCGCTGACGATGGTTTTCTTCGTGAAGAAGCTGCGCTCCTCGAAGGACCTGTTTGATTTGAAGGTGGTGATGGTCAATGACCGCACCGACCTGGAAGATCAGCTCGGGGGGACTGCTCACCTGGCAGGGGAGAAAGTTACGACCATCGGTAGCTCTCAGGAGTTGAGAGAAAAACTGGCCGGCAATGACTCAGGCCTCTACTTGGTAATGGTCCACAAGTTCCGTGAGGCTGCGGAGCAGCTCCCTGAGAGCGTCAAGTCGGCGCTAGGCATCCCGTTGGCGGCGCCTAAGCTCAAACCGTTCCCCGAAGTGAATTCATCCGATCGCATCATCGTCTTTATTGATGAAGCCCACCGGACCCAGTATTCAGATCTCGGCAACAACTTGGCTATCGCATTCAAGAACGCCATCAAGATTGCATTCACTGGTACGCCGCTCATAACGGCACGGCACGACCAGACTACGATGCAACGCTTTGGCGACTACATCGACACCTACAAGCTGAAAGACGCCCAGGAAGATGGCGCAGTGCTGCCCATTGTCTACACAGGGCGTACAACGGACACTGCGTTGTCTCACAAGTCGGAGTTTGACGAGAAATTCGATGATCTTTTCGCCGAGCGTACCGAGGAGGAGCTGGAGGCGATTAAGAAGAAATACGGCACCCGGGAGGATATCTTGGAGGCTGAGGCGCGGATTGCCGAAGTCTCAAAGAACCTGGTGAAGCACTACATCGAAAATGTCATGCCTGATGGCTTCAAAGCCCAAGTCGTGAGCGTTTCGAAGATCGCAGCACTTCGCTATGAGGGGGCCATCGCCAAAGCGCTTGAGGAGTACGCTGACAAATATGCCAAGCGTGCGGACGCAGATGCTGAAACCCTCAAACGCATCAATTTCCTGAAGGCGGCCGTGATTGTGTCGGTCGATGGCACCAACGAGCTGGCCGGCGTCCTGGAAGCAAAAAAACGGGCTAAAGAGCTGGATGCCGTAAACAACTTCCTCAAGCGCTTTGACTACGATAAGCCTGAGACTGGGATCGCATTCCTTATCGTGTGCGACATGCTCCTGACGGGCTTCGATGCACCTATCGAGCAGGTGATGTACATCGACAAACCCTTGCGTGAGCACACCCTGTTGCAGGCCATTGCTCGAGTGAACCGCACGTACCCGGGTAAGAAATTCGGTCTGATCGTTGATTACGTTGGGCTGACCAAGCACCTGCGCGAGGCACTGAAAATCTATGCCAGCGATGATCAGGATGACATCTTGCAGGGCATGCACTCCATGGAAGAGGAGTTTGCCAAGCTGGAAGGCACCTATGGCCGACTCATCTACTTCTTCAAGGAGAACAAGCTGCCCGACGCTGAGGACTGGGGAAATCAAAAGCTTGGTACAGAGGACGACTACCTGGTCTTTGAGATGATGATGGATGTGCTCGAAGACATTCAGCAGCGCGAGACCTTTTCTGTCTTACTGATGTTGTTCTTGCAGGCCTTGAACACGATACTTCCCGATCCAAAGGCGAGTAGCTATATAGCGCCAGCAAAGCGCTTTGCCTGGCTAAAAGCACAGGCTCGTGAGCGATTCAAAGATGAGGGGATGAGTTTTGGCAATGCTGGCGAAAAGGTCAAAAAGCTCATCAACGAGCACTTGATTAGTTTAGGCATCAACATGAAGGTGCCTCCTGTCGAGTTGATGTCCGCTGCTTTCCCTGATCAGGTAAAGAAAGGCAAGTCGTCGAAGGCGAAGGCGTCGGAGATGGAGCACTCACTTCGCAAGCACATCACCGTGCATATGGAAGAAGATCCTGCGTGGTTTGGCTCCTTATCCGAAAAGCTTGAGGAGGTGCTGAAGAAGTACAAGGACAACTGGGACGAACAGGCCAAGCAGTTGGAACTACTTGTTGGCACCGCAAAGTCTGGACGTTCGAAGGCGCCTACGGAAGGTGTGGACGCCAAAGCAGTTCCGTTTTACGAAATGTTGCTCAAAACTCTCGAAAAATCCATAAAGCTGACTTCGACAGACAAAGCAGGTATGAAGTCGTTGGTGAATGGCTTGATGCCTATGCTCAAGGATGAAATGACGACCCCTGGGTTCTGGGCAAACAGCGTCATGGTTTCGAATTTGCAGGGCTTGGTCGAGGACCGCTTAGTCGACAGTGGCGTGGATATTTTGGTGGAGCATTTCGAGACGCTGGCCCAGGATGTTGTGCAACTAGCCAAAGCCCGACATTCTGATATTCTCAGCTGATGCTTAAGGTTGCTGACATTGATTGCACCGTGCTGCGCTCTGCCCGTCGGAGCGTAGCTATTTTTATTGAGCGAGATGGCTCGGTGAGCGTACGCGCTCCATCGTCGATTGCTGACGAACAGCTGGTCAAGGTCGTCGAAAAGAAACTGCCTTGGATCTATCGAAATATGGCTCTGTGGCGGGAGCTCAACCGCAACGTGCCAAAACGTGAGTTTGTATCAGGTGAGTCATTCTATGTAGCCGGCAAACCTTGCATTTTGGATGTGCGATCGGACACCAATAAGCCGTTAGAGTTGGTAGGCGATCGTCTGGTATTGAAGCGCAGCCAACTGGCCAAGGCGGAGGAGCTTCTCCGGGCTCTGTACAGGAAACTAGGCTATGAGCGGCTCCCAGGGATCATTGACCGGTATGCCTCCAGGATGGGTGTCCGTCCCGGAAAGCTGCGGGTTTGGGAGCTCCAGAATCGCTGGGCATCATGCTCCGAACTGGGCAATCTCAACTTCCACTGGAAGGTCATGTCATTGCCTGGGGATGTGCTCGAGTATCTGGTCGTGCACGAACTCGCCCACATCAAGCACCGAAACCATACAAAAGAGTTCTGGGGTGAAGTGGACAAAGCGCTGCCTGGCTGGAAGCACGCGGCAGCTTGGCTGCGCGATAACGGAGCCGGTAGGACGTTTTAACTTGTTTGCTTCGCTTAAGCACAACGTCTTCTGATCAAACTTTAGCTGTATAAATCTAGACTTGATATGACAAGCACTGGCAGACCGTAAACGACCCAAAGCGGACGGTGGGTCTGAGCTGTCAGCTCGTTATTCTCGAACAATCGTCCGCGCGAAACAGGTGAGTTAACCATCCACTGGGTCTCATTAAGTACGCGTACTGGACCATCTCATCATCGCAAACACGACAGCCGGTTCCCTGGCGGGTTGGCACCCACATCTCAAAAATCAATCGGACCCACCGCCCAGCGCACTTCGAACAATTTCATCGAGTTCTGGCGCATATACATAGTCGTGCCACGCCTGTTTGACGCCGTAGCGTTCGCCGTACCTTGATACAAGTGTTCGAAATCGCTCTTCAGTATCGTCACCAAAAATCGTCAGTTGTCGGTCAAAGACGCGAAAGGTATATGGGTCTTCAGAAGGCCTCCACGGAAAATAAACCTCTATATAAAGTTCTTTTAGCAACTTGAATTCTTTGGATTTTTGTATCTGAGAAGCGATTTCATTAGTTTCTCGCTTGGCCGAAAAATACTTAAATCCCGCTTTTCGGAATCCCTGATTACGGACACGGCACGACCCGGAATATGATTTCTGGTTAGAGAATATGGCCCGGATGGCCTGTTTTATCGGCTCGATCATCTCCTTGCGCGCTTTTTGTATGGCAACGTATTTACCGAAATTCCATCCATCATTCCAGATGAGCCGAGCCACACCACTCCTGTTCTCGCTTGTCATCACCAAATCATAGGGACAGACGTCTTTCGGCAAAGATACTTGGGCAGCACGCAGGCCCTGCAAAAAAATCTCGTCGCTTTCTTGTTTATGGTTCGATGCCATATTTACCTCGTGCTTCACTCAATGTTTTCAGAGTTTGAAATATTCGTATGCTTGGGTCATAAGCTCATCGAACCTAACGAGTAGCTGCAATCAGTTGATTCCGCAGTCTTAAGCAGACCCTTGTGGTCGTGCTTGTATTTCCGCCCATGGTCAGAATTCGACCCATTGCGGAAATCCGCAAGATTGAATTTGGATCCCAAAGGCAGACACTCGCTAGCGGCACGGCTTCGGCGTGTTAGATGACTGAAATGCTGCGTTAGGGGTGATTGACCGCTAAGTATCGGCCATACGGTATCCGGCACGATAAGGTCATAGAGAACCGCTCCCTCAGCGTAGTTACGACCTCAAGAGTGACCGATCCGCACCTTGTGACCGAACGAATGACTAACCCTTGACCAAATCATAGTTTCAATCCTTGGCCGCCCAAGGCATCCGAAACCTTCCTGGGCTCTACCAGCTGCTCAACAGGCCGGGACCACACTAGCAACGCAGCGGCCAATGTCGCCTTTGCCCTTATCTGGATTGCAGCATCGTCCCACGTCTGTAGTGCTGGCCTGTTGAAATACGTATTCATCACCAGCGCACTCTTGCCTAGACCGGCCTTCTTGCCCTCGATAGTCTTTCCTTCCTCCTCATAGTCGAGGAAAGGACCGTTACTGACTGAGCTGTTGAGTGGTCCCGTCAACAGCGTCAGATTGCCAAAGGTCTGAACCATGTGGTTCCGAACCAGTCGGTCCTCATCCTTCATTCCCTCAATGGGATAGTGCCTGTCGCCTTCCCAGGTCTGCGGCAAGACGTGCTCTACCGTTAGTTTGGACTGCTCGGGTACCTCCTGCGAGCCTTGGAACGATCCACGCGATGCATATTCCAGGGCTCGCAGGAGGGCGCAAACCTTGGCTGGTCGGAGTTCCCGATAGACAGCACGGTTAGACCAACGCTCAGAAAACTCGTCGTCAGTCGGCCACTTCTGGCTGTCGCCTCCCAGCTTCAGCAACGCTTCGCGAAGTGCTTTTTCCGGCTTCTCCTGGGCATTCGTGACGACCTCCAGCAGCCGCATGAACACGCGGTTATAGCCTTTTGTCGTTAATCCGCAAACCGCTCTTCGGGTCAGGTAGGAAGCAAGATCGCTCAAAGCAAACCGAAGCGAATCGCTATCGGCCTCGAGTCGCTCACGAAGCGCCATGTAGAGTGGTGTTATGGATCCGACGTCCAACGTCTTGACGAGTCGGCCAAACTCCGCCAAATACGTCGTTCCCTCGGGAGAGACCAACTCGCGGAAGATTTCGCTCGACTTGATAAGGCGGCGTAGCTCACCATCCAGTTCGCGCGGTTCCTTCTGCCACCACTCCTTGAACCCTTGAAAGACATGCGTGGCCAGTGTTTCATGCTGGCTTCGTAAGATCGTGTAATGGAAAAAGAACAGGTCGATGCGCGGATAGGACAATCGGCCTTGGCGTTCTTTCTCGCGCCAGTACCGATTCGCGCTGACGACCTTTTTATCGTCACTTTGCTCGTCGAAGTGCTTCCAGTACGCATCGTATAGGGCCGCCACCGGCTTACCGTCGCGAGCTGCTTCGAGAAATACGAGGTTTCGGATCAGATCCGAGGCGAGGAGCGGCTCACCGCGTGCGTTTAGCGTTTCGAAAATGACCTGTGGATCATCTTCGGCATCCAGCGACAGAGTCATCAACTGGATGTTCTCGTTGAGCGTCGTATATAAGATCTCCGCCCTGTCGGTTTGGGTATCGAGTTTATCCTGCAATGGCTCCACCACGTTCGACCCCCGAATGGCGCTGACTAGCGCATCGCTATAGGTGCGCTCACTTGCGGCATCGACGGCATCCCCGAGATCGACACCTCTCAAGTAAGCTAGGCATGCATGGTACAGATATAGGTAGGCTTGAATCATGAGCGGCCGCTCGACTTTTTCGACCTTCCTCTTGCCGTCCACCGTCCTTCCGATCTTGACCGGATAGGTCTCGCACACAGCATCGGCACTCGTCGCTTCGTCTAATGCCCTCATTTCCTGACGACCGGCTTGTGTGGGCCAAACCTTATGATGGTCGTCGGGATGATTCGGATACGGGCCCGGGTTGCGGACCAGCACGTCCAGCATCTGTGGCAATGGAGAATCCCTTAGATGCTGGGTGGCGTGACGAAGTGCCAATATCAATAGGTGCAGAGTTGTGGTTCGCTGTTGTCCGTCAATCACTTCATATGCACTAACCCGACCGAAGTTGTTCTGTAACGGGGCAAGCACAATCGACCCAAGAAAATGCTTTGCGAGCGGCCGCAGGGCATGTGTTCCCGACCCGGATGGCAGCGTTCGACGGTCCAGGAGTGCATTTGCTCGGTTGGCCACATCTGCCCAGAGCGGAATTACCTGCTTCTCCAACGTCCAGACGTACCCCCGCTGGAATACCGGAATTTGATACTGATACGGTGCGCTAAACAGTTGTGTGATCGGTGCTTTCTGTGGCTGCATAGCCTTCTCCTCTGTCTTGATCTTGTTGTCAGCAACTCAATACAGTTACTGCGCGAAACGGCTTGATGTCTTGCAGCGTAACATCAGGGGCCATGGGTTCGGCTTCGGTGCCTCACCGTGGGCCGGTAGCGACCAAAAAATTGCTACTTGAAAGCAGCCATACGTGAATGCCTGCTTCTGGCCGAAAGCGGCTATTGGAGCTCAGTTGTGACTTGAGATGACAGTGTATGTCAGATCGAGTCTGGGTTCGTACACTTTAGCGCCTCTGCTTCCTCCAGGCGCCAAGCCCTGTTAGCGACCTTGTTCTAACACGTCGCTCCCGCGGCCGGCGCTCCCGCTCCTTTTCTTCGTCAGACGCATTCAGAAAGTCATACAGCGCCTGTAGGGCCTCTTTCTTCTCATCGAAGTATTCATAGAGGTTGTAGTGCCGCTTCTCCACGCTCGACAGCCCGTGAGACTGGAGCTCATCGCGGAACTCTTTCGGCACTTTCAGCTTAGCCAGCAAGGTGGTCACGCCAGAGCGCACTCGCTTCAGTGAGAACCCTTCAATGGAGTCTCCCACGACATTCTTGGCCCAGCGCCGCACAGTGGTCGCGCTCAGGGGAGTACCTGAATTTACTGACAAAGCAAACTCGCCCTCTGTACACCGCAACTCGTTGAGCGCAGTTTCAGCCGCATCAATCAACGGAATGAGAATGAGACGCACATTGCCCGAGCGTCCCTTGGTATCTTCCAGGACAACAGCGTTGGGGCGCACATCTTCATTCTTTAACCGAAGCAGTTGTTCCAGTCGCTGGCCACCAAGCAAGAGGTGCAAACGCAGGAACGCTGACTCTCTGCCAGGGACGTTGATGACCTTCCAATACTCCCGCATCACCTCTGGCATCAGCGGGTTCTTGTCCACGCCATAGGAGTTCGGGATACTTGATACATCAGAAACCGGATTGATTTTGACGTTGAACGGAGCGTACCTTTTGGAAGCAGCCGGGTCGTTATTGATCTTCCTGGCCTGCTCATATGCAGCATGGAGATACGCCCTCACCTGTCTCGCAGTCGTTTTGTGCCCCGCCTCCAAAATCTTGCGTAGCACAGTCGAAATCTGCTCGGTTGTCACTTGGTTAGCCTGAGTGGCGGCAATCTTGGGGAAGGCTACCTTCACGTTCTTCTGAACCGAGTTCCTCGTATCCTTAGCCGTCGCAGGATTGCGCAGGCCATCTGCATACACGGTCATCAATTTCTCCAAGGTATAACCCTTGGCAACAGCAGCTAAGGCCTCTGCTTCTTGTTTGGCCTCTACCTCTGCTTTCGCCTGCTGCAAGAGTCCCCGCAGGCCGCCTTCATCGCGAGCCTCATAGTGCCGAGCTGCCAAAGCAGCCGCCGCAAAACGAGCAGCAGAAAGTGAGTAACCTTGCTTTGTAGGATTGACACTCTTGGGCGGAGCGAGCTTGTCATATAGACCGATCTGCACTCGATCCGGCTTACCGTCGTGAGTGAATCTATAATAAAAAGTGATCCCCTCTTTGGCTGCCTTTCTCACCTCAAGGCTACCGCGTGGCGATACCGACTCAATCCGCAAAAATTGCCTCGGCTTGATCGTCTCAATCGCGGTTTTTAACGTCATCTGTTTTTTCATCTAGCTGATCTCGTGCACAGTTTTGTGCACAGTTTATCGCAAGATGGAATAAAACTATAGCAGACACAAATAGACAATAAATACCTATTAATCAACAGCTTACAATTTTCCGGTTGTCTAAAAAAGTCCAGGAAAGTCCAGGATTGCCGCTCTCAAAATCCCCCGCCGCAAGGCGGACCGGTTCGATTCCGGCCCCGGCACCATCAACAGTCTTCTGCCAGCTCAATCGCCTAGAAGATTCCGTATCGGGAACCTCTGCAAAACTCGATTCAGGCTTAGCCACGCTAGCGACTTAGCGTACATCGCATTCGCCGACCCTACGACTGTGCTTATTCATTGGGCTTCGCTCTCTCTGCAAGCCTTCACTTAAGAACTACCGCTTACTTAAGCACACAACGCCACAGAAGAAAAACCCAAGCCGTTCTTAAAGGCAACGAGCATACAAGCTTGAATAACCGTTATCACCCGCATCTTCCCAAACCACTTGTAAGTGACAGTAAAAATTAAAAGCCCCTAGAAAAACTGGGGTTGTTCGCTTTGCCTGTTTGTACTGATGAAGTGGATGACACCCAGTCAGGGCTCCCCCTTAGAAAAAGGGAAGGGGGATCACCACAATACTGAAAACGATAACGGAGACACAATGGTTCTAAAGATGCCGATATTGGCAGGCGGGCTGCTGGCCGCTTTGCTGGGAATAGGGTCAACTGCCCACGCTCAATCCAATGTGCAGCTGTACGGTCTGGTGGATGCCTGGACGGGAGTACACAAGCCTGTAGGAGGCAACAAGCGGGAAGGGACGGTAGGTGGGGGAGGGATGACAACCTCTTACTGGGGCTTGAAAGGCCAGGAGGAGTTGTCCAACGGTGTGCGCGCCGTGTTTGCCATGGAAGGGTTCTTCCGGCCAGAGACAGGTCAAGCGGGTCGGTTCAATGGCGATCCAATGTTTTCTCGTAGTGCCTATGTAGGCCTGCAAAGCGACGATGCAGGCACGCTGACATTGGGGCGGCTGACTACGCCTTATTTCGTCTCCACCATTCTGTTTAACCCATTTGGGGATTCCTACACGTTCTCCCCGGCGGTATTTCACACCTATCTGGGTATGCAAGGGCAGGGTGTACTGGGTGACTCGGGTTGGAGCAACGCAGTCAAGTACACCACGCCTGATTTCAATGGCCTCACGGCAAACCTGATCTATGGTTTCAGCAACGAGGCCAACAAATCCGGCTCCAATAAATGGGGTGGTAATGCGCTGTATTTCAATGGGGCTTTCTCTGCGACATTAGCGTATCAGCAGGTCAAGTTTGATAATCAGGCTGACGACTTGGACAACATTGTTGCGGGCTTTCGTCATCAGCGGGCGACACAGTTGGGTATGGCTTACGACTTTGACTTTGCCAAGGTTTTTGCTCAGTTTCAGTACGTGAAAAATACGATTACCAGTGGCGATATCACGATGAAGGGCGGGCAGTTTGGCGTGTCTGTCCCCATGGGCGGCGGCAAGGTGCTGGCTTCGTATGGCCATACGCGTAGTAGTGGGGCCAGTGAGGTCAAGCGCAACAGCTGGGCCTTGGGCTACGACTACGAGCTTTCTAAACGTACGGATGTCTATGCTGCGTATTACAGCGACAAACTGACTGATTTGTCGCGTGGCGATACGTTTGGTGTGGGTATACGCACACGCTTCTAAACGGTTCACTGTAGTAGAAGGCAAGCAGACGACATGCCCGTAGACGTGTCGTCTGCTTTTTTTTGCTTAATCTGGCAAAAATCCGCCACCCCTGGCCGCAGGATGGTAGAGCCATTGCCCGGTAGGCGTCTAACTTGTAGTCAGGCTCGCAGACAAGACGAGCGAATGATTGACTACAAGGAGACGTTTTGATGACAAACCCCAACTCATCCCTCGATTCAACCACCGCGGGTTTTCTTCCTGAATATGGCCATTTCATTGGTGGCACCTGGGTCGCCGGTGATAGTGGCAAGACCATACCGTTAGGCAATCCGGCTACAGCGGAAACTCTGGCGCATATTGCTGCAGGTAATGCCGCTGATGCCAAGCGGGCGGTTGATGCGGCTGCCCGCGCTTTCCCATCCTGGTCCCGGAAACCGCCTGCGGCACGTCAAGAAATTCTGTACGAGATCACCCGTCGCTTGAAGGCGCGGGCACACCATTTCGCGCTGATGGATACGCTTAACAACGGAAAGCCGATCAGTGAATCCACACACTTTGATATGCCCATGGCGATCGAGCAGTTTGCGATTTTCTCCGGCACGCCCTGGCAATTGCACGGGGAAGCGGTACATCACACGTCCTCCTTGGGCACAGACTCTATCGGCATCATTCATCGCGAGCCATTAGGTGTGGTGGTGCAGATCATTCCCTGGAATGTGCCCATGATCATGCTGGCAACCAAGATCGCTCCTGCCTTGGCGGCTGGCAATACGGTGGTACTCAAACCCTCTGAAATCGTGTGTTTGTCGGTGCTGGAGTTTGCCAGAGAGATGGCTGATCTGCTGCCTCCCGGTGTGCTCAATATTGTGACGGGTTACGGCCCTGATTTGGGCGAGACGCTGGTGACGGATCCTCGTGTGCGCAAGGTCGGTTTTACGGGCTCCCGCCCTACGGCCAGAAAGCTGATGCAGTACGCCTCGACCAATATCATTCCGCAGACGATGGAGCTGGGTGGCAAGTCCGCAAATATTGTTTGTGAGGATGCAGACCTGGATGCCGCGGCAGAAGGTGCTGCGATGTCCACCATTCTGAACAAAGGGGAGGTGTGCCTGGCAGGTTCGCGTTTGTTCGTGCATGAGCAGGTTCGCGATGAGTTTCTTGAAAAGCTTCAGCGGATTCTTGCCGGTATTCGTATTGGGGACCCGCAGTCGCCGGACACCCAACTGGGTCCGCAGGCGTCGCAAATGCAGATGGACAAGATCATGGGCTATTTACAGGAAGGCCCACGTGAAGGTGCGTCGGTTTTATGTGGTGGTGGTCGTGCCCATGTACCGGGTTTTGAGAAGGGCTTGTTTGTGCAGCCCACCGTATTCACGGATGTGAAGAACACCATGAAGATTGCGCAGGAAGAGATCTTCGGGCCCGTGACCAGCGTGTTGACCTGGAAAGATGACGACGAGGTCATGCGCCTGGCAAATGCCTCGATTTATGGTCTGGGTGGCGGCGTGTGGACCTCCAATCTGGCGCGAGCGCATCGCATGGCGTGTGAGCTGGAAACCGGCACCGTTTGGGTGAACCGCTACTACAACTTCCTGGGGGGCATGCCGATTGGTGGCTACAAGCAAAGTGGCTTTGGGCGGGAGTTTGCGCACGAGGTGTTGAACCATTACACGCTGACCAAGAGTGTGATTGTGGATCTTCAGCCTGGTGCTTTGGGGATTTTTGGGGCGCAGCGCTAGCTGTTGTGCAAAGGAGATTCCCATGTCTTTATTCCCGGGACGGTCTGCAGCGACCAGTGTGACTGCCTTGCTGCTTGCTTTGAATAGTCCCCTGGCAGGGGCGACTGAGGGTGGTGGTTCGGTCTACCCCTTTTGGGCCGAGAACTTTTTGTCGGGTGTATTGCCGCCACCCGGTTTTTATAGCCTGTTCTATGGGCAGGTGTATTCCGCGAATAAGGTGCGTGGCAACGAGGGGCAAGATGCGTCACCACCGGACTTCAGCCTCAAGGCCAATGCGCTGGTTAGCCGCTTTGTCTGGGTCACGCCTCAGAAGGCTCTGGGGGGTGATGTATTGCTCAGTGCCATTGTTCCTTTGGTGAACCTGCATGTTTCCGCTGCGGGTAGAAGCCAGACCAGAACGGGGCTGGGTGACATTACTTTGTCGTCTGGCATTGGTTGGCACTTTAGCGAGCGTTTTCATGTGATTGGGGCGCTGGATGTATTTGCTCCCACCGGGGGCTACAGCAAAAGCAATCTCGCCAATATCGGACGTAATTACTGGTCTTACGGGCCAGTCGTGGCAGCTAGTTGGGTGGATCCCAAAGGCTTGAATGCAGACGTCAAAGTTGGCTACCTGTTCAATCAAAAAAACCGTAGCACCGCTTATACGTCCGGCAATGAGTTGTACGCAGACTATTCATTGGGATGGTCGGTTTCGCCTGAATGGGTTCTTGGTGTAGGTGGCTATGCCACCGTTCAGACAAGCGATGACAAGCAGGGTGGGCAGACGATCAGTGGCAGCCGTCATCGGGCGTTTGCTGTGGGACCCAGTATCAAGTACGCCAGCAGCAAGGGCTGGTTTGTGACGGCAAAGTGGCAACAGGAAATGGCGGTTCGCAATGGGCCGCAGGGACATGCTTTCTGGATTCGGGCCGCGTTCCCGCTCTAAGCGATCCAGGCTGTATTTCCATTATTTAAATGAAAGGAGACATCATGAATAACACCCATGAAGGACGGGTAGCGGTAGTAACGGGCGCTGGGCGAGGTATTGGACGTGAAGTTGCTGTCCGCTTGGCTGAGCGTGGTGCGCAATTGGTTTTGATTGATCTTGAAACCCCATCGGAAACTCAAGCCATGGTTGGTGGTGATCCACTGGTTTTGACGGGTGACGTTAGTGATCCCAAGGCTTGGGCGAGTTTTGCGCAGGCTGTTGACCAGCGATATGGCCGGGCGGACATTGTGGTGAACAATGCCGGTATCTATCCCTTTGCGACCTTTGATGAGCTGGATTTTGAGCTCTGGTCACGTACCTTGCGTGTGAACCTGGATTCGCATTTTCATTCGGCCAAGGCGTTTGTGCCTTTGATGCGCAAGAACCAGTGGGGGCGGTTTGTGAATTTTTCCTCGAACTCGATTGGTACTCCGCTGGCGGGTCTAAGCCACTACATGGCGGCCAAGATGGGAGTGATCGGTTTTGTGCGAGGTTTGTCGAATGAATTGGCGGAAGACGGCATTACCGTTAACGCGATTTTGCCGGCGTTGACACAAACTCCTGGCACCCGCGGTCTGCCAGAGGAAATGGCCCGCAGCGTGTGGCAGCAACAGGCGATCAAGCGTTTTGCAACACCTGAAGATATCGTCGGCCCTATTCTCTTTTTGACTAGCGATGACGGTGCTTTTGTGACGGGGCAGGCTCTGGCCGTCGATGGCGGGATGTACAAGATTTCTTAAATCCGTCTCTTGTACTACACAGTCCCATCGTGAGCCCGTGCGCGGGTTTGCGATGGGCTTTCTGCGTAACGGCGCCGGTATTGTTGATTAAAAGAGCTCAGGTGGCTGAAACCATGTTGCAGAGCCAGGGCTGCAATGGATTGGGTAGAGCTGGCGGTGTTGAGCAGCTCTTCGTGGACTTTCTGTAGACGTAGTTCGTTCAGATGCTGCATGGGCGTAGTTTGTCGAAACTGCTGGAAAGCGCGTGAAAGCGAGCGAATACTGCAATTGGCCTCGTCCGCAATTTGGGCCAGGGTTAAGGCCTGCTCAAAATGGGCTTCCATGAAGTCGATCGCCAGGCGTAGTTGTTTTGGGGTGATGTTGGTGATGGGCGAGCGCAAGGCATCAGAGTAGTTATGCGCCTGTATGTCCAGCAGTGTCAGCGTCAGCATTTCCTCTATGCTGGGCGCCAGTGATGTGCGCAAGGCCATATCGCTGTCATTCAAGGTGCTCACCACAAAGTCGAGCAGCATCAACCAGCGCCGTAGTGCCTCTGGGTCCGTCATTTGAGTGTTGAATCGCAAGGCTTGCTGGCCTTGGCGTTGCATCAGACGCCAGCACACGGCAGACACACGCCGAGAATCCAACTGGACCTTAAGAACCTCTCCAGCAGGGGTGTAGTGAAAGCGTGGCTGATCGGCCGCAACACTTAAAGCGGTTGTTCCCGGCCCGCCGCCATAACGTGTGTGGTGTGTCGCCAGTTCGGTGTGGCCTTTCATCGTTGTCGTGATTAAGAGGCAAGAGTCCAGATCTTCCGGCTCGATCTCGATGTCGCGCCCAAACGTCAAGGTGGATAGCGTGACGGCACCCGATACGGCGCTATGCAGCACGATGGGGGACGTTGTGTCGGTCGTGGCGTGGCGAACTCGATAAGAACAATACCGCCGTGAAATGGCTGCCTGGGCTGCTGGAAGGTCCAGAACGTAGAGTTCAAGAAAGCGCTCGTTGAGCCGGAGCGAAGGGGAGATGGGCATGTTTGAGCCTACCCTAAGAAGAACACCGGGGTTTGACGAAATTATGAATTCATTGACAATAGTGTCAATAAATGGAAACCCGATGTCTTCAGCACGCAGCGACGTGAACCCTGAGTTCTGTGGACATCTCCGGAGTTACTGTGGTGCTGCCAAGTCCCCATCCTGCACAGCGACCAGTAATAATACAGATCGTGTACTGACCTTAAGCATAAAAACGATGAAAAAAACCATGGCGAAGTCTCGCCCGACACGCAGTGATATTCAGCGCCAGGCCATTTTGGATGCGGCCTCTTTGTTGTTCATTGAAAAGGGCTTTGGAGGCACGAATTTCAATGACATTGCTGATGCAGTTGGCATGACCCGAACGGCGCTGTATTACTACTTTCGCAGCAAGGAAGCGATGCTGGAGAGTTTGACGACAGCCGTCACCAAGCGGGCAGGAGACTTGATTGCAGAGGTCATTCAGCAAGAAGACCTTTCCCCGGACGAAGCCTTGCGGCAGCTGATTTTGCATCATGCCGGGCTGGTGCTTCAGCATCCCTTGCAGTTTCGAGTGGCAGAGCGCAGTGAAAGCAGCTTGCCGGAAGAACTACGCAAGGAGGCGCAAGCCTCGCGCCGTGCGGTGCGTAGGGGCTTTGTGGCGGTGATTGAACGCGGCATTGCAGAGGGAATGTTCAGGTCAGTAGACGCAGATATTGCCGCGTTTTCCATAATCGGCATGTGTAACTGGTGCGCCTGGTGGTTTGATAGCCGGGCAGGCAAGCCCACAGAGCCAATTGCTGAATTGATTGCATCCTTTGGCCTGCGTATGTTGAGTCGTACTGACGCCAGCTCGGAGACTGCCAACAATAATCAGGAAATAGATCTGGCGATGGCACAGATGCGCGACGCCATGGAAAAACTGACGGATAGTCTGGAGCGCCGCTAAGTCCCACTAACTCTTGGGTTTTTGACAGTGCTGTCAGCGTACACAACTCAGTATTAACACCTAAGTCAAATTATTGACGTTAGTGTCGAATAAAAATAATATTGATCTAAATCAATGTTATGGGTTGTGCCCTGCACATAGCACTATGAACCGTCATTCCAACTCTACCGCTCAGCCTACCGCCGGTTTCTTGAATACCGACTGGAACCCCCGTGACGTCCCTGCGGGCACCATCACGAAAAATGTTGTGTTGCGCACGGCCGACCAAGCGGCCACGGGTGGCTCTTTATATGCTCCAGCGCAAGGGGCCGATACGGTGGTGTGCATCATGCATCCCCGTGAATTCATGGCCTGTCACTATCTGATTCCCGATATCGTCGGCGCAGGCTACGCTGCCTGGTCGCAATCGCCACGCTCGGTTGGCAACGATTTGCGGCTGGAGCACGAGTTCGCTTTGCATGATGTGGCCGCTGGCCTGCAATATCTGCGTTCAGCGGGTTTCAAACGCATCATCTTGTTGGGGAATTCGGGCGGCGCGGGCTTGTATGCCCTGTATGCCCAGCAATCGGCCTTGCCTGCAGAGCAGCGCATTGCGCGCACGCCAGCCGGGCGGCCCACGAACTTGGCAGATCTGGATATGCCTGCAGTAGACGGGGTGGTGCTGATAGGCCCGCATCCCGGTCAAGGGATGCTATTGCTTAACTGTATTGATCCCAGCGTACTGAATGAGAGCGATCCCCTATCCATTGACCCTGCGCTGGACCCCTTGTCTCCCGATAATGGCTATGCAGAAAAAGGCCAGGCCAGCTATAGCGTTCAGTTTATTGAACGCTATCGCGCCGCACAGCGTGACCGTGTCGCCCGTATTGATCAATACGCCCGTGAACTGATCGCGCGTCGTCAACAAGCACGTCAGCGTGTCAAGGAGGCAGGGGCGCAGGCCAGTCAGGAAGATCGTCGTCTGGCCGCGCATACCCCCATTATCAATGTCTGGCGCACGGACGCCGATCTACGCTGCTTTGATTTGTCGCAAGACAGTTCCGATCGAAAGCCTGGTTCCTTGTGGGGAGCGAATCCGTATGCGTCGAATTACGGAGCGGTTGGTTTTGCTCGTCAGTGCACACCGGAGAGCTGGCTGTCTACCTGGTCCGCCTTGTCGTCCAACGCTTCTTTGCTCAAGACGGCTCCCGATATTTCAGCCCCTGTTCTAGTGATTGAGTACACCGGGGATCAGGCCTGTTTCCCCAGCGATGTGCAAGGCATTGTGGCGGCCTTAGGGGCGTCCGATAAGCAGCATTTACGGGTTCGAGGTGATCACCATGGCAGAGCGTTGACAGAGGCCGAAGAACCGGGGCGCTTGGAGGCGGGACGCTTGCTGGCGCAATGGTTGCTTGAACACTTTCCACGCTAGTGCCTCACTAGCCCTGACCTGATAGCGCACACAGGCGCTATTTCATCCCATTCCAGATACATCCTGTTCATAAGGAGGGCTAGCTATGCCTGAACGTAATCTTCCCCGTCTGACCCTACTCGGTGTGGACCATACTGCTCGCCCTACGTGGCGTTTGCGTGAAACGGTAGAGTTCTATCGCGACAGATTGGGTTTGCCATTGGTGCATGTGATCTCGGCACGTGGCTGGGGGCCAACGACTCATCCTGATTTTCTGCATTTTTTCTTTGATAGCGGCAATGGCAGCACCATTGCGTTTTTCTACTACCTGGGGTCTCAAGAGCCTGCAGGAATGCGTACTCGCGCAGCGGCTCGTCCTTTGCCCGATGATCATGAGGCAGATGCCACTCATACCGCCTGGCTGGTGGACGGTCCTCAAGAGCTGCGTGCCTGGAAAGAGCGTCTGGAAGCGCAGAATCTGGACGTTTCCGTGGAAACCCGCCATGAGGTGATCGAGTCGATTTATGTGCGTGATCCCAATGGTTATTTCGTGGAATTCACGCATAAGTTGCGCCCATTGACGCAATTGGATGCTCTGGATGCCCAGATTACGCTGGAGGCCGCTATGGCCTTGGAAGATCAGGCCTTCGCCAAGGGGCAGTTACTGACTGATATTGATGTGGTCTGGAATCAAAAAGCCCAACTGGTTGGCCAGCATGAGCAAGCAGAAAGTGCGGCGGTACGTGTGTTTGTACCTCGAGTCGATGAGTTTTCTTCCTTGATCCGTTCTGCGGAGCAGCATCCAGATTGCAAGGTCCTGGCGGGCAAGGATTACGACATTATCCAGGCCAGCGGCCCGATTGAGTTTGAGCGCAAAGCCCTGGGACTTAAACCGGCGCTTTGGTATGGCATGTTCACCGGCGGCTTGCATGGTCGTATCGAGCGCTTTGACCGAGACATCGTGCGCCTGGTGCCGTTGCAGGGCTAGTCAGGGCGGGAGGAGACAAATGAACAATATCAATTACCCCATTGACGGCGTTGTTTACCCAAGTGCAGAGCGTGCGCAGGCCGCCTTGGCCAGTGGCTCATGGATTGCCAGCACGGTGGGCGATGCCTTGCGCCATACGGCCCGTCAGTACCCGGAACGAATGGCCTTCATCAGTGATGAGCGCAGCGTGAGCTTTGCGGATCTGGATCAGGACAGTGAGCGACTGGCTGCGGCTTTGCTGAAGCTGGGTCTGAATCCGGGTGATCGTGCCATCTTTCAGCTTGGTACCACGGTAGAGACGGTGATTGTCTTGTTGGCGTGCTTCAAGGCAGGGATTGTGCCGGTGTGTTCCTTGCCTCAGCACCGGGAAGTCGAGATAGGGCAGTTAGCAGAACAATCCCAGGCGCGAGGATACTTCGTACAGGCTGATTTCTCGCCCAATTTTGACTTGTTGTCCTTTGCTCAAAGCATGGTGGAGCATCATGCATCACTGCAACATCTGGTTCTGGTGCGAGGCCAGGGTACCGGCACGCCTGCCATGCAGCAACTGATAGCCAGTGTCTCTTTTGAGGAAGCCAAGCAGAAACTGGCGCAGATCAAATTGGGGCTGTCCGACGTCTTAAGTTTCCAGCTCTCGGGTGGAACTACAGGTGTTCCCAAAATTATTCCGCGCTTTCATGCCGAATATTTGGGGCACTCTGCAGGCTGGTCTCGCCGCTATCAGATTGATGCTGATAGCCGGATTATCTGGTCGCTGCCTTTAATTCACAATGCCGGCTCGCTCTATGCCTTGATCCCACCCGTTTTATTCGGTACCTCGGTGGTCTTGATGCCCAGGGTAGATATCAAACGCATGCTGGACTTGATTGCCGAGCACCGTGTTACCCATGCCTTGTCGATCGGGCCAATTGCTCCGCAGTTGATGGCTTATCCGGATATCGCCAGTCATGACCTGTCGTCCTTGAAACTGTTTTCCACGATGAGTCGCGCTGACTCTCTGGAAAAGCATCTGGGCCTGCCTTGTTCCAACTTGTACGGCATTACGGAGGGGCTGCTCCTGGGCTCTCCGGCGGATGCTCCGGATACTGTGCGCCACGCAACCCAGGGTAGTTCAGGCTGTGCTGATGATGAGATCCGTTTGTTCAAGCCGACTTTGGATGAGTTATCACCGGAGGGTGAGGTAGGCGAGCTGTGCTTTCGTGGGCCGTCCAGCCTTACTGGCTACTTCGCGAATCCAGAGGCTAATGAACGCTCCTTTACCCGTGATGGCTTTTATCGCACCGGGGATATGGTCAAAGCTCACCGTATTGATGGTGTCGTGTACTACTCCTTTGAAGGCCGTTTGCACGATAACGTGAATCGGGGTGGGGAAAAAATTGGCTGTGAAGAGGTAGAAGCCCATGTCAGTCAGCATCCCGCCGTGTCCGACGCAAAACTGGTCGCCATGCCGGATCCTTTTTATGGTGAAAAGGCCTGCGTATTTATTATTCCTCGCCCTGGCCATCAGGCACCGGACGTCAAGGAACTGGCGCAATTCCTGATTGGGCGAGGGCTGGCGAAATACAAGTGCCCGGAGCGCGTAGAGAGCCTGGAAGAGTTCCCTTTGACCCGTGTCGGCAAGGTAGATAAACCGGCCATGAAGCGACGTATTGCCCAGATGCTGGAGCAGGAGGCACCTGAATCATGAGCGTCACTATGACTCCACTGGAATACGTACTTCATCAACGTCCTCTTGTTGTGCGCCGTCGAGTGCGTTGGGGGGAATGTGACCCTGCAGGCGTGGTCTATACCGCGACGTTCTCCGACTATGTCATTGCAGCGGCAGAGCTGTTTTATGGCGAGTTGTTTGGCACCACGCCACAACATGGCAAGAACGAGCAGGGGTTCGGGACGCCCACCCGCGCCTTGTCGTTCGATTTTCAGCGTTCGCTGCGTCCGGATGAAGAGTTTGACATGGCCGTTCATGTGCTGGAGGTCAGAACCCGAACCTATGTTCTGCAGATCGTCGCTACCACTCCGCAAGGGGAACCCGTCTTTACAGCACAGCTGACGCCTGTCTGTGTGCAACGCCCTGAACGTCAATCCATTCCTGTTCCAGAGAGTTTTCGCGAGGCATTGCTGGCTTATCAGCGTGAGTGCAATGACTCCTTCTCTCGCCCACTGAGTAAGGCCGCATCATGAAAATTACGATTATTGGCGCTGGCCCAGCAGGCCTGTACTTCGCTTTGCTTGCCAAAAAGCACATGCCCTCGCATGAAATCCAGGTATTTGAGCAAAACCCCGAAGGCGCGACCTATGGTTGGGGAGTCGTATTCTCCGACATTGGTCTGTCGTTTCTGCAAAAGGCCGATCCGGATTTCTATCAAGAGTTCATTGCACATCATGAGCGCTGCGACTATATGGAAATCGTGCATCAGTCTTGTCATGTGCAAGTGCATGGCAATCATTTTTCGCGCACATCGCGTATCGACATGCTGCGTGTATTGCAGCAAGCCTGTCAGCGGGAGGGCATTCAGATTCACTACGAACAGCGTATTGAGGATGTTCGCAAGCTCGCTGCCGAGTGTGATGTGCTGATCGCTGCGGATGGTGGCAACAGTGCCGTGCGCACGCAAATGGCCGAGCACTTTCGCCCCAGTTTTACCCGCCGCCGTAACAAGTTTGCCTGGTATGGCACGCATCAGCGTTTTCATCCCGTCACGCTGATTTTCCGTGACACTCCTTATGGCGTATTCATTGCCCATAGCTACCAATACAGCCCGGAATTGTCGACTTTCCTGGTCGAGGTTGATCCTGAAACCTGGGAGCGTGCTGGCCTGCACGAGGCCAGTGAAGAGGAAAGCCGCCGCTTCTGCGCCGAGGTGTTTCGTACAGAGCTGGGCAGCAATGAGCTGCTGAGCAATCGATCCTTGTGGTTCGAGGCCAATATTGTCAGTAACGAGAACTGGCATCACGACAATGTGGTGTTGCTGGGTGATGCCCTGCGTACCGTGCATTTCTCGCTGGGGTCTGGAACACGCATGGCCATGCAGGACGCGATTGCCTTGCACCAAGGCCTGGTGGCTCATCCAGGGGATATTCAAGCTGCATTTGCCGCTTTCCGTGCTGCGCGGGACACCTCATCGAGCAGCTTCCAGCAGTCGGCCAGCTTAAGCCTGAATTGGTACGAGAACGTGGCCGACAAAATGCATCTGGATCCCGTCGCTTTTGCCTACGACTACATGCGCCGTACCGGCAAAGTTAGCCACGAGGACTTGCAGCAGCGCGACCCCTTGTTCACCGCCGCCTATGAAGCATTGCATTTGACGCAATAAGGACTTCTCTCATGACTACGAAAATTATCAACGTGGTGGACACGATTGATCGCAGCCGCTTGGGCAGACTGCAGTATTTCGTGCTTGGCCTATGTATGCTCAGCTTGATTATTGATGGCTTTGATGTTCAGGCAATGGGCTATGTCGCACCGGCGATCATTAAACAATGGGGGATCGCCAAAGCAGATCTTGGTCCGGTGTTTGGGGCGGGTTTGATGGGAATGGCGATTGGTGCCTTGACCCTGGGGCCAGTAGCAGACCGGATCGGTCGCCGCCCCGTGCTGATCGGCTCCATGTTTTGCCTATCCGTGTGCATGTTGGCCACAGCGTATGCCAGCTCAATCAATGAGTTGCTGGTACTGCGTTTTCTGACCGGACTTAGCATGGGTACCATCATTCCCAATGCAGTGGCCTTGGCTGGGGAGTTCAGCCCAGCTCGGGTACGGGTCACCCTGATGATGATCACCTCATCGGGTTTTATTGTGGGAGGGGCAGTAGGGGGAGCCATTGCTGCGGCTGTCATCCCAGTTTATGGCTGGTCATTTGTATTTATTGCGGGTGCGGTAGCGCCTTTGCTGCTGGCGATTGTGATGTTGGTTTCCATGCCGGAATCCCTGCAGTTTCTGGCCATGCAGCGCAATCGGGTACAGCAAATCCGCCGGACCCTTGCACGCATTGACCCGCAGTTGGACATGCCCGCGGATAGTACCTTTTCCATACCGGAGAAAAAGAAGTCGGGTGTGCCTTTCATGCACTTGTTTCGTGATGGTCTGGGAACCGGAACAGTCCTGCTCTGGGTCGTGAATTTCATGAATCTGCTTGCCGCTTACTTCCTGGCAAATTGGCTGCCGGTCATCATGAGTGAGGCAGGGCACTCCACATCACAAGCCGTGCTCGCCGGGACGTTTTTCTGGCTGGGGGGGATGGTCGGGAATCTCTTGCTGGGCTGGTGTGTAGATCGCCGAGGTTTTGGTCCCACGTTGACGCTGACGTTTATCGGCGCTGCATTGACGATCGCCGTGATCGGCCAGGTTGCGGCATCCATGTCGATGGCAGGGCTGGTGATTGCTGCCGCCGGGTTTTGTGTCCTGGGTGGGCAGACCGCTTTGAATGCGTTGGCAGCGGTGTATTACCCGACCTCAGTACGTTCCACAGGCATGGGGTGGGCGATGGGCATAGGCCGGTTCGGTTCTATTTTTGGCCCGGTGATTGGAGGGGAGCTGATGCGTTTCAACTGGAGTACATCCAACCTTTTCATTGCCGCTGCAGTGCCTGCCGTGATCGCACTGTTTGCTGTGTTGGCATTTTGGCGACTGGGCAGCCTGCCTGCTACCGCAAGGTCAGTGGCCAGTTTGAAACCTAGTGCGTCCTGACGCTGTGTAGAGCAATGCCTGTGTTCGGCAAAACACAGGCATTGTTCAGCTCAAAATCCTTATAAATTCGCCCACGACTCGATAGCGATAGTCGGCGTCTTCATGGATTTCAATCGCTTCAAACGTAAGTTGGGTAGAGCGGGGTTTCAATAAAATCTTTTTATGCTCCCAGCCCTCTGCCGTCTGGGTTTTGATGCTTTCATATTCTTTGACGGTGAATCTTGAGCCATCGTTGCTATCTTGAGCTGACAAGCACTCCACCAGAACAATCTTGCCATTTCGGCTTCCGCCTGGATCCTGACGGAAAAGGCAGAGCGAGTCGCTCGGTATGATCTTGTTCATGGATTCGCCCACGACCCGGCAAGCGAACATATCCTGCTTCGCCTCCATCCCTTGGGGCAGGCCTATCCATTCCTTGTCTTCTACGTGTTGCAATTCACTGAAGCTGCCAGCTGCGGCTTGCAGGTCATAGAAGGGAACGGCATTGACCCAGGGCACCAACGTTGGTGCTGGTAAGAACTCCTGGGTTGGGGGAGCTTGGTAGCGGGGGATATGTTGCTTTAGATAAGCCCGCAGCGCCGGGTCGCAGGCATAGACGTAAGTACCTTTGATGCCCCGAAGCATGATGGTCTTGTAGATGTTGAGGATGTATTGCTTCAGTTCCTCGGTGCTTTTAATGGTTTGTTTGCCGTTTCGGTCCAGATAGTTTTTTTCGTTGATCGTGATCTGATCCGTGGCGGCGTCGTAGCCAATTTCTGTTCCGAAAATGATGCCGGTGTAATTCAGGTCGTATCCCTGGGTGGTGTGAATACAACCAACCTCATCTTCTGCCCCGGTTGTGTTAATCCAGTCCGTATTGGTTCGATTCCAACGCAGTTTTACATTGTCTATTTCAATATCGTGAAGCTTGGAGTCTTTTTTCGAATGCCATGGCCAGGCATATCCGGCAACCAGGCGTGCCAAGCCGTAGGTTTGGTTTTTCTGTTCAATGACTTGAACAAGATCAGCGATGTTTTCAAAGAGCAAAAAGTCATATTTTTTTGAACGATATTGCTCTTGGGCTGCAAGCTGGATGTTCAGAAGCCTGTCGATGAAGTCGACATAGTCCTGGCCTGCTTGGACACGAAACTGAGAAGTCAGTGTCATGACTCTAGAGTCAGGTGATTGCTTGATCTTTTGAAAGTCTGCCGCGTTGGCATCCGATGGTTTGATGGACTGATCGGGGTCGTAGAAAAAAATGGCCTTTTTAGCCTGTTGGGTCACCCAATCCACTTCGCTGCAGCTGTCTTTATCCAAACCCAAATCGGTGCAGACCTTGTCGAATATTCCGTAGTACGAACCCAGATTGACTCGTTTGCGTAGTCGATGGGACTCGTCCACCAGAACGATATCGTAAGTTTCCTGAGCCAGTTTTGACGGACTGATCACCATGTCAGGACGCAGACCAGCTACATTTTTGAATGCCCGCTTCAAGGTGGCTCGGAATGAAGCCATAGGCACTACCAAGGCCATCCGGGGGGTAGGGAAACGCTGTTTTAGCTGGCTGAGAAGTTCACGTAGCTCGTTTTCCTCTTCGGAAAACTCCTGAAGATTCAGTTCCGCTTCATCGGTATGGATCAGCTTGAACAGGAAAATAGCGAGAACTGATTTTCCGGTACCCGCCCCGCCTTGAACGACCAGATGGCGTAGATTGTCATTGAGCAGAGCGCGCATCATTTCCACCAGGCTTTGACGTTGGTCGAAAGACAGCGCTTTGTATGGGGAATATTTAAAAACGTCGGAGTTATCAATCGACTCTAACGAATGCCTGGCGATGCCTTGACCACGGAGTTTGTCCCACGTCTCACGAAAGATCTGCGTGTAGACCTCATTTCTTTGGTAATAGTTGTGATCGGACAGGCCCAAATTGCCATTGAGCAATTCGAAGCAACCATCTGCTGCCATGTATTTGATCAACGCTGATTCAATGTCTAGCGTAGCGGACTTGTTAAAGCGTGAGCTGCTGATCAAATGGGCGGTAGTGAGCATTTTCTTATGCTCATGCTGCAGATGCGTATTCAGACGGGTCAGCGCACTGCTTGTTTCACCTACATAGGCTCGGCGTTTGGCTCCGTCACTGAGGATATAAACCAAAGGCCAGTTACCGACGGCATAAGCGTTATTTCTTATGTCCGTCAAAGCCGCTGGTGAAAACGAATATTGGTTTATTTCTACAAGATGTGGCTGACTCATGGCTCTGGAGTAATGATCTTTATTCTCTGGTAGGTTTTGCTCAGTTCTTGTCCGTTTGGCATGGCTTGTAAATCATAGCCTATTGGGTTGAGGAGGCCTTGGTATCTGTTTGTCTTGACTCAGGCAGGGGTTATCAGCAAAGGCTTGGCGAGAAATGTCGTCTGTTTTCTGATGGATGGAAAAGAAAATGCCCCAAAAAGGGGCATTTTTCTAGCGTTCTATGTTCTGCAAATCCTCCGCATCCAGCTGCAGCCCGCCAGCCTTCAGGTTGCTTTCCAGATTCGCCCGGTTGGTCGATGAAGGGATCACTGAGAACCCTTGATGCTCAGCAAGCCGCCAAGGGTCTTGCCTTTACTTCCAGTTGACCTTCTTGCTCTTGCTGATCCAGTTTGCCTGCCCAGACGGTCAGGCCCAGGGCCAGCAGGACTACGATGGCACCGATCCAGGAGGTATGAATCAGGCCGATGTTGGCTACGATCAGGCCACCACCCCAGGCTCCAATTGCAATCCCGATATTGAAGGCGGCGATGTTCAGGCCGGAGGCCACATCGACTGCTTCAGGAGCAAAGCGTTGGGCCTGGTTAACAACATAAATCTGCAGGCCGGGGACGTTGCCAAATGCCACGCCACCCCAGGCCAGTACGGTTGCCAGCATCAACCAAGGGTTGTGGGCGGTAAAGGTCAGGGCCAGCAGGACGATAGCCAGCAGCAGGAAAATCTGTTTCAGGGCGGGGATGGGGCCGCGTTGATCGGCCAGCTTGCCACCCCACAGATTACCGATGGCAACCGATACCCCGTATGCCAGCATGACCCCGCCCACGGCGTGAATGGAAAAGCCCGTAATCTGCTCCAGCATGGGCGCCAGGAAGGTGAAGGCAATGAAAGAGCCGCCGTAGCCCACCGCTGTCATTGCGTACACCAGCAACAGTCGCGGTTGGGCGAAGACGCGGATTTGTTGACGCAGCGTGGCCGGTTTGCTGTGTACTACGTTCTTGGGCACAAAGAGCAGGCTACCCAGGAAGGCGATCACACCCAGGGCCGAGACAGCCAGGAAGGTGGTGCGCCAGCCGAACTGCTGGCCGATAAAGGTGCCCAGCGGTACGCCCGTCACCAGGGCAACGGTCAGGCCGGTGAACATGATGGCAATGGCGCTGGCGGCTTTTTCTTTGGGGACCAGGCTGGCCGCAATGGTGGAGCCAATGGAAAAGAACACGCCATGAGCCAGGCCGGTCAGAATACGGGCCACGATCAGGGATTCATAACCTGGTGCTTGCCAGGCCACCAGGTTGCCGATGGTGAACAGGGCCATCAAGCCCAGCATCAAGGCTTTGCGGGGGACCTTGCCGGTCAGGGCGGTCAGGACGGGGGCACCTACGGCAACGCCCAGGGCGTACAAGCTGACCAGCAGCCCGGCGGAGGGCAGGCTCACGGCCAGGTCTGCCGCGATGGTGGGGAGAAGGCCAACGATCACGAACTCTGTCGTTCCGATGGCAAAGGCACTGATGGTCAGCGCCAGTAGAGCGATAGGCATGATGGCATCCTTGCGTGGAGCATTGCAGAAGATGCCATTGTGTTCTTGATGATTTAGTCAAAAAAGTCCATATTGGTCGAAATACATTTGATTTAAAGTCAATAATGAAAACAACTCTGGATGAAATGCAGGCATTTATAGCCGTGGTGGATGCTGGTGCCATTTCGCGGGCGGCCGAGCATCTGGGGCTGACGGTGTCGGCGGTCAGCCGTACATTGAACAGGCTTGAAGAGAAGCTCAACACCACCTTGCTACGGCGTACCACGCGGCGCTTGGAACTGACGGAGGAAGGGGCGGTTTTTCTGGAGCGGGCCCGATCCATTGTGGCCCATGTGGAAGAGGCGGAGGAAGATCTGGCCATACGCCGGCAGCAGCCAGTAGGGCGCTTGCGGGTGGATGCTGCCTCGCCTTTTATTCTGCATTGCGTGGTGCCGATCGTGCGCGGCTATACGGAGCGCTATCCGCAGGTCAGCCTGGAGCTGACCAGTAATGAAGGGTGGATTGATCTGCTGGAGCATCGCACGGATGTGGCCATTCGGATTGGTCGGCTCAAGGACTCGACCTTGCATGCGCGACCTATTGGCAGCACCCGTTTGCGTGTGATGGCTTCACCTGCCTACCTGGAAAAGCACGGACATCCGCATGACGTGGCCGACCTGGATAATCATGTGTTGCTGGGCTTTACCCAGCCGCTATCCCTGAATGAATGGCCCCTGCCTGCGCAAGACGGGATGCCGGTGCATATCAAGCCAAGTATTGCCGCTTCCAGTGGGGAAACTTTGCGGCAACTGGCGCTGGATGGAGTGGGGATTGTGTCGTTGTCGGACTTCATGACGCACCGGGATCGCGATGCAGGACGTTTGGTGCAGTTGTTCCCGAAACGCACGCTGGAGATGTGTCAGCCTATCAATGCGGTGTACTACCGTAACACGGCCTTGTCAGCGCGGATTTCCACGTTTGTAAGCTATTTGAGTGAGTGCTGGGAGGCAGGGCTGGGTGGAACGAAATAGCGCGTGATGAGGACGGTTCTGACGTTCTACATCACAGTATTCATATGTTGCGAGGCTAAGGAGCCTGTAGCTTGTCTATCGGGCGGTAAGCAGAAAACACATCAGCAGTAAAAACAGGTGGTGCAGATGACGTGCGGCGGACGTTGATCAAGGGGGAGAACAGGCAGCAATGAATAATTCGAACGAACCTGTGCAGACACAGACACAGACACAGACACAGACACAGACACAGACACAGACACAGACATCGGTACAGGCACCTGCATCAGCACAGGCAGAAATGCAGATGCAAGCGGCAGATAGGCCAGGTAGCCCGCTGGAGGTCTTCTGGGCATTCTTGAAACTTGGGCTGACTTCGTTTGGCGGCCCTATCGCGCACCTGGGTTATTTTCGTAGCGAGTTCGTAGAGCGCCGCCGCTGGTTGGATGATCGCAGCTACTCCGATCTGCTCGCCCTGTGTCAGTTCTTGCCGGGCCCGGCCAGCAGCCAGGTCGGAATGGCGCTGGGTTTGGGGCGTGCGGGGTGGATGGGTTTGTTGGCAGCCTGGACAGGCTTTACCTTGCCTTCGGCCATTGCATTGATTTTGTTTGCCTTGGGATTGGCGGGACAGCAGGGGATTGCAGAGTCAGCATGGGTCCATGGGCTCAAGATTGTGGCGGTAGCGATTGTGGCCCAGGCAGTGCTGGGAATGACCCGGTCTCTATGTCCTGATCGATCTCGTGCTGCATTGGCGATGGTGGCTGCTTTGTTGAGTCTGGCCTTGCCCTCGGCCTTTGGGCAGGTTCTGGCCATCGCGGTAACAGGTTTGATCGCCTGGTGGAAATTGGATTTTGCTCAAGCAGGGGTGGCTCAGGCTCATTCGTATCCGGTGTCTCGCAAAGTAGGGATGGCTGCCCTGTTGGCTTTTGCCGGGCTTTTGCTTGCTTTGCCGGTGTGGGCCGCGGCTACAGGCTCAACGATTATTCAGCTACTGGAAGGGGTGTACCGCTCCGGGGCGCTGGTCTTTGGTGGGGGTCATGTCGTGTTGCCGCTGTTGCAGGCCTCTGTCGTACCGACAGGAATGGTCAGTAATGCGGAGTTGATGGCGGGTTACGGAGCGGCGCAAGCGGTGCCGGGCCCCCTGTTTACCTTCGCGGCTTATATCGGGGCGATGGCTCAATGGCCTTTGCAAGGCTGGCTGGGGGGCATGGCACTGTTGGCACTGATTTTTATCCCGGCGTTCTTGATTCTGATTGGCGTCTTGCCTTTTTGGGAGGGGCTGCGACATCGGGCTGGCGTGCGCACAGCGATGGCAGGGATTAATGCAGGGGTGGTCGGTATCCTGGGGGCCGCGCTGTATGACCCGGTATGGACCAGCGCTATCCATGACAAGGCGGATTTCGGCTTGGCCTTGCTCTTGTTTGGCTTGTTGACCGTGGGACGTGTGCCACCGGCTTTGGTTGTGCTTTTGGCGGGACTGGGCGCCTTGTTAATGTCGATTATTTAAGTGTCTTGTTTGCCGTACGTGATTGCCTGGCGTCACTTTTTTAGTCCGGAAGGTGTGGGGCTGATTCAATAAGGAGCAGGTAGCCGCCTGTTATTTCTCAAGGTGTGCTCAGGGCGCGGGCCCCTTGGGAACGCCATATGCTGGGTATCAGTTGCTTGTCGCAGTTGCGGCAAGGCAAACCGACTGGAGAATGTCATGGATACCCATAAATCACGCGCGGACAAACACTTGATGGACTGGCTTCGAGACGCGCACGCGATGGAAGAACAGGCTGAGACGATGCTGAACAGCATGCTCTCGCGGGTCGAGAACTACCCGGAGCTGCATCAGCGTATTCAGCAACATATCAAGGAAACTCAGACACAGCAGGGGCTGGTGCGCGAATGCATAGAGCGGCGTGGTGGAGATACTTCCTTGCTCAAAGACCTGGGTGGAAAGGTCATGGCAGCGTTTCAGGGCTTTTCCGGGATCTTTGCCTCTGATGAGGTGGTGAAAGGCACGATGTTCAGCTTTGCCTTCGAAAACCTGGAAATTGCGGCTTACAGCCAGCTCAAGGAGGCCGCTGATTTTGTGGGCGATACGGAGACGGCGATGGTGTGCCATCAAATCCTGGAGCAGGAGCGCGCCATGGCCCGTTGGTTAGAAGAGCATTCACCCGAATTGATACGAATCTTTCTGGCACGCGCCAATGAAGGTCACAGTCAGGCCAAGCCGTAGTCCACATCCGTCCAAGGCTGTTGGTTGACGGCCTTGCTTGGCAGGTTTTCAGCTTGGAGGCAGCCATGAAGGCTACCAGGCACACTGTTTGCTGGAGCCTGTCTGCGAAACCTGATCTTTGGAGAGTCAGCATGAGTCCCACACGCAAAGACAGCACCGAACGTCCGAAACCAGTTAAAGCACCGGAGCCCAGCAGCGAATCTCAAGTGGATATTGCCGGGCGGGTGCAGGAAGACCTGAAAGAAGTTAATGAACGCGGCAAGGACAAGGAGCGAAGGCGGCCGGTAGACCATAAAGCGACGCAGTTTGATGGTTCACCTAATCCGGAGCCCGACAAGAGTCCGTATTGGTTCAAGCCACATGACGATACGCCCGCCATCTTGCCCAAGCGCCGCGGTCCAAAGAACCCGGACTAGAACGCTGGCAAACGTTGGGTGCCCCCTTTCTGTCGCCTCTGCGCCTGGGCTTACCACTGCCCGAAAAACACTCCTGCCTTTTTATACGCATTCGTACCGCGTTCAACCTCTTCTTCTGTGACAGTGGTGCGGCGTTTCAGGCTCGTGAACCATTGCAGCAAGCGTTCCCGACATTCCTCACGTATATGCTCATGGTCAGCAGAGCGGCCCAGATCGTTGAACTGTTCTGGGTCGGCATGCAAATCGTAAAGCTGCTCAGGTTCGTCCAGCCAATACACATAGCGCCAGCGGTCGCTGCGCAGGGACCAGGCTCTGGCATTGGACGGTGATTTGTCACGTATCACGCGTGCCAGGCGATAGCTGTAGTCCAGTTCGGAAAACACGCAGTCGCGCCACGGGGGCTGGGCACCGTGCAGCAGGGGTAGAAGGTTTCGCCCCTCAAGACGGTGCGAGGCCAGTGGCAGGCCCAGCCAGGACAGCATGGTGGGCAGCACATCCACGGCTTCAACCATTCTGTCATCCACTGTTCCACGTGTGGCGTCCGCCTCCGGTGACGGGTCGTAGACGATGAAAGGCACGCGCTGCACGGTGTCGTAGAACAGCTCTTTCTCGCCCAGCCAATGGTCGCCCAGGAAATCCCCATGGTCGGCGGTGAAGATGATCAGGGTGTTGTCCATCAGGCCATTGCGGGACATGAAGTCGAACAAGCGGCCCAGGTGGTCGTCCAATTGGGTGATCAGCCCCTGGTAGGCGGGCCGGACCGTCTCCACGCAGGTGTCGCTGGAGAAGCTGACGCATTCTTCTTGCTGGCGGTAAGCCTCCACGACCGGATGCGCATTGCTTAATTCGGCCTCGTTGCGTACTACGGGCAAGCATTGATCTGCGCTGTACATATCGTGGTAGGGCGCAGGGGCGATGTAGGGCCAGTGTGGCTTGACGTAGCTCAGATGCAGCACCCAAGGCTCATCTCCCATGCGCTCCATGAAGGACAGGGCCTGATCCGTCATGTAGGCGGTTTCTGAATGCTTTTCTTCCACCAGAGAGGGATAGCGGGCATTGCGCATATACCAGCCACTGACGGCCTCTCCATCCGGGCCGCGTGCGGAGATCACAAAGTCTGTCCATGGGTCATCGGACTGGTAGCCATGGCGTCGCAGGTAAGCTGGGTAACCACTTTCTTCGCCCGGTTCATGGTGGCCGTCGTAGCGGTCTATCTCTTCAAAGCCGCCGGTTTTAAGCAGGCGGGCCAGTTCGCTGCCACCATCCAGTGCCAGTCGTTCCAGCCCTTTTTGATCAACCATGATGTGGGTTTTACCCGCCAGCACCAGCTTGTGCCCACCGGCGCGCAAGTATTCGCCCATGGTGACTTCGCCTACCGACAAGGGTACGCGGTTCCAGGTGGCGCCGTGGGTAGAGGGATAGCGGCCCGTGTAATAGCTCATGCGCGATGGACCGCAGACTCCGGAGTTAACAAAGGCACGGTCAAAGCGCACCCCCTTGGCGGCCAGTGCATCCAGATTGGGGGTGCGAATATGAGGGTGCCCGTAGCAGGCCAGGTGATCAGCGCGTAGCTGATCGGCCATGATAAACAGGACGTTCTTGCGTTGTGTCATGTGGTTGGTGTTGCTGGTTTATTGCGTGACTTTGAAGCCGGAGGCCTGAATAACGGGTGCCCATTGCTGGCGGAATTGTTCGATGCGAACGCGGGTTTCTTCCGCATTGGCAGATACCGGGATCAATTCATTTTTCAGCAGTGTCTCTTGCAGAGCCGGATCGCTGGTGACCTCCTTGATTGCCTCGCCCAGTTGGGTCACTTTGTCGGCGGGCATGGAAGCGGGGGCGAAGAAAGCATTCCAGCCGGAGGCTTCCAGCTCAACGCCGGACTGCTTCAGGGTGGGTACATCCGGCAGGGCGGCTTCGCGCTCGCTGCCCGAGGTAGCCAGAATGCGGATGCGTTTGCTTTGGTGTTGGGAAGTCAGCACGTCCAGCGTATCAATGGCCACGGGCAGAATGCCGCCGATCAGGTCGGTAATGACGGGGGCCGAGCCACGGTAGCCAATGATCTCGCCCTTGGAGCCAATCTGCTGTGACAGCATCAGGCCAAAGAAGTGGGGCAGGCTGCCGGTGGCGGGAACACCGATATTGAAGGCTCCGGGATGCTCCTTGGCCCAGGTGATCAGTTGATCCATGGTTTTAATGTCGCTGTCTGCCGATACGGCCACCCCAAAGCCGTACTCGGTCACCATGGAAACCGCCTGAAAGTCGCTGTCGGGTTTGTACGGGATGTCATTGAAAACCAGCGGGGCGACCACCATGATGGCGGGGTTGGCCAGGATCAGCACATTCTTGTCTGCTGCTGTGCTTTTGACGTACTGGGCGGCAATCCGGCCCCCTGCGCCGGTTTTGTTCTCGACCACAATAGGAATCCCCAGCTTCTTGTGCAAACCGTCCGACACAATGCGGGCGGCCCGATCTGACGCGCCTCCCGGCGCATAGGGCACAACGACTGTCAGGTTTTCAATCGGGCTTGCGGCGTGGGATAGACCAGCGAACAGCAGTCCTGACAGCAGACAGCTTGTTACCGTGGCGCGAAGGCGGTTCTGGGCCATGATTTGTCTCCTTTTTTTTGATTTCCATCAGTTTTTACCGCAGCTTACCAAGGGGGCTGATACTTGTTCTAATCAAGTATCTTCAAGGCTAAAGGTCCTTTTATGGTCAGCCCCTCCCCATCTTCTTCTACCCCGGCAAGCGCCGCTCCGGCTCCTACGCTTCCGGCCATGATGATGTTCCAGCTGTATCGGGCCTGGTCGGCAGGCAACCCGATTTTCATTCGCTTGTGCGAGGGGCGCTTCAATATCACTCGCCGTGAATGGCGTATCTTGGCTATCGCCTGTATGCATCCGGCCCTGACAGGGTCTGCACTAGCGCAAGCGGTAGCGCTGGACGGGGCTCGCTGTTCGCGAGCCGTCAGTTCTTTGTGTGAAAAAGGTTTGTTGAAGCGAACTCGAGACATGCTTGATACGCGCGTGGTTCATATTTCCGTCACCGAGTTGGGCCGGCAGCGCTACGGGGAAATGATGCCCATCGTCGTGTCCTTGAATGCAGAAATTTTTCAGGATCTCAGCCAGGCAGAGATGGCGGCGCTAAGCAGCATGCTGGATAGAATTACAAGCCGGGCCGCTGCCATGCTGGAGAGCAATGTGGTGCAGGAGCGGGCCCGTCGTAATCGGTAGTTCGTCTGGGGTTGAAGGCTTATGGTTGCGCTTGTATGGGTACAAGCGCAGTTCAACCCTCTACATACGGTGTTTCAGGCACCTGTGTATGAAAGCTGGCGTTGAGCATGTTCCAGGCGCGAATCGTTCCAACGACGAAGGTCAGCTCGACGATGGCTTCGTCACTGAAATGCTGCCGAGCCAGTTCAAAGTCTTCGTCGCTGGGGCTGCGTTGGGGCAGCGCGTTGACGGCTTCTGCCCAGTTAAGCGCGGCGCGTTCGGGCTCGCTAAAGAAGCGGGTGGCTTCGCGCCATCCCGAAAGCGCATTAATGTGCCTTGGATCTGCACCTTGCCTGATCAAGTCCGCCCAGTGCATGTCGATACAAAAGGCGCAGCCATTGATCTGGCTGATGCGCAGGTTCACCAACTCTTTCAAGCGTTTGTCCAGGGTGCTGCCTGCCGTAAATGAAGCTCGGCCCAGAGCCTTGGCCGATTGTGGGGCCAGTGTGTAGTAGTCAAGTCGGGGAGTCGACATCGTTATGTCCTTTCTTAAGAATAATGAGTGGGGCAATCGTGTTGTGCTTGTCGCGGAGAGATCAGGCTTGTTACGGGTGTTGTGACCGTCTGGCTAAGCCCTCTGCGCCGGGTTATTGATATGCCATCGGGCGATGAAGGCCATTGCTATCGCCCAGGCTACAACCAGCACTGCGGCAGCGGGCCAGCCGTGCCCATCGACGGCGCGGCCCACCAGTAACGGTCCGAGCGCCACTCCCATATTGCTGCCTTGCATCAGCAGTCCAACTGCCAGGGCGGCCTGAGATGGACTCCTTGTCACTAGTGGAACTGCAGACAGCAGGCTGGCTGGAATCAGGCCGCCCACTGCGGAGAACAGGAGGCATAGCGCCAGTGTTGGTATGGGCCCGAACACGGGCAGGAATATGCCCGGGGCACACGCCCCCATCACGATGGCAACCCATAGACAAAGTATGTGTCGGGATACTCGCCTTAGAATTCGGGCGGAGCAGAGGTTTCCCAGCACATTGGCAAGACAGGCTAACGCCGCCAGTATGCCTACGGTAGTAGGGCTTGCCTGCATGCGCTGTTGCAGCAGCACCGGCAAGAATGAAAATAGGGCAAAGAACATCAAGCTATAGAGCAGGAAGGTTATAGCCAAAGGGGCTGAGCTAAGAACATGACTCAGACGGGCGCAAGGCGCTGGCGCCAGTTGGCGTGTTGGAAGCGCTGGGGTTAGCCGCATGACCAGCACTGTGATCATGGCCGTTAACACAGCCGTAAAGAGCCAAATATCGCGCCAGTTGCTAAACCAGGGCCCGGTAAGCATGGCTAAAGCCATACCGCCTGGCATGAAACAACTCCAAAGAGCAAGGGCTTTGCCCTGGTCCTGTTTATGTGTAATTCGCGCTATTAGCGTAGGTCCAGATACGGTGATGAGCAGGAAACCCAGGCCTTCCACTGTTCGCGCGACCATGAGCATAACGATACTGTTCGTTGGCACGGCGGCAACTGCGCCTGCTGTCATGGTCAGAAGTCCTAGGATCAACATGTGTCGATCCCCCGCTCGTGCCACTGCCGAACCGGCTGCTATGCTGCCCAATGCACCTAATACCGCGAAGGTGGCGCCCAGGCTTCCTACTTCCGCCAGGCTCAAACCCAGCTCAGACTGCAAGTGTGCTGCGGCAGTCGCCACCTTCCCGAGGTTGTACGCGCAGGCTACCCCGGTTACGAAAACTACCCATACCGCTCGCCAGTCAGTGTGTGTCTGGTGGGAAGGCATGTTATTTACGCCACTATCGCAGGTTTTATTGATGCCAGTGCGTGAGCCACCCGGCCTACATAAGCTCCCTGATAGCGTGCTGCCTCCAGCTCGTTAGAGGTGGGTTGCCGGTCACCACCATTGCCATCATCAGCCAGTGTTGAAGCACCATAAGGCGTTCCCCCAGTGATTTCGTCCATGCGCAACTGCCCCTTGAAACTGTAGGGCAGACCTGCCACCACCATGCCCAGGTGCAGGAGAACGGTGTGTGTAGAAAGAATGGTGGACTCTTGGCCACCATGTTGGCTGCCAGTGGAGGTAAAGACACTGCCCACCTTGCCGACCAGGGCATCCCGTGCCCACAGGCTGCCGGCCTGGTCCAGGAAGTTCTTGAGCTGGGCAGCCATGTTTCCGAATCGGGTCGGCGTGCCCAGGATGATGCCATCGTAGTGCGCAAGCTCATCGACGGTTGCTACTGGAGCATTCTGAGGGAACTTGTAGCCTGCCTTTCTGGCAATGGCATCAGGCACCAGCTCCGGCACACGTTTCAGTACGGCTTGGGCACCACTGCTGTGTACCCCTTCGGCAACCGCCTTGGCCATGGTTTCAATATGGCCGTAGGACGAGTAATAAAGAATAAGGATTTTAGTCATTTCGCACAGTCCTTTTGTGTTTAAGGGCTAACAGAGCGCCTTAATGACATTCAGTATCGACGCGTTGAATGATCTACGGAAGGCCTATAATATTGAACATGTTGATTCAAAAAATAGATCAATGCTGGACGCCCTTACCCTCGATCAAATCCGTATGTTTGTCACCGTCGCTGACGCAGGCAGTTTTCGTCAGGGCGCGACTCGTCTGCGTCGTGCGCAGTCCGCGGTAAGCCACGCCATTGCTAATCTCGAACGCCATCTGGGGGTAAGTCTCTTTGATCGAAGTGCGCATCGGCCCAGGCTGACGCAAGCTGGTCAGGCCTTGCTCGAGGATGCCCGGGCGATATTGCTGAAAGTAGACTTCATGCGTGCCCACGCCAGCGGATTGGTCCAAGGGGTGGAAACCGAGCTGTCCTTGATGGTCGATACGCTCTATCCACTGCCTGTTGTTGCGGCAGCGTTGAAAGCCTTGCGTCATGCTTTGCCATCTGTCCGTCTGCGCCTGGCTGTTGAGCCTCTGGGTGCGCCTCTACAGGCGCTGCGGGACAAGCGCTGTGACCTTGCAATCATGGCGGGCGAGGATTTCATGGATCAGCGCATTCAGATCGAGGCTTTGCATTGGGTGCCGATTGTGGCCGTAGCTGAGGCAAGCCATCCCCTGGCTTTGGTCCGTCATGCGTTGACGAACACGGAATTGGCAGATCATACGCAAATCGTTCTGGAGGACCCTTCGGCCTTGTCCGAAGGGCGCGATTTTGGGGTGTTATCACCGCAGACGTTGCGAGTAGGGACTCAGGATGCAAAGCGTGCGCTGATTTTAGGCGGGGTGGGCTGGGGGCGTTTGCCCTTGTGGACGATTGAGCAGGAGTTGGAGCAGAAGCAACTTGTGCCCTTGGCGGCTGCGGCGCTCGGCCCCATGGGAGTGTCCTGCACGCGCGCGTATCTGGCTCATCGCACCGATCACGCGTTTGGTGTCGCCGCCACAATGCTGCGGCAGGAGCTGCTTAAGTTTGCCGCTCCTTCTGAGGATGCTATGCAAGTCTGGCCGGGAACGGCGCCGTGAAGAGGTAACTGGGTACAGGCTTCGGGGTGGATAAAACCGTGCTTGTCCTTGCTGGCCACATCTCCTTGGCATGCTATATAACATTTGCAAGGCAGCCAGATCTGTGCCGGTTCGGAAACACGGGTTTGGTGCGTTGAAATCCTGGTAGGGCACTGGTTGTACCTTAGGGGGGGAAGGCTGAAATGAGCAGCAAAACAATTCATATCCGTCAGACTGGCAAGCGGATAGCAGCTCAGAGAGGACAGAGCATCCTGCAGGCCGCGCTAGAGAGCGGTATGGTCTACCCGCACGGTTGCCGTATGGGGCGCTGCGGTGGCTGTAAAACGAGATTGGTCGACGGGCAGGTGGAGATGCTGGAGTATTCGCCTTTTGCCTTGACGGTCGCGCAACGGGCCCGAAACCTGATCCTGGCCTGTAGAGCAATTCCCACCAGCGATGTCACGGTAGATTGGCTGGGAACGGACGATATACATGGGCGGGCTCCTTTACGCACTGTGACGGGTACCGTATCTGCCATTGCGGATTTGACTCAGGATGTACGCCTTGTCCGGATTCGTCTGAATGATGCCGAGCCCTTGATGTTTTATGCCGGGCAATACGCGGATATCCGGTTCGGGCAAGCGCCGGTGCGTAGTTACGCCATGGCCAATCCCCCCGGTGCGACAGAGCTGGAGTTTTATATACGTCGTGTCCCGGGCGGGGTGACCTCAGGCTACGTGCACACGGTGCTGCAGATGGGGGAGTCGGTGACGTTGGAAGCGCCGCGTGGGTCGTCCTATTTGCGTGATGCTCACGATGGCCCCATCTTGTGTATAGCTGACGAGGCAGGTCTGGCACCGATCAGGTCAATGATTGAATCGGCTTTGGTCGGTGGCATGACGCAAGCCATGCAGGTGTATTTCGGATTGCAGGAAATTCGGGACTTGTATGCGCTTGATATTTTTCAGGCCTTTGAACGCCAATACGCTAATTTGAGCTTCAAACCCGTCATTTCGGGTATACCGGTGATGCCCTATCGACGCGGTGTGCTGACAGAGGTGATTGCTCAGGAACAGAACAACCTGAGTGGCTGGAAAGTGTATGTAGCGGGGTCTCCGATCTTGGTGGATGCTGTCATCGGCCTGGTATTGAAGCGCGGTTTGAAAATTCAGGATCTGCATGCGCAGGTGTTTGTTACCCCGTAAGATTACTGAGGCCTGCGGCTAGATCGAGTGGCGCGCGCCTATAATCGGACGTATTCAGACAAGGGGTGAGACTGGCGTTCAGCAATGAGCCGACTGATCTTCTTGTTTGAGTGCCAAGCCTGATTCAGCCCTCGTAAAATTTCACAGTGAACTTGATGTCCTCTTTAGCCTCTGGTTTGTCGCTACGCCCTCTACAGGAAACAGAACTGAACCTGCTGTGGTCTATAGACCGTAGCGAGCAGATCGATGGCTTGTACGAGCTGCGCGATGGCGTATTGCACAAGCAAGCGGCTGATATTGATCTGCGCGGCTGGCCGGAGGGCGACCCGGAGAAATATCACCCGGAACATGAGGACGCCTTTCATCGCGGCTCCTGGTTCATGGGCGTATTTCAGGGCGATCGCTTGCTGGCTGCCGTGGGTTTGGACAGCCTGCCCTTGGGGCCACAGGGGGATTGGCGTCAGCTATTTTTCCTGCATGTCAGCCAGTCCTTGCGAGGGCAGGGCATGGGCGTATGGCTGCTGGATCAGGCCAAGAAACAAGCTGTGGAATGGGGCGCGAAGGCGGTCTATGCCTCGGCTACGCCTTCGGTGAACACGGTGGATTTCTATATGGCGCATGGCTTTGAAATCGCGCCAGAGCCTGATCCCCGTTTGTTCGAGCTGGACCCGGAAGATATCCATCTGCTGTGTTTGCTGGATTAGAGACTTAGCCTCTTCTTCTGCAAAGAAAAAGGCCTTGCTGGCGCTGTTATCGCGCAGCAAGGCCCTTTCATCACACACAGGCTTTCAGCTTAGAAATCCATTGTTGCCGACAGCATGAAGGTACGTGGTGCGCCCACAGCCAGGCTGGTGAAGTGCGGTTTGGCCCAGTAAGCCTTGTTCGCCACATTATTCACCGTGGCCCGCAAGGTCAGCGGGCGGCCGGAGATCTTGGTGCGATAGCGCGCGCCCAGATCAAACACGGTATGGCCAGGGATGGATAGGGAGTTGTCTGCGCTCAGGTATTGCTTGGATGAGGTGGTGGCATTGGCCATCACGGTCAAACCCTGCAAGTTGGGTATATCCCATTCCACGCCCAGCTTGGCTTGCCACTTGGGCAGGCCGGTGGCCTGGCGGCCTTCTTCAGCCGGATTGGCAGCTTTGGTGACTTCCGGGTTGGAGTAAGCCACGCCACCCATCAAGCGCACGCCTTCCAGGGGGGAGCCGAAAAAGCCCCATTCAATGCCTCGGTTGCGCTGCTCGCCACCAAAGGAGAATACGTTGGTGAATGGGTCGGTATAGCTGCTGGGGCGTTTGATTTCGTACAAGGCCAGGGTGTGGGCAAAGTCACCCAAATCCAGCTTCAGGCCCACCTCCTTCTGTTTGGTCTTGTAGGGAGCAAAGACCTGGCCTGCATTGGCGGCTGTGTTGGGGGCAATCGCGCCTTGCGATAAGCCTTCGATGTAGTTGGCGTAGACCGAGACCTGATCAGTGGCTTTGACCAGGAAGGCGACGGCGGGAGTGGTTGCGCTTTCCTTGTAGCGCTCGCCTGTGCGCTGGCCGGTGGTGCCGTTAAAGCTTTCGTTGATCACTTGTTGACGGCGTGCGCCTAGTGTCACTTGCACGCGGTCGTCGGCAAAGGAAAGGGTGTCAGCAAAGCCGATGCTCTTCAAGCGGGTTTTAGTGGTGCTGATCAGGGGAATATTGTTCGGCAAGGATGGCTCCGGGCCCCAGACCGGGTCGTAGATATTGGTCACCCATGCGCTGGGCAACAGATTACGGAAGCCGCTCAGGTCGTAGTCCTCGTTGTACTGCGTGGCGTTGATGGCAAATTGGTGGCTGACGGGGCCGGTTTGCAGCTTGCCCATCAGACCCACTTCAGCAGTTTTGCGCCGCATTTCATCGGCCACGCCGCTGAAGTTGATCTTGAAGTCGCCTGCGTTATTGATCACCTGACCAGCGCCCATATTGGATCTGAATTTGGTGCGGCTGATACCGGCGGCGGCATAGGCAGTGAATTGATCGTTCAGGTCGAATTCGCCCCGGATCATGGCGCCTTTGTCGGTGGTGTCATAAAACGCCCAGGGCGGGTTCCATGACACATCGGGTTTGGGTGGTTTGGGCAGTTCTACACCGGGGTCCAACGTCAGGCCACGTGTCAGACCGTAGGCACGGTCTTTGCTGTGAAACAGGTCGGCAGACAAACGCACCCGTTCACCACGCCAGTCCAGACCCAGAGAGGTCTGGGTAATTTTCTTGTCCTGGTCTTTGACGGCAATTTCGCCATCCCGGTAGGCCGTGTTCAGGCGTATACCGAACTGCTTGTCCTCGCCAAAGCGACGGCCCAGATCCACGTGGCCGCCAAAGTGCGAGTCGGACATATAGCTGCCTGTGACGCGAAACAGGGGATCGTCGCCCGCGCGTTTGGTGACCAGGTTTACCGCACCGCCTGCCGAGCCTTTGGGTGGCATGCCGTTCAGCAGGGCGGAGGGACCTTTCAGCACTTCGACGCGCTCGTAGGCTTCAGGCGAGTTGCGGTAGTAGCCACCCATCCCGGCCAGGCCGTTGACGGTGACATCACCCACATCGGAGCGGAAGCCGCGGATGGAGTAGCTCTCGTTGCTCTCGCCCGCAATGCCGCTCATGAACACGCTGGGATCGGTTTTGGCGATCACTTCGCTGATGTCACGCGCCTGCTGATCGGCTATGTATTGCTCGGTGTAGCTGATGGTGTTGAAGGGCGTTTCCATGAAGTCTTTGGTGCCCAGCAAACCGACGCGTCCGCCGGTAGCGACTTGTCCGCCTGCATAGCTCTCGACAATCTTGTCACGCTGACCTTTGACAGTCACGGACGGCAAGGTGACGACTTCATCGGCCTGGGCAGCCGTACTGTTCTGTGCCTGGGCTGGCGAGGCCATCAAGGCCAGCGCGCTGGCTCCCAAACCCAGTAGTAGCGCCATTTGTACGGCACTGAAGGTACGATTCAGGGCAAAGCCGGAGCGGCTGGAACTGCCGCTTTTACGTATCGAGGGCGCAAACGTCCCATTGTGGCGTGGTGTGTACATGCCAGTTTCCTTTATGTAGCGGGGGTGTTTCTTTTGCTTTGATTAAGGCAAATAGAAATTGGATTGAGTCGCGTTACTCTCTATTTGCCCGTGTAAAAACCTTCAGGTCATGGGTGTTGGTAGGCCTTGAGCACATCATCAATAATCAGCTTGAGCGAGGTGACACTGGCAGCCGTCACATACCAGGCTTCGGCATTGGCAAACACCACGCGGCCGTTTTGCCAGGCTTTGGTTTCACGCAGCAGCGGGTTGCTCAGGCTGTCGGCATCCAGGGCAGGGCGGCGCTCCATCACGGCAGTGCGGTCGATCACGTAAATGATGTCCGGGTTGGCTTCCTGGATGAACTCGCTGGAGACAGGTTGTCCGTGCAGGCCGGTTTCTACCGTTGGGCTGGCAGGCTGTACGCCCAGCGCATTGAATACAAAACCGTAGCGAGACTGCACCCCGAAGGAGCTGAACGAGCCGTTGTTATGCAGAACAATCAGGGCTTTTTCGGGACGATCCTGGGTGATTTGTTTGGCTTGGGCGACTTTGGCCTCCAGCTCGGCCACTTTTAGTTTGGCCAGCTCTTCTTTCTTGAAGATCGAGCCCAGAGTCAGCAGGTGGTTCTTGATGACTTCAATGTGGTTGACCTGGCTATCGCGGTAATCCACATCAAAGTGAATGGTGGGGGCGATCTGACTCAGTTCCTTGTAGTGATTGGCTTGCAAGGAGGTGATCAGAATCAGGTCCGGCTTGGCGGCGTAAACCTGCTCCACATTGGGCTGCACAATCGCGCCGGTGTCCTGGATTTCAGGGACGTTTTTATATTTTTCCAGAAAGGCCGGGATGAAGTCTTTGGGCATGCCTACAACCGGGACCCCCAAGGCATCCAGAAAATCCACTTCGTTCATGTCCAGCGCCACGACGCGTTGCGGCAGTTTTTCTATGCGCGTGGAGCCCAGTTTGTGCTCGACCACGATGGGTTCATAGCGGGCACTGGTTTCAAGGCTGACGGCGGCTTGCGGTGCCGGGGTTTCCGCCGCTGCCTGGGTCTTTTTCTCGCAGCCTTGCAAGGCAAAGCTGGCGGCCACAAACAGGGCTATCAGCCCGTATCTGTGTTTGGCGATCATGCTAGTTCTCCTGATGGGGTGAAGTAATTGCACAGGCGGCCACGCTCGCTGTGCGTAATCTCGAAATCCAGGCCATAAAGTTCGGCCAGCTGTGCTTCGGTGACGACCTCGGACACCGGGCCTGCGCAGTACAGGGCCCCGTTTTTCATGGCCACAATGTGATCGGAATAGTTGGCGGCAAAGTTGATGTCATGCACCACCAGAATCACGGTGCGGCCGTACTCGTCACAGAGCCGTCGCAAGGCGCGCATGATCTGCACGGCGTGCTTGATGTCCAGATTGTTCAGCGGCTCGTCCAGCAGTAAGTAATCGGTTTGCTGGGCAATGGTCATGGCCAGAAAAGCCATCTGTCGCTGGCCGCCGCTCAGCTCGTCCAGATAGGACTGGCGCAAGGGTTCCAGCGATAGAAACTGAATGGCTTCGGAGATAGCTTGCTGATCTTCATCCGTCAGCGCGCCCCGGCTATAGGGGAAGCGGCCAAAGGCGACCAGTTCTTCCACGGTCAGGCGCAGATTGAAATCAGGAGACTGGCGCAGGGTGGCAACCCGGCGCGCATAGTCGGCAATGCGTATGTCGGCAATGTTGCGGCCGTCCAGCTGGATTTGGCCTTCGTCGGCTTCCAGCAGGCGGGCAATGCTCATCAATAAGGTGGTTTTACCGGCCCCATTGGGGCCGATCAGGGAGCTGAGCTGTCCGGTAGGAAACTGCGTGCTGACATTGGAAAGCACGGTCTTGTTCTTGTAGTGTTTGGAGAGCTGATTGATCGTAATCATGCTGTGCCTCGGGTACGAACCATCAGTCCCAGGAAGTACGCGCCGCACACTAGGTTGACGAGTATTCCGACGGTCGTGCGGTAATTGAAAATGTGTTCCACCGCTATTTGCGCCAGTAAAAACATGACGATGGCAATGGCGCAGCCCAGGGGCAGCGTGATTCTGTGTCGGAAGCTGCGGGCCAGCGCATAGCTGGTGTTGGCCACGAAAATTCCCATGAAGGCAGTGGGCCCGAGCAGGCTGGTGGAAATGGCGACCAGGGCCGCAATCAGGGCCAGTTGGATGCGCACGGTACGGCGGTAATCGACACCCAAAGAAATGGCTTGTTCGCGGCCTAAAGACAATACGTCCAGCGTGGGCAAGCTGCGCAGGCTGCCCAGGCAAATGCCACCCACCAGAATCGCGGAAATCAGCAGTTGCAAAGGCTCGGCCCGGTTAAAGGAAGCCTGGCTAAAGCCCAGCAGAATGGAGAACTCGCCGGGGCTGATTTTCAGCTGCACAAACTGGGTGAAGGTGCTGATGATCATGGTCAGTACCAGCCCCATCAACAGCAGGAAGTACACATTGTTCTTGCCTTGGCGAAACAGCCAGTGATGGATTGCCAGTGAGTAAGCTAGCATCAGCACAATGGACAGCACCACATTGCCATTGGCCCCCAGCATCACCAGGCTTTGTGTACCCAAGAGCAAGATCAGCAGGGACTGGAATAGCAGGTAAACCGCTTCGTATCCCATGATGGCGGGCGTCAGAATCCGGTTGCCGGTAATGGTCTGAAAAATTATTGAGGACCAGGCAATGCAGATGCCGCCAATCACCATAGCCGCCAAACGGTTCAGGCGTTTGGGGATGATGTAGTCGAAGTCCAGGCCGGAGCGATAGAACACAAAGCTCAATGCCAGCACCAGCAATAGTATCCAGACCAGATGTTGCCGTTTCATCGGTTTCTCCAGAAGATCAGGAACAGAAACAGCAGGCCACCCACGCCACCGGCGGTCAGGCCGATGGGTACTTCAAACGGGTAGATAATGAGGCGGCCCAGAATGTCGCAAGCCAGCAGCAGGCAAGCACCGCCCAGCGCCACAATGGGTAAGGTACGGCCCAGGTTGTCGCCATAGCGCAGTGCCACCAGATTGGGGATGACCAGACCAATAAAGGGAATGGCCCCTACGGTAATGACAGTGGCCGAGACGGTAACCGCGACCAGTATCAGACCCAGGGCTACGGTGGCGGAATAGTTCAGGCCCAGGCTGGTGGCCATGCCTTCGCCCATGCCCAGAACGGTAAAGCGATGCGCGTACAGATAGGTGAGCAGCACAATGGGCAGAATCAGATAAATGATCTCGTAATTGCCCTGCACGATCTTGGAGAAGTCGCCCAGCATCCAGCCCTGCAGACTTTGCAAAATCTGGTGCTGATAGGCATAAAACTCGGCAATCGCGCTGAGCACGCCGCCGTACATCAGACCAATCACCGGTACCAGCACGGTGTTCTTGAAGCGGATACGGCGCACCACGGCGATGAAGATTAGGCTGGAGGCAAAGCAGAACAAGAGGGCAAACAGCAGCTTGCCCAGAGTGCCGCTGCTGGGAGCCAGAGTCAGGGCGATCAGAATGCCCAGCTTGGCGGCATCCAGCCCGCCCGAGGTGGCTGGCTCCACAAATTTATTGCGCACAATGTGCTGCAAGATCACCCCGCAGACGGACAGGCCTATGCCGCTCAAGACCAGCGCCGCCAGACGGGGCAGGCGGCTGGCGGTCAGTGTCAGCCAGGCGTCGCCTGAAAAATTCCATAGCTGTGCCCAGCTGATTTGCCGTGCGCCTATCAACAAGGACAGGCTGCACAGCATCAGGAACAAGAGCACAAAAGATCTAGCTCGCATCACACACCGTTATCTTGGGCTGCGGTGGCAATACGCCAGCCTTTGGCGGCATGACGCTGGTTCAGGAAGTGGGCATAACGGCCCTGGCTTTCGCGTAGTTGGGCCGGTGGGCCTTGCTCGATAATCTGGCCGTTTTCCAGCACTACGATCTGATCGGCCATGGCGACGGTAGAGAGCTGGTGGGCAATCACGATCAGGGTGCGCTTGCCACGCAGACGAGCCAGGGCCTGGGCAATGGCAGCCTGGTTTTCAGCATCCAGTGCGGCGGTGGCTTCGTCCACCAGCAAAATGGGGGCGTTCTTGATCAGGGCGCGGGCAATGGCGATACGTTGACGCTCGCCCCCGGACAGGCGGGCCCCGCCTTCGCCTACCGTGGTGTTCAAACCTTCTGGCAGACGGGCGATGATTTCGCTGACACCGGCTTGTTCCACCGCTTCCATCAGTTCGGCCTCGGTTGCATCCGGTTTGCCCAGGCGGATGTTGTCGGCAATGCTGCCTGCGAACAGATAATCGTCCTGGAAAATCTGGCTGATTTGTGTGGCCAGTACCGGGCTGCTGATCTGGCGTACGTCCACGCTACCGATGGAGACACTGCCTTGGCTGACATCAAAGAAGCGGGCAATCAGCCGGGCCAGGGTAGTTTTGCCCGAGCCGGACTCCCCGATCAGGGCCACCATGCTGCCTGCTGCAATGCTCAGGCTGACGCCGTTCAGTACATCGGGTTTGTCGGCGGCATAGCGGAAATGCACATTGTTCAGCGCAATCGAGCCGTCGCTTGGGGTGTGGGGCGAGGCGGGTTCGGGCAGGGGCTGGACGGCAAACAGTTCCTGAATTGCATCCAGCTGGCCGCGTGCACCGCGCAGTACTTCCCCGTAGCTGGCCACTTCCAGCAAGGAGTCGATGTAGCGTGTGGTCAGCAGCAAGGACACGATGACGGCGATGACTTCTGCACTGCTCATGCCCAGGCCCGTATGGCTGTTTAGCCAAAGCGTGGCGGCAATCAGCAAGGCAGCGAAGGCAGCTTGCACCGCCCAGGCATTGAGCACCGCCGAGGCCGTGGATTGCCAGATCAGTTTCTTGCCTGCCTGATGCTGGCGCTCAATGGCTTCTTCCAGCAGGCGGGTGCCACCGCCTTCGCCATTGAAAGCACGCAGCACGGATTGGGCCTGGGCAAACTCCACCACGCGCTGGCTGGCATGGGCGAAATGAGCCTGGAAGGCATCATCGGCTTTGCGTCCCAAATGGGCGGTCAGGGCCAGAACAGCGGCCAGCAAAGGCAGCACGATCAGGGCAATCAGGCCCAACGGCCAATGCAAAATGAACAAGGCCACAACCAGCACGATAGGCGTCACAATCCCGGCGATCAGCGGGGTGAAAACGTGCGCTGGCAATTGGGCCACAGACATCATGCCTTGGGTGACGATGTGCCCCAGCCGCGCGGTGTTTTGAGCGGAGAACCAGCCTACGGGCAGTTGGGCGATATGTTCGCCCAGACGATGACGGCCACCTTGCAGGATGGCGACACCCACATTCACACCGGCTTGCTCCACATAGCGACGCCATGCCCAGCAGACAGCCACGCCAAGCAACAAGACCAGCAGCCAGCCGCCTGCCTGTTTGGGTTCGCCATTGAGTAGATGAGTGAAAACGGGGACCAGGGTGGTCATGGTCAGACCGCATAGCAGGCCGTATAGAACAGCCATCCAGCTATAGCGACGGAAAATGGGGGCATCCGTACCCAGCAGCTGAATCAGGGTCTTTAGCATGATGTGTCCTTGGAATTGTTGTCGTAGCCACCCAGGGTCCAGAGCCGTGCGTAACGACCTTGTTCAGCCAGCAGGCTGGCGTGATTGCCTTGCTCCACAATGGCGCCGTTTTCCAGTACCAGAATGCGGTCGGCGTGCATGATGGTGTCCAGGCGGTGGGCAATGACCAGCAAGGTACGACCTTGGGCAAAGCGCGACAGGGCATCCTGAATGGCGACTTCATTGCTGGCGTCGGCAGCGGCGGTGGCTTCGTCCAGCACCAGAATCGGCGGGTCCAGCAGAACAGCGCGTGCAATGCTGACGCGTTGCCGTTCGCCCCCGGATAGTTGGGCATCTTCACCCACGACGGAGTCGTAGCCACGAGGCAGGCTCAAGATACGGTCATGAATATTGGCGGCGCGGGCAGCGTCTTCAATCTCTTGCTGACTGGCCGAGGGGCGGCCCAGCGCAATGTTCTCGCGCACGCTGGCATTGATCAGGCGCACTTCCTGCAGCACAAAACCAATGCGGCGGTACAGCTCGGTGGTTTCGATTTGGCGCAGATCTGCACCGCCCAGGGTGATACGGCCTTCGCTGGGATCAAAAAAGCGCAACAGCAGGCGAGCGATGGTGGATTTGCCAGAACCGGAGGAGCCCACAATTGCGGTGACCGTGCCCGGTTCCAGGGTGAAGCTGATATTGCTCAGCGCCTGGTGGCCTTCGCCATAGACATAGCTGACGTTTTCGACCCGCACTTCCTGATTTGCCGGGACTTGTTGCTGATCGGCGGTCAGCGTTTCCAGCACGGGTGTTTTCATCAAGGCTTGCACACGCTGCGCGGCACCTGTTGCTCCGCCCAGATCGTGCAGCAAGGTGTGCAGCAAAAGCAGGGGCGCACAAATACCGGGGGCTACCAGGGCGAAGGGCAGAATATCTACGGGCGCCATCCAGTCCAGATAGCTGAACAGGGCGCCGAAGACCAGCACGACACCTAATACAGTGACCGGAGCGATCATGGCGTGTGCGTGGGCCATGCGGGCGACCAGTGGGCGGGCAAAGTTCAGAAAGGCGTCGGCAAAGCCGTCCACGGCCTTGCTATAGCCGCCATGTGCCTGCCCGCTGGAACCAAAGGCTTTGACCACAGGAATGCCGCTGACAAATTCCACCGTGGCACTGTTCAGGCGGCCAAGTTTTTCAACAAAGCCCTGCATATTGGCGCTGCTGGCCTTCATGGCGTGGCGCAGGAACAGGAAGAAGCCGGGGAAGGGCAGCAACGCCACAATGGCCATGCGCCAGTCCATGAAAAACAGGTACAGCACGGAGATCGCAATGGCACCAAGGGCGCGGCCTACCGAGGTGTAAAAGTGCGCGGTCAGGCTGTGCAGGGTGGCGATGTCATCCTGCATGGCTTGTTTCACTTCGCCTGAAGCCTGGCCGGTAAACCAGCCCAGTGGCACTTTGGCCAGTCGTTGGGCAGCGCTCAGACGCAGGCCGCGTGTCAGTTGATTGTCGGCCAGATGGGCCAGCAGCTCGCCTGCCGAGATCAGGGCCAGGCCTGCAAACATGCTGACGATGCTGAACAGCACCGTCCAGCCTATATCGCCTTGCAGTTCGCCAGACGGGGTATTGCCCAAAGCCAGCGTGGCGATGTGGGCGATTCCGGCCAAGGGCACCAGGGTAAGCATGGAACCCAAAGCCGCCAGAACGGCGGCAACAATCAGGCGCGAGCGTATGGAGCTGAGGATCTGGCTGATGGGGCCAGGCTCTTTACGCGCGTCCGTAGCAGTTTCACGAGTGGTCATGAGCGTTACATACCCAGAAATTCAAAGTAAGAGACATGATTTCTGCGGGGTGTGGATGAGTGTCCGGGCGGGTGGCGGCTCAGATCCGACACCTTCATTGCTTATCCAAAAGCCGTGGAAATCGGCTCTTCACTATAAGGTATTGAGAATCATTATCGATAATGTAATCTAAATTTTGAATTAGTGGAACCTATTAAACTAAATAGGAAAGGCGACAGAATAGTTTTGTGTTGTGGCTGTCACAGCATGCAAAAAAAAACAGGCCCACCAAGTCAAACTTGGAGGGCCTGCTGGTTTGCATGAAGCGTGGTTTATGAAAGGAGGAGGCTGCGCTGCAAGCAAAGGAATGGCGTGCAGCCTGTGCGTGCCTTCATCAAGAAAAGGCGGTTTTTAGTCGTGCTTGCCGCCGCAGCACACACTCCACCATTTGCGGCGCGAAGTGTGGCCGATACCGGGGTTGAAGGTGTTGGTCGGGTCCAGCTCGCGGTAAAAACCGGCCAGGGCAGGTTTGGCGATATACAGGTGGCCTACATTGTGCTCGGCCGGGTACTCGGCACGGCGCTCATCCAGCAGCTTCCACATGCGGTGTTCCATATCCAGAGGAACCACGCCTTTTTTAACGATGTAGTCCTGGTGGAACACGTGGCACAGGAAGTGGCCGTAGTAGAGCTTGTGGACGATGTCTTTTTCCATATCGTCCGGCAGTTGCTCCACCCATTCCTTGTCGTTGCGGCGCAAGGCAATGTCCAGAGCCACAATATCTTCCACGCTGTCGGGGTGCGACTCACGGTAGCGGATGGCGGCACCGGCAATGGCAAAGCGGTGCAGAAAGGCTTTGCGGCCTTCTTCGGCATCGCACTCGAAATAGGCCCCTTGCTGGCTGCCTTCAAATTGCTGACGTAGAAATTCGCGCGTGGCCTGGGCGGTGTCGTTGGAGACACGCAGCAACAGGTGGTGCTCGAAACGGTCACGCCATTCACGCATACGCGGCGGCAGGTGACTGGGCAGGCGGTTCATGATCGCCTGGATGACGCGATCGGTCACGCCACGCCAGCCAAAGCGTTCAAAAAAACCATCGACACGGCTTTTCATTGCAAAGGCGGACGGCACTTTAGCCGTACCAAAACGGTCGATCAGCAAGAAGGTGTCTTTGCCGTACTGCTCGCCAATATCGTAGGCGGTACGGTGGATGTACTCACCCGCAATCGGCAGGCGGGGCAGGTCCGTCAGCAGGTGACGGCGCACGGCAGTCAGCTCATCCGGGTCATTGGTGCCGATGTAGAAAACGGTACTGGCTTCTTTGGGGAAGGTATCCAGACGCACGGCAAAAATGCACAGCTTGCCTGCCGAGCCGGAGGCTTCGTACAGGCGTGAAGGGTCAGCATTGAAACGGGCCGGGGTCTGGGCATCCACGTCGCGCACATCTTCGGCGTAGCGCGGGTCGCTGGCCTTGCGTTCCGGGTCGTTGACGATATCCGCCACACTGTACTTGCCTTGCTCCAGGCGGCTCAGAATTTCTTCGGGGGTATCCCCCAGATTGATGCCCAGGTGATTGACCAGTTGCAGGGTGCCATCGTCCAGCACTTGCGCGTACAGCGTCAATTCCGTGTAGGCCGGGCCGCGTCGCACCAGTGCACCGCCGGAGTTGTTGCAGACACCGCCCAGCACAGACGCGCCGATACACGAGGAGCCAATTACCGAATGGGGTTCACGCTCCAGCGGGGCCAGGGTCTGTTCCAGACGGTCCAGCGTGGCACCGGGCAGGCAGACAACCTGCTCGCCATCGTTGATGACCTGTATGCCTTGCAGACGCATGGTGTTCATCAGCACGATGTCACGGTCGTAGTCGTCACCGTCGGGGGTGGAGCCACCCGTCAGGCCGGTGTTGGCGGCTTGCATGATCACGATGCAATCGGCAGCGACAGCGGCTTGCAGGCTGCGCCATTGTTCCAGCAGCGTTCCGGGCCGTACGACGGCCAGCACCTTGCCTTCACCCGTACGGTGGCCCTTGCGGTAACGACGCGTGCTGCGGTCGTCCGTCAGGACATGAGGGTTGCCGACAATCGAGCGCAGTTGCTGCAACAAATCCGCAGCGCTGGTGGAAACTGACATGGTCAAGACTCCTGTACAAGCAGGTCAGAGGTGATCTGGGAAATACTGCTGACGCTGGTCAGCGTCATGGCGACCCGAATTTCTTTTTCAATCAGGCCCAGCAGGTGGTCCACGCCAGACTGTCCGGCGGCGGCCAGTGCATAAATGTAGGCGCGGCCCAGCATGGCAGCGTCGGCACCCAGGGCAATCATGCGCACCACGTCCAGGCCGCTGCGGATACCGGAGTCCGCCAGAATCTTGATCTGGCCTTTGACGGCATCGGCAATGGCGGGCAGGGCACGGGCCGAGGACAGGACGCCATCCAGCTGGCGGCCACCGTGGTTGGAGACGATGATGCCATCGGCACCAAAGCGCACGGCATCGCGCGCGTCATCGGGGTCCAGAATGCCTTTGATCAGCATGGGGCCTTTCCAGAACTCGCGTATCCACTCCAGATCTTTCCAGGAAATGGAGGGGTCAAAGTTCGCGCCCAGATAGCCCATATAGTCTTCCAGGCCGGTTGGCTTGCCCAGGTAGCGCGAGATATTGCCCAGATCATGCGGACGGCCCAGCAGACCGACATCCCAGGCCCAGCGCGGGTGCATGACAGCCTGGGCATAGCGGCGCAGGGCTGCGTTGGGGCCGCTCATGCCGGAATGGGCATCACGGTAACGCGCGCCGGGTACGGGCATGTCCACCGTAAAGACCAGGGCGCTGCAGCCAGCGGCTTGCGCACGTTCCAGTGCGTTGCGCATGAAACCACGGTCTTTGAGCACATACAGCTGAAACCACATGGGCCGTTTCAGGCGCGGGGCCACTTCCTCGATCGGGCAGACCGACACGCTGGACATGGTGAAGGGAATGCCGTGCGCATCGGCCGCCTGAGCCGCCTGAACTTCACCTCGACGCGCGTACATGCCGGTCAGGCCTACCGGGGACAGGGCCACCGGAATGGACAGCTTTTCACCAAACAGTTCAATGCTGGTGTCCAGCTGGCTCATGTCTTTCAGCACTCGCTGGCGCAGGGCGACATTGGCCAGATCATCCACATTGCGGCGCAGGGTGTGCTCGGCATAGGCACCACCGTCAATGTAGTGGAACAGGAAAGGAGGCAGTCGTTTTTGGGCGGCACGCCGGTAGTCGGTCGAGGAGGAAATAATCATGGCAGGGCGGAGTCCGTTAAGGTCGAGGGCAGTATCTGCAAGCGCGCGGCACGTTCGCGGCGAGCAAGATCTTCGTCGGCCTGAAGAAGGGTGTTGCGTACGTAACCAAGGTGCTCGTTCACGACGCTGCGGGCACGGGCAGCATCGCCATCAATAATGGCTTTGACCAGGGCCTCGTGCTGCGCAGTCAGATGCGTGATGGTTTCCGGCGAGTCGTGCACAAACATGATGATGTCCCGGTTCTGGGTCACGCTGCTGAGCACCAGGTCGAACAGTCCTCGCATGACCTGAACCAGCACCAGGTTATGAGAGGCCTCGGCAACGGCCAGGTGAAACTGGGCATCGGCACGGGCGGATTGCTCGGTATCGCCACTTTGCTGGTAGCGAATCATTTGCTCGAAGCACTGCAGAATCTTGTCTTTGTCGTCGGGCGAGGCGCGCAGGGCGGCGTGCCAGGTGGTGCTGCTCTCCAGAGCAATGCGCGCTTCCAGAACATCGTAGCGGTACTGGGGATCGGATAGCATCAGTGCGGCCAAGGGATCAACAGAGCGCTGAGTCCATTGGGGAGTCTGAGAGGTCAGGTATGTGCCCGAGCCGACCTGACTGCGCAAAATACCCTGGCTGGTCAGTTGCTGAATGGCTTCACGCAGCGAGGCGCGAGACACATTCAATTGGGCGGCCAAGGTGCGTTCGGCAGGCAGACGTTGCCCGGCCTGGTAGTCGCTGGATTGAATCAGCGCCAGCAGTTGTTGGGCGACATGATCAGAGAGGCGCATAGTTCTTGAAGGTACTGAAAAGATAAATCAGCAAGGCGCGAGTCTGCGCGCCTTGCTGATGAAGGATGAGGGTAGGCCCTTAGGGGATCATCCAAGGTAACACATAGGCTTGCAGGGTAGTCAGCAGGCCGATCATGACGGCAAAGATCAGGCTGTGCTTCACGGTAAAGCGGAACAGATCGGATTCTTTGCCAGCCAGCCCCACTGCCGCGCAAGCAATGGCAATGGATTGGGGCGAGATCATCTTGCCGGTGACGCCACCGGTGGTATTGGCCGCCACCATCAGCACCTCAGGCAGACCCAACTGCTGGGCGGTCGTGGCTTGCAAAGCAGCGAACAGGGCGTTGGCAGACGTGTCGGAACCGGTCAGGAACACACCAATCCAGCCCAGGAACGGTGAGAAGAAAGTGAAGGCTTTGCCGGTGTGGGCCAGGGCCAGCGCCAAGGTGGCGGACAGGCCAGAGTAGTTGGCGATAAAGGCAAAGGCCAGCACCATACCGATCGAATAGATAGGGACAGCCAGTTCCTTGAAGGTTTCACCCAGGGTCTCGACGGCTTTTGCGGGCTTCATGCGCAAGAAGATAATCGTGAGCAAGGCGGCAATCAGAATGGCAGTGCCGGTAGCTGACAGCCAGTTAAAGGCGTAGACCGCGCCATAGGGCGTGGCCGAGGCGACCACGGGTGGCGCTTTTTCGACCAGATTGTGCAGGAAGGGCACGGGAATGTTCACGATGGTCGAAGCCAACGGGCCATTGGCAGCAAACAGCACTTTGAAGGGCTGCACACTCCAGATCGTGACCATGGCGGTCAGGATGATGAAGGGCGACCAGGCTTTGAGGATGCGGCCTGTGGTCAGTGCTGCGGGGGCCTGTTCGGCAGTCTTGTCCTGGGCGGGCGTACCCTCTTGTGTCTCAAAGCGGAAGATGCGCTTGGGCTGCCATACTTTCAGGAACAGGGTCAGCACCACCAGGGAAACCAGGGCCGAGGTAATGTCCGGCAGTTCGGGGCCAATATAGTTCGCGGTCAGGAACTGAACCAGGGCGAAGGAACCACCCCCGACCAGAACTGCAGGCCAGGTTTCCTTGATACCGCGCCAGCCGTCCATGATGGCCATCAGCCAGAACAGCACGATGATGGTCATGAAGGGCAGTTGGCGACCGGCCATCTGGCCGATTTCAAAGGGATCAATACCCGATACTTGACCGGCCACAATGATAGGAATACCCATGGCACCGAAAGCAACCGGCGCCGTGTTTGCAATCAGGCACAGACCGGCAGCGTACAAGGGACGGAAACCCAGACCAGCCAGCAAGGCAGCGGTAATTGCGACGGGTGCGCCAAAACCGGCCGCCCCTTCCAGGAAGGCACCAAAGCAGAAACCAACCAGAATCAGCTGCAGGCGCTGGTCAGGCGTGACGGACAGGATAGAGGCGCGAATAACGTCGAACTGACCTGTCTTGACCGAGATCTTGTACAGAAAAACGGCCGCCACAATGATCCAGGCAATGGGCCACAGACCATAGAAAAAGCCATATACAACCGAGGCCAGCGCCGCGGAAACCGGCATGCGATAGAAGAACAGGGCAACGCCCAGAGCCAGCAGCACCGTAATCGTGCCAGCCAGATAGCCCTTCATGCGCAACTTGGTCAGGGCCAGGAAAAAAAAGATGATCGGAATGAGGGCGATCAGTGCCGACAGCCAGATATTGCCGGTGGGATCGTATTGCTGCAGCCACGCTTGTTGCATGTTTGTTCTATCTCCGCAGGAGCAAAGGGGAGGCGCTTGTATTGCAAGCGAACCTGAAGGTCGTTAAATTGGTCTGACCATTTCTTGAGATCGTCAAGAGCAGAGCGCATTGTATCCACGGGTTTATTTGCTTGAATCTCAGTGTTTACCCTAATGTTTCAAGTCTAAATTGGCTTTTTTGATTAATAATTGGTCAGACCAATTTAGTCGGTGTAGAGGGAAATTGGGTTACGCTGTAGCCCGTTTATGGAAATGTCGTACTGCTTGAAAATCGTATCGGGCAAGTTTGCAAAAAACGATATTGAGAAGCATTATCGTTGTTGTAAACTAGGTTTCTGATTTGTAGAGTCTCATCAACTAAATAAGAGGTAGCGGCCAAGGAGACCGTGTGGTGGCTACCCAAAAGGGTCAGAGTAGATATGCAAACCCCTCAGGCGTCCGCGCCACGTGGACGTCCTCCCACCATTACCCGAGCACGGATTGCGGATGCCGGCATTCAGATCGGCCTGCCCAATATCACCTTCGTGGGGGTGGCTGCTGCCTTGGGTGTCAGCCAGATGGCGCTATACAAGCATGTGGGCAATCTGGAAGGGCTGAAACAACTGGTGGCTGAAGAGATCTTCAGCCGCTGGCAAGTGCCGCGGGCGACAATCCCGGTTCAAGGCAGCCTGGAGGATTACTTACAGCTGTTCAGTGCTGCGACGCAAGCCTTTGTGAAAGCCAATCCGGGCATCACGCCTTATGTGATACGCAGGCTGGTGGCGACCCCTTCCATGCTGGACAAGATTCGGGAGCATCAAGAGCACATCGCCCAGGCGTATGGCGTGTCGTTTGAGCGCTCGCGTTACTTGATGGGCACGGTAGCCTTTCATTGTCTGGCCGTTGCCGATACCGTGTATGCCGTCGCAGGCCGTGAGCCACGCGCGGCGGTGGAGCGGGTCGTGGAAGAGATCGAGATGGAAAGCATATTGCAATTAGGCATGACAGCCCTTATTCAAGGAGCTTTAGCAATGAACGAGCAAGAGATTTCTGCCGGCGTTTCCACTCAGTTTTTAGATACTTCCGCTTTGCCCATGGCACGGCTTCACGAGTTTCCCTTGACCCTGGAACAGGCCACGCAGTGGCTGGACGATATGGAAACCCTGATCAAGGCAGAAAAGGAATTCGTACTGGTTTACGAAAACCTGCCTGATCCTTCTACCCCCGGCGATCCGGAAGGGCGCAAGAAAGCGGTGCTGTGGTTGAAAGCGCATCGTGAAGGCTTTGGCCGTTATTGTCGTGGCATGGTGATGATGTGCGAAGATCCTGCGCAACTGCCTGTCTTGCAGGAGATGGTGGGGCCTTTGGAAAAAGTCTATCGCGTACCGGGTGGCGTGGCGTCCAGTCCGGAGGAACTGCGCACATTGATTCAGAAATGGGTGTCGCCTGAGCAATAAGCAAACCGTAGTGTTGGCCTGAGGTTCTTGTACCTCGGGTTTTCAAGCCGCTGCCTGTCTTTGCAAGGACACAGCGGCTTTGTTGATTCTTGGGTCTGGCTGTGTAGTGGCTAACGATGGGGTTCATCAGAACAATCCTGTTGTGCGGTCGTAGGCGTTTTCCCGTCTAGCTTCATGCGGGCATTGGCATGACAATGACTTTATTGTCATAACAATGGCAAATCACCACAGGAGCCACTACGTGAAAGATCCACATTGTCATTCCAGCAGCATCCTGGTTGAGCGACCCGCGCATATTGCGTTTGAAATCATGTCGGATGGCATCCAGCAAGGTCAGTGGGCCTGGGGCAGCGCCAATCGCACCGAGGTGGAGCCAGGCCTGTTCAAGGGGACATCGGTTTTTAGCGGTCAGGAAACCTATGTGCGCCTGAATGTGGATGCCGAGCGCTTCCAGGTGGATTACGAGGTAGGCGCCAGCAAGGATGGCATGCAGTTTCGGAACATGTCGCGTGTTATTCCAGGAGAGGTCCTCAAGCTGGGTGCGGACAAATGTGTGGTGAGCCTGCTGACCTGGAGGCTGGCAACACAAAGCGATGCCGCATGGGAGCAAATCTCTTGTGTGCACGAAGCCGAAATGTTCCTGATCAAGGGTTTGCTGGAACGCGAGTAAAGAAATCAGATAATGAGTACAAAGCCGCTTTATGAACAGCTTGCCGACAAGCTGACCCGCTACATTCGGGATGGACGTCTGAAACCGGGGGATCGATTGCCTACCGAAGCGGAATTGGGCGAGATGTTTGGTGTTAGCCGAATTACGGTGCGTCAGGGGCTGGCGATTCTGACGCGTAACGGCTTGATTGAACGCTTTGCCAGCCGGGGCACCTTTGTGCTGGAGCGCAAGAATACCGGCTCGTGGGAGCTGGGTTCCATCAATGATCTGGTGCAGCTGGGCAAAGACACCACCACCAAGATTGCCAGCTGGTCTTTGGCGCCACCACCTGCCGAGATTGCCGAGTTCTTTGCGTCCGATGAGCCGGTCTACAAGCTGCAAGCGGTGCGCTACAAATCAGCTGTCCCGCTTTATTTTGCAGAGAACTACTTGTTGCGCTCTATCGGCGAACGCATTCCGGCAGAGGCTCTGGAAACGCGCACCATGGTGGAGATGCTGACGTCCGTGCTGAATGTACCCATCAAGCATGCGCAAGAAGAGATCAGCATGGCTGACGCTTCGGCGGAGATGGCCAAGCAGCTGTGGATCAAGGAAAACCAGGCCGTGATCGTGCAGCGTATCGACTTGTTCGATACCGATGACAGGCCGGTGCAAAGCGGCAAGGGCTGGTGGCGCAGTGAGCATTTCAAGCGACGCTTCAAACTGAACTACGTCTAAGCCTGGAGCTTCGCACCAGGCCAGATCTTGCCGGTATGCCGGTTTACACAGGCAAGCGTTGCCCCTTGGCCTTGATACAGGACAGCACAATCTGCGAATGGATTTTGGTCACGCCGCGCAGCGTGTTGAGCTTGTGAATCACGAAGTTGGAGAAGGTCTCGAAGTTGCGCGTGCGTATGTGCAGCATGTAGTTGGCCTGCCCGGTCACGATGTAGGCATGCAGCACCTCATCCATGGTGGCCAGCGCCTTGCTCAGGTACTGATGTTCGCTCTCGTTGAGCTGCGCAATATTCACTTCCACAAAGGCTTCAATGGCAAAGCCCAGCTTGCTGGCGCTCAAGTTGGCGCTGTAGTTTTCGATCAGCCCTTCCTGCTCCAGAATTTTTACCCGTCGGTGGCAGGAGGAGGGGGAAAGGGCCACCAGGTCAGCCAGTTCCTGGTTGCTGAGCCTGCCGTTGTCCTGCAAAAGGCGCAGGATTTTCAGGTCTGTCTCGTCTAGTCTCATATTTTAGAATTATCTATGAAAAGGTTTTTTGAAAACCGAATTTTCTTTCAGATTTAATCATAATCTTCATCGCTTTGGAATAATTTGCCAAGGCCTCGGTGCTAGACTAAATGACGTAAAAAGCAGAATCGAGGAGCATGAACATGATTACCTTGCAGCAATGCGAGCAGTGGGATCAGGCCGATGAACTGGCTGCCTTCAAAGCCAAGTTCGACCTGCCACCCAATACGATTTATCTGGACGGAAACTCCTTGGGCGCCATGCCCCGGCACGCCATGGAGCGCGCCCAGGAAGTGATTGGCCAGGAATGGCGCACCGACCTGATCAATAGCTGGAACAAAGCAGGCTGGTGGACCTTGCCCGTGCGTCTGGGCGACCAGATGTCGCCGTTGATTGGTGCCGGCCAAGGCGAAACCATCGTCAGCGACAGCACCTCCGTGAACCTGTTCAAGGTGCTGGCCGCGGCCGTCAATTTGCAAAAAGAGCGCCATCCGCAAAAGAAAGTGATTCTGGCCGAGCGCGATTCTTTCCCTACGGATCTGTACATCATTGAAGGGTTTAACGCCTTCTTTGGTAAAGACTATAGGCTGGAGCTGATTGATGATCCGGCTGACCTGCAAACCGCGGTCAACGATGAAACGGCTGTAGTCGTGTTGTCCCATGTGAACTATCGCACAGGTTACTTGCACGATATGCAGGCGACCAACCGTCTGGTGCACGGGCACAATGGCCTGGTGATCTGGGATTTGTGCCATTCGGTGGGCGCCTTGCCTATCGAACTGAAAGACAGCGGTTCGGACTTTGCGATTGGCTGCACCTACAAGTACCTGAATGCAGGTCCGGGCGCACCGGCCTTGCTGTGGGTGAACCCTGCGCTGATGGGCCAGATCAGCCAGCCTCTGTCAGGCTGGTGGGGGCACAAGCATCCCTTTGCCATGAGCCCGTCGTACGAAGCGGCCAATGGTATTGAGCGCTTTTTGTGCGGTACCCAACCCATTGTTTCCTTGAGCCTGGTTGCTTGCGGTGTGGACGTGTTCCTGCAAACCGATTTGCAGGCCGTGCGACGTAAATCCCTGGCCCTGACGGACCTGTTCATTAGCTTGGTAGAGCAGGAATGTGCAGAGTTTGGCCTGCGTCTGGTGACTCCGCGTGATCACCACTACCGTGGCAGCCATGTCAGCTTTGCGCACGAGCAAGGTTATGCAGCTATCCAGGCCCTGATTGCCCGTGGGGTGATTGGCGACTACCGCGAGCCCGAAGTCATGCGTTTTGGTATTACGCCCTTGTACCTGTCGTTTGTGGATATCTGGCAGGCTGTGCAGCATATCAAGGCCGTGTTTGCGAATAAGGAATGGGACAAGCCGGCTTACAAAACACGCTCCAAGGTGACTTGATAACGGCGACAGAAAAATAATCATAGGGAGGAGACATGAGCCGATTTGAGCAAATTCAATCGCGCGAAGCCGGGCTGCATAAAAAACTGAGTGCCCGCCAAATGAGCATGATTGCGATCGGGGGCGCCATCGGTACCGGCTTGTTCCTGGGCAGCAAATTTGCCATTGGTTTTGCCGGTCCCGGTGTTGTACTGAGTTATGTGATTGGCGGCTTTATTGCTCTGGTCCTGATGGGCTGCCTGGCCGAGATGACGGTGGAACACCCCACATCAGGCTCCTTCGGGGCCTATGCAGAGTTCTATATCCATCCGCTGGCCGGGTTCCTGGTGCGCTACAGCTATTGGGCCTGCATTGTCCTGGCCGTGGGCACCGAGGTGACGGCGGTGGCGGACTATATGAAGTTCTGGTTCCCGGATGTCTCGCCCTGGATCTGGATCGCCTTTTTCTCGGCCGTGCTGATTGCGGTCAATGCTTACAGCGTCAAGGCGTTCGGCTCGGTGGAGTATTGGTTTGCCTTGATCAAGGTGTTCGCCATCATCGCGTTCATCGTGCTGGCTATCGGTATGTTGACGGGCTATTACAAGCCGGCGCAGGTGCAGGAAAACCTGTTCGGCCAGGGCGGCTTCATGCCCAATGGCTGGTATGGGGTGTGGGTAGGGGTGATCATTTCCATCTTCAGTTATCTGAGTATCGAGATGATTGCGGTGGCGGCGGGCGAGGCTGAAAACCCCGAGCAGGCCGTGCGTCAGGCCTTCAAGGCCACCATCTGGCGCTTGATCATTTTCTACCTGCTGTCCTTGTCCCTGATCGTGATGCTGGTGCCTTGGCAGGTGCTGGTTGCGGAAGGCACAACCAGTCCTTTCATTACCGTGATGCAGGCTGTGGGTATTCCTTACGCAGACAGCATCTTGAACTTCATCGTGATCATTGCGGCCCTGTCGGCCATGAACAGCATGCTCTACATTTCGACCCGCATGATGTTCAGCTTGTCGCGTGCCGGTGATGCGCCTGCGGCGCTGGGTAAAGTAGCTCGCAATGGTGTGCCCTTGAATGCCCTGGCCTTGTCGGCCAGCGGTGTGGCCGTGGCCGCGGTGGTGTATGCCTACAATCCGGAAACCGCCTTTCCGGTGATGATTGCCTTGTCCATGTTTGGTGCCTTGTTCACATGGGGCATGATTTTCCTGACCCATTTGTTCTTCCGCCGCCGCGTGGCTCAGGAAGGTGTGCAACTGCGCTTTCGCATGCCTGCCTATCCGATTGGCACCTTGTTGGGCCTGATCGGAATTGTGGCGATTTTGGTGACGACCTGGTTCATCAATATCTTCCATTACACCTTGCTGTTTGGTGTGCCGTTCCTGCTGGCCTTGGTGGTGATTTATTTTGTACGAGGACGCAAAGCAGCCTGACTCATTTGACGGTGCTGTGCTGTTGGAAACCGCCCCTGCTTTTGCAGGGGCTTTTTCTTGCCTGTTCAGTCTGTGCCTGCCTCTATGGTGCTCGCTTATGCGCAGGGGTGGAGCAGGGCGCGTGCTTCAGGAGGGGCTGAGCGGTGACTTTTTGATTTGTCTCAGCCATGGCTTTCTTTATTGCATTTACGGAATAGTCAAAAAGTGGAAAATGTATAGTTTGAGACTATTATGTCTCAATCAAGATTTTTTTCACTCAAAGAAAACGATCCCACGTCTTTGCTCTTGCCATCGACATGGCGACGTTCATGTGCAGTGTTTTATTCAATGCCTGGGGGAGGCAATGAGTCGTCATGGAGGTCACGTGACCGATCAGAACAAATTGCGAGCAGTGGCAGGCAAGGGCTTGTTGGGGCCCGGCGCAGATGCGGCCTTTGGTCGCCTGGCAGCACCGGAGATTCGCCAGCGCGTGATGCTGGCGCATTGGGTGGCGCACAGCCGGGACAAGACCCAGCAGTATCTGGGTTTTCCGTTGGGCCGCATCATGTTGCAGCGCTGGATGCGCAGCAAGGTGGGCAGCCGCCGTATCGAAGCGTTTGGTCTGCCCCGCCACATCGTTCATGAAACCTTGGACGAGCAGGCATTAACCCTGCATGTGAACCCGCGAGAGCTGATACGCATGGCCATTCAGGCCCCTCGCAAAGAGGAAAAACGACCTTTCTCTTTGGCCTTTATCTGGGAGGGAAGCTGGGACCAGCGGCGCGAAGATCTGCGTGTCGGAACGCGTTATTCCCTGATCAGCGATCTGGATGAAAATCGGCATCAGTTGGAGCAAACGGCGCGCTTCAAGAAGCTGATGAAGCGCATCGAGCAGGGCAATCCCTGGGAGTCGTATCAGCAAGGCGTGTTTCTGGATACGCCGGAAAAAATCATTGAATACCTGCGTATCTATCTGGGCTTTCTGGACGATATGGCCCGTGATGGTTTTGATCCCAAACGCGGCAAAGACGCCTTGGGCGTGGTGATCTCGCGCGATGGCCGCATTCTGAAAATCAATCGGGGCCTGCACAGGCTGGCCATGGCGCAGCGGCTGGGTCTGCCCAGCGTGCCCGTGCAGGTACGCCACGTGCACAGGTTCTGGTGGGATCGAGTGACCGCCGGGGCGACAGGAGAGCTGGCCTTGCATCGAATGCAGCAAGCCTTGCGCCGCTGTGTGCCTGAAACCCGGCCTGGCCCTCTGGATCGGGACCCGGATACCTTGCTGACGGAAGCATTCTGGCCTGCACCGCGTGTCGCCGGAGGCGTTTGAAAAATCACCCGCATAGTCATTATTCCATGGGTGAAATACGGTTTCCCACTGAATGACGTTACACTAGCGCACGCTCCACCCAGCGAGCGTGCCTGTTTGTTTTCCTGATCTCCAGTGGTTCAAAACAACAAGACCGACTCGTAACAATCTGGCCATCGCCTGGGCCCGATCAAGTCCTGTATTACCTAGGGGAAAAAATTATGACTGCAGCAAAACCTCGGCCACGCGAGGAATTGCTATTGCGACTTGTCAATGCGCTGGCGGATCAGCCACGCGCCTCCATGGGACAACTGGCCGGTTTGGTGGGCTTGAGTCGTGCAACCTTGTGCCGCTACTTTCCTTCCCGTGAAACCATGATGACGGAGATCTTCCAGGAGGGGGTTATCAGTGCCGAGCAGGCCATCGAGCGTGCCCGCCTGTGCGAGGGGCCGCCGCAAGAAGCCCTTCAGCGCCTCATACAGGAACTGCTACCCATTGTGGAGCTGTACATGTACGTGGAGCGCCAGTTGCAGGTAGAAGAAGACTCTACGGCCCGTACTGAAGCGGTGCGACAGGCTTTGATTCAGCAGTTTCAGCATTGGCAGGAAATTGGGGCCTTGCGCCGGGATTTGTCGGCCAGTTGGTTGTGTGAGTCCTTGTTTGCCTTGTTGAGCAAGGCCGCCCGATTGATACGGGCAGGCCGCCTGGCCCGCCATGATGCACCCCATAATGTGTTTTCCTTGCTGTGGGGCGGGATCGTTCATCCTTGATTGGTTTGCAAAAACCAGGTCTTGTGCTTTCCTGCTCTGGCGGATTACGCTGCTTGCTGGTGCAGCATGGAAATCCGGAGGCAATGGCATGAAACACACAATCGCACGATTCTCTTTGAGCTTTTCCCTGCTGATGGCGGCAGGTGGCGCACAGGCTGCATTGGAGCTGGGTACTCCCGCGCCGGACTTCACGGTGCAAGCCGCCCTGGCCGGTAAAACCTTTGATTTCTCCTTGAAAGAGGCGCTGAATAACGGGCCGGTCGTACTGTACTTTTATCCGGCCGCGTTCACTAAAGGTTGCACGATCGAAGCGCATACCTTTGCCGAAGCCATTGATGAGTATGCCTATTTCGGTGCCACGGTCATCGGGCTTTCCGCAGACAATATCGACACTCTGAAAGACTTTTCCACCGGCCCTTGCGGCAGCAAGTTTGCGGTGGGCGCCGATACCACTGGCCAGGTCATCAAGGCTTATGATGCAGGCTTGGGAACCCATACGGAACGGGCCGCGCGCATGTCTTATGTGATCTCGCCCGAGGGCAAGATTGTGTATGAATACACGGCCATGGACCCCGATGAGCATGTCAGCAAGACCTTGCAGGCCGTGCGCGATCTGGCGGCGCAGCAAGGGACAAAATAAGCGCTTGGCTTGATGCTTGTTCGGGAGGAAAGCAAGCCGCGCAGGACACGGGGCTTGCTTTTTTGTGGCTTATTTTTGCAGTCGCTTGAGCATGTACGGCACGCTCAAAAACAGAATGGCCGCAATATAAAAACCCACTGCAATCGGACTTTCCAGCAGCACCAGAAAATTTCCCTGTCCGGCTGCCAGGGCCGTTCGCAACTGATTCTCGGCCAAGGGCACCAGAATCAGACCGATCAGCAAAGGGGCAATGGGAAAGCCATAGACCCGCATGATGTAGCTGACCACGCCCAGGCCGGCCATCATGGCCAATTCAAAGGTGGAGCCGGACACGCCCCAGATGCCGATCATGGCAAAGACCAGAATCCCGGCATAAAGCTGCGGTTTGGGGATATAAAGCAGACGCACCCATAGGCCGACCAGCGGCAGGTTCAGCACCAGCAGCATGGCGTTGCCGACATACAGCGAGGCAATCAGGCCCCAGACCAGTTCAGGATTGCTGGAAAACAGAAAAGGTCCGGGCTGCAGGCCGTAGTTTTGAAACGCAACCAGCAAAATGGCGGCAGTGGCGGATGTGGGCAAGCCCAGCGTCAGCAAGGGCACCAGAATTCCGGCTGCGGCGGCATTATTGGCCGCTTCGGGACCGGCAACGCCTTCGATCGCACCGTGTCCAAACTCATCCTTGTTCTTGGACAGGTTTTTTTCCAGTGAATAGGACAGCATGGTGGGCAATTCTGAGCCCCCGCCAGGAATCGCCCCCATCGGGAAACCAATGACCGTGCCACGCAACCAGGGCTTCCATGAGCGGGCCCATTCATTGCGTGTCATGAAGGCTTTGCCACTGATGGGGATGATCTGCTCGTCGTTGTGACGAAAGCGGCTGGCCACGTACAGAATTTCTCCTACCGCAAAGACCGAGACCAGCACCACCGTCAGCTCAACACCATCGAGCAGGTCGGGCAGCCCGAAGGTCATGCGAGCCTGCCCGGTCATGGCATCGATCCCGATCACGCCCAGTGCCAGGCCCAGAAACAAGGAAATAAAACCACGGACGCGGGAAGCTCCCATCACCACAGCGACCGAGGTAAAGGCCATGATGGTCAGGGCAAAGTAGTCTGCCGGTGTGAAGATAAAGGCCAGCTCGGCAACGACCGGAGCGGCAAAGGTCAGCGCCAGGGTAGCGATAGTGCCGGCAATAAAAGAGCCAATCGCGGCCGTGGCCAAGGCCGCCGCGCCCCGTCCACGGCGTGCCATCTTGTTGCCTTCCAGGGCCGTCATCATGGAACCGGCTTCGCCGGGGGTGTTGATCAGAATGGCAGTGGTCGAGCCACCATACATGGCCCCGTAAAGCACCCCGGCGAACATGATGAAGGCCGAGACCGGGCCGACAGAGACGGTGACCGGCAGCAGCAGGGCAATGGTCAGCGCCGGGCCAATGCCGGGCAGGATGCCAATGGCCGTACCCAGCACCGAACCAATCAAGGCCCACATCAGGTTCATGGGCTGCAGGGCTACCTCAAAGCCGTGCAAGAGCAAAGAAAGCGTATCCATTACAGCCCCGCCACAGGAAGAAAGCCGCCCAGTTGCAAACCCAGGCGGCCAAACAGAAACCAGCAGGCGCTGCCCAGTACAAAGCCGGAGAGCAGATCCAGCAGCACGCGACGTGAACCCAGAGCACGTGCCACCAGCATGAAACACACTGAGGCCGTGAGTGGCAGGCCCAAAGGCTCCATCATCAGGCTGGGCAGCACAGCAGCCAGCAGGACGGTCAGAAAGGGCCCCTTGTCCATGCCAGGATCCTGGGCCAGCTCTTCCTTGTCGAAGGCGGTGCCACGATGCATTTGCAGCAGGAACAAAATACCCAGAACAATCAGTCCCACGCCGACCAGCGCAACGAACAGGCCTGGGCCAATCGCGGCATATTGTGCGCTGAGGGTCAGGGACATGGAGGCATAGAGACAGACGGCACCCGCCAGGATGACCGCCAGCCCCAGCCACCAGGGCTGACGCGAAGTTGCACTCATGTGTGTTCCCCGACTTGCTTTACTGGATCAAGCCCGCGTCTTGCAGGATGGTCGTGGTGCGCTCGGTTTCTGCCTTGATGAAGTCACCGAATTTGTCGCCGGCCAGAAAGTACGGCTCCCAGCCCAGACGTTCCTGCGTTGCTTTCCATTGTGGTGCTTCGCTGAGCTTGGTGAAGTGGTCAATCCACAGCTGATAGTTTTCTTCAGGCATGTCGACCGAGCCCAGAATGCCCCGCCAGTTGGCAATTTCGACCTTGTATCCGGCTTCGGTGAACGTGGGAACCTGTTCCAGACCTCTCATTCGCTTGTCCGAGGAAATTGCCAGAATGCGGATGCGGCCGCTGTCGGCAAATTGCTGGAACTCGGACGCTCCCGAGATTCCGGCCTTCAGGGTCCCGTTGACGATGCCAGTCACCGTATCGGCGCCGCCGGCTTGCGGGATGTAGTTCAGGGCTTTGACGGGCACCTGGCCTTGTTGTGCCAGCAAGGCCAGGGCAATGTGATCCGTACCACCGGCAGAGCCACCGCCCACGGGCATGGCTCCAGGGTTGGCCTTCATCGCTTGTACAAAATCATCCAGGTTTTCATAGGGGGAGTCGGCTTTGACTGCCAGCACAACGTATTCCGCTGTCAAACGCGCCACAGGTCGGAATTTGCTCAAATCAATGGGGGATTTGTTCATGGCAATCGAGCCGACCGTGATCGCACCGAATACAGCCAGGGCATCGGCTTTGCCCTTTTGCGAGCGCTGGAAGTCGGCCAGGCCAATGGTGCCGCCGGCACCGCCCTTATTGGTGAAGCTGACGGTGCCGGTGTAGATGCCAGCCTCATTCATGGCCTGCATGGATTGGCGGCCTGTGGAATCCCAGCCTCCGCCTGGATTGGCAGGCAGCATCATGCTGAGCTGGGCTTGCGCAGTGACTGCAGCCCCCAGCAAGGTAGCGGCCAGCAAGGGACGCAGAAAGCGATGAAGTTTCATGTCATGTCTCCTGAATAAGTGTGCACGCAGGCACCTGATTTTTTTTAGTTGTTCGCTCCTGATATTACCCTATGCGTAAAGCCGTTGAATGCAGCGTGCAATTGATGATGGAGGCACTGATGAAAATGTTCATACGAACATTTTTACGTCATAAAACTTTCATCTGAGCGTCACCGACTCGTAACGTCGCGTTCCTACACTGCCGGGTATTCAAACGAAACCCATACGCCGTGTTATGAACCTATCTGTCAGGCAAAGCATTATTGTGGATTTGCTGGCCGCCCAAGGGGCGGTGTCCGTTGATGGCTTGGCCTCGCATTTCGGGGTGACGCCGCAGACTATCCGGCGCGACCTGAACCACTTGTATGAAGCCGATCTGGTGCGCCGCCGCCATGGTGGTGCCGAACTGAACGTGGTCGAGCGCAATGTGCCTTTCCAGACGCGCCGCATTACCCATTTGCAAGCCAAGGCCCGTATCGGCCGAGCCGTTGCCAAACTGATTCCTCCCGGTGCCAGCCTGCTGCTGGGCTTTGGCACGACCCCCGAACAAGTTGCCCTGGCGCTGGCCGACCATCGAGATCTGACCGTGGTCACCAACAACATCAGCGCGGCTTTGGCCCTGTCCCACAATATGAGCCACCGCGTGGTGCTGACGGGGGGTGAATTACGCCAACCTAACCCCGAAATTCTGGGCCCCGGTGCCGAGCGTCTGTTCAACAGTTTCAAGGCCGACTTCGGCGTGTCCGGAGTAGGGGGCTTTGATTCAGACGGCGCCTTGCTGGACTTTGACATGGCCGAGTCCGATTGCCACAAAGCCCTGCGCGGCAATTGCCGTGTGCGGATTCTGGTGCTGGACCACACCAAGTTTGGTCGCCGTGCGCCTGTGCGCAGTGGCTCTTTGGATGATGTGGATATTCTGGTCAGTGACCGACCTATTCCCGAGCCTTATCGCGAGCAAATTCCTGCACGCATTCAGGTCGTGGTTGCCGACGAGGTGCAGGCATGAGTCGCGCCGCTATTGAGCTGCAAGGCATAGGCAAAGCCTGGGGTGAACAGGCTGTGCTCAAGCAGATGGACCTGTCCATTCAGGAAGGCAAGTTCACGGCCTTGCTGGGGCCTTCGGGCTGCGGAAAATCCACCTTGCTGCGCATTATCGCCGGGCTGGAAACACCGGATCAGGGTCGTCTTCTGATCAATGGGCAGGACGCCACTTATCTGGAGCCCGCCAAGCGTGGTTTAAGCATGGTGTTCCAGTCCTACGCCCTGTTCCCGCATCTGAATGTGGCCGACAACATCTTGTTCGGCCTGCAAGTACGCCGGGCTGATCGTCAGCAGCAAAAAGAGCGGCTGCGTGAAGCTTTGGCGCTGACCAATCTGGAAGGTCTGGAAGAGCGCAAGCCCGGTCAGCTTTCGGGCGGGCAGCGGCAGCGTGTCGCCTTGGCGCGCAGCATTGTGTCGGGTCATCGCATTTGCTTGATGGACGAACCGCTCTCGAACCTGGATGCCAAGCTGCGTCACACCGTGCGCCATGAAATCCGTGCCTTGCAGCAGCGCCTGGGCTTGACCGTTGTGTACGTCACGCACGACCAGACCGAAGCCATGGGCATGGCCGATCACGTGGTGCTGCTCAATGCCGGACATATCGAGCAGCAGGGCAGCGCCCAGGATTTGTACGGCCAGCCCAATAGCGTCTTTACCGCCGGTTTTATCGGCAGCCCACCCATGATGATGATTCACAGCGACCACGTTCCCGTGGAGCTGTGGCCGTCGCGCCGTCAGTACGACCAGCCGCATCGTGTGCTGGTGGGCGTGCGCCCGGAGAACCTGAACTTGCACGAAGCGGGCGAGCAGCATGTGGCCGCCACCGTGGTGCATCAGGAGTTTCAGGGCGCCGATGCCTATGTGTACGTGCAGCTTGATGACGGCCATACCCTGATCGTGCGCGCGCCGCACAGCCGCAGCGTCGAGGCGGGCGCTCGCTGTGGTTTGAGCTGGAATCCCGTTCACGCTTTTTACTTTAACCAGGACAGCGGGGCTCGCCTGCCGACTCCGTCAGCGGATGCTCTGACTGCTGCTCCTTTCGCTGTTCCTCCTGCTGTTCTTCCCTAAACGTACTGCGAGTCTACTCATGTTGAAGAATTGTCTGCTTGCCACTTCCAGCGCCCTGTTGATGGGCCTGGGCGCCAATGCCCATAGCGCGGTGGAATTGACCATGTATTACCCCATTGCCGTCGGTGGTCCGCTGACCGATGTGGTCGATGGAATGATCAAGGACTACCAGGCTCAAAACCCGGAAGTCAAAGTGAAAGCCGTGTACTCCGGCAACTACGACGAAACCCGTGTGCGTGCCTTGTCGGCCCTGCGTGCAGGCGAGTCGGTGCAACTGTCTGTGCTGGGTGCATTGGACACTCATGATCTGGTCGAACAAGGCCTGGTTGAAGCCTTTAGCGATGTGGCCCAGGACGCCCCCAGCCAGGATTGGCTGAAAAGCTTTTACCCTGCCTTGATGGCTAACGGCACCTTGGAAGGCAAGGTCTGGGGCATTCCGTTCCAGCGCTCCACCATCGTCATGTTCTACAATAAGGACATGTTCCGTGAAGCGGGCCTGAATCCGGATCAAGCTCCCAAAACCTGGGACGAACTGGTGCAAACCGCCCAGAAGCTGACCAACGATCAGCACCACGGCCTGATGATCCCTTCGACCGGCTACCCCTACTGGATGTTCCAGGCCCTGGCCTTGCAAAACGGCCGTCAGTTGATGAATGAAGAAGGGACTCAGGTTTACTTCAACGATCCCAAGTCGGTTGAGGCTCTGCAGTTCTTCCACGACCTGGCCTACAAGCACAAGGTCAGCCCCACCGGCACCATTGAATGGGGCACGCTGCGCCAGGCTTTTGTGCAGGGCAAGACCGCCATGATGTGGCACACCACGGGTAACCTGACAGCCGTCAAGAATGAAGCCAAGTTCGACTTTGGTGTCGCCATGCTGCCTGCCAAGGAAAAAGCGGCTTCGCCTACCGGCGGTGGCAACTTCTACCTGTTCAAGGGCGCTAACGACGAGCAGAAAAAAGCGGCTCTGGATTTCGTGCGCTGGATGACGGCCCCTGAACGTGCTGCCAACTGGTCCATGGCCACGGGTTATGTGGGTGTCAGCCCGGCCGCCTACGAAACGCCTGCTCTGGTCAAGTACGCCAAGACCTTCCCGCAGGCGCTTGTTGCCCGCGATCAGTTGGCCGTGGCCTCGCCCGAGTTTGCCACTTACGAAACAGCGCGTGTACGTGAGCTGCTGTCCAATGCCGTGCAAGCCGTGCTGACCAATGCCAAGACGCCCAAGGCCGCTTTGGATGAGGCCCAGGCTGCTGCAGATCGTCTGCTGCGTCCTTTCAACTAAGCAGGTGCAGGAATGGCTGAACCATTGCGTGTGCTGCGTAAAGAGTGGGTATTTGCTTACCTCTTGTTGACGCCGCTGTTTGTGCTGCTAAGCGTGTTTGCCTTTATCCCGGCGCTGCACACGTTCTGGTCCAGCCTGTTGAGTAAAGGCACGGCTCGTCGTCCGGCCCAGTTCGTGGGCATGGACAACTACGATGCCATGCTGGCTGACCCGACGTTCTGGCTGGTTCTGAAGAACAATCTTTGGTACGCGGCGATTGTGATTCCGGTGTCCATGGCCCTGGCCTTGTTGATGGCCTTGTGGGCCAACCGGGCCATGAGCATGCGGGCCTGGGTGCGTTGTGCTTACTTCACGCCCACCATGCTGCCCATGATTGCCGCCGCCAATCTATGGCTGTTTTTCTACACACCGGATCTGGGTTTACTGGATCAGATTGCCAAGCTGTTTGGCGCCGGGGCCACCAACTGGCTGGGCCAGCCGCAAACCGCCTTGGGTGCCGTCATGGTGGTGACGATCTGGAAAGAAGCTGGTTTTTTCATGATCTTTTATCTGGCGGCCTTGCAAACCATCCCGCCCGAGCTGCGCGATGCCGCTCGTCTGGAAGGCGCGACCCGTTGGCAGTATGGCCGCCGTGTGCTCTTGCCCTTGCTGGCACCCACGACCCTGTTCATTTTGATCAATGCGCTGATCAACTCGGTCAAGCTGGTTGATCACCTGTTTATCCTGACCAAGGGCGGCCCCAATAATGCCTCCAAGCTGATGCTGTACTGGATCTGGGAAACCGCCTTTGCCTATATGGATACGCCTAGTGCCGCCGTGCTGACGGTTGTGCTCCTGCTGGGGCTGGGTGCCGTCGCTATTTTTCAATTCCGCTACGCTGAACGACGCGTGCACTACCAGTGATGAACATGGACACTGTTTTGACTGCCCCAGGCCGCCCGCTGCGTTTGCCTTCTCTGGATACGGTAGGGGCGCACGCTTTGGCCCTGCTGTGGATTGCGCCCTTGCTGTACGCCTGCTGGGCTGCGTTTCGCGACCCGTCCGCCGCCTTGAGTTTTGACTGGAGCGCAGGCTGGACTTTGGATAACTTTGCTGCCGCCTGGGACCGTGCGCCCTGGCTGCGCTACATCTTCAACACCACCGTGCTGGTGCTGACCATTCTGGTCGGGCAGTTTGTGCTGTGTACCTTGGCCGCTTACGCCTTTGCCCGTTTTCGTTTCTTTGGCAGCCAGTTTCTGTTCATGCTGCTGCTTTTACAGCTGTTCATCCTGCCCGAAGTGCTGATTGTGGAGAACTACCGCATGGTGGCTTTGTTGGGCTGGACGGACACGGTCTGGGGCATGGGTGTGCCTTATATGGCCAGTGCCTTTGGCGTGTTCTTGTTGCGTCAGGCTTTCAAACAAGTGCCCCGTGAACTGGAAGACGCAGCGCGTCTGGAAGGCTGCAGCCGCCTGGGTGTGCTCTGGCGTGTGTATGTGCCGCTGGTCAAGCCTGTATACCTGGCTTACGCCCTGGTGTCGGTGTCTACGCACTGGAATAATTTTCTCTGGCCTTTGGTGATCAGCAGCTCTGACCACACCCGGCCTTTGACAGTGGGTTTATCCCTGTTTGGCGCACCGGAAAGTGGTGTCAGTATCTCCCTGATCAGTGCCGCCACACTAATGACTATCTTGCCGCTTCTGCTGGGCTTTTTACTGTTTCAGAAGCAGTTCATGCAGGCCTTTTTACGCGCCGGCATTCGTTAAGGAATTCTGATGAAGATCATCCAGTTTTCGGATCTGCACATTACCCCGCCCGATGGCCTGTTGTTTGGCTCGGACCCTCTGGATCGCTTGCGTAGCTGTGTGGAACACGTCAACCGCCACCACGCCGATGCGGACCTGTGTGTGCTGACGGGCGACCTGACCCACGCCGGTCATCCACGTGCTTACGAGCGTCTGCGTGAAGGTTTGCAGGACTTGATTCCGCCCGTGCGTCTGATGATGGGCAATCACGACAGTCGCAGCGCATTTCATAGCGTGTTTCCACAGGCCACAAGCGATTTGCCCGGTTTTGTGCAAAACGCGGAAACCATGGGTGACTGGCGTCTGATTTATCTGGACACTTTGGAGGACGGCTACACCAACGGCTACTTGTGTACGCGGCGTCTGGAGTGGTTGCAGCAGGAGTTGGCCGCGCATAGCGGGCCGGTGATGCTGTTTTCCCACCATCCTTTGCCCGCCTTGCAGTACCCGTCCATGGACTGGCTGCGCTTGAGCAATGCCCCGGATCTGTTGCCTGCACTGAAAGCACATCCCGCGCCCGTGCATTTGTTCTCCGGCCACGTGCATCGCTGCGCCAGCGGCGTGTGGAATGGCCTGCACTTTGTGACGGTGAATGGCACCAACCATCAGCACGAACTGGATCTGGAGCGTGAGGGGGCGGCTACGTCTACCTTTGAGCCGGCCAGCTATGCGGTGATCTTGCCCAATGCAGATGGTCTGACTGTGCACTTCCAGCCCTTCGGTTACGAAGAGCTGCGCTTTCCGTACACCGGCGATTTACGTGCCTTGAAATGCATTTGATCCACGCTGTGCCATAACACAGCGCTGCCTTGTTGAGCGCGGCACCTGATTCCTGGGGGCAATCCAGAGATCGGGAGCCGTTTTTTACGCTCTGGCCCTGTGCTGCTTAGAAGGAGTAACGCAGGTTCAGCATGGCATTACGCGGTGCGCCGTAATAGCCGGTGTAGAAGGTCTGATCCAGCGCGCTCAGGTACTTGCGGTTGAACAGATTGTTGACGTTCAAGGTGGCCGTCAATTGTTTGCTGAAGTCGTAGCGGCCCATCAGGTTGACCACGGCGTAGCTGCTTTGCTCGCCGGTGACGGTCTTGCCCAAATCCCACGGTGTGGCGGTGAAATGGATCTGGCTTTGCCAGTTCACACCACCCCCAATCGTCAGGCGATTCCAGCTGCCGGGCAGGCGGTAGGTGGTCCACAGCTTGGCCATATGGCGCGGCACCAGGGTTTTGATGCGCTCGCCCTGGGCGTCTTTGGTCTGGCTGTAGGTGTAGCTAAAGGCCATGTTCCAGCCATCGAGCAGCTCGCCCGTCACTTCCATATCCAGGCCCTGCGTTTTGGCGCCTTTGACAGCGGTGTAAGCCGCTTCGCGCTCGGTGCCCGGCACGATAAAGCCACTGTCGGCCACAGCCAGATTGTCCTGGCGGATTTCGTACAGTGCAATGCTGCTGTTCACGCGACCGTCCAGCATTTCGCTTTTCAGGCCGATTTCGTAGTTATCGCCTTTGCGCGGGTCCAGAAAGTTGTCGCTGCGGTCACGATAGCTTTGTGGCTTGAAGATGCTGGTGTAGCTGGCGTAGATCGAATGCTCTTCATTCAGGTCATACACAATGCCTGCGTAGGGGGTGAAGACATTGTCTTCGTGCATGGTTTTCAGGCTGTTATTCCTGGCCAATGCTGGGTCGGGATACTGCTGGGACAGGCTGTAGCGATAGTTGCTGATGCGGGTGCCCAGAATCACGGCCAGATTGTCGCTGGGCTTCAAGCGCAGCGCGGTATAGCCGCCGTATTGCTTGACGGACAAATCGTAGTCAAACAGTTTCTCGCCGGAGATGTTCGGGCGGGCAGGATCGTTGTCCCACTCGAACATATTGTTCACGGCGGTGCCTTCAATACCGGCATAGCGCATAGGTTCGTGGAAGTTGTCGTACTTGGACGAGTTAAAGCCCAGTACCAGTTCATGCTCGCGCCCGAAGAGCTGGAACGGGCCTTTCACATTCACATCAAAGCTGGTTTGACGTTGTTTGGCGCTGGAGACACCGCCATACAGCTTCACGCCTTTGCCGGTGATCGGGTCCGGGTAGCCCCAGGACGCATCGGCACGCTGACCATTGCGGCGGCCTTCCATATGGTTCAAGGATAAGGCCAGCGCCCAGTCGCCTGGCAGTTGCTGATCCAGCTTCAGGAAGCTGTTTGTGACTTCCATGGTGTTGGTGCTCCAGCGTGCGCCGGGGCTGGTGTGCACGTCGTAATCAATCTGCTCGCCGGTGTTGTAGAACAGGGGCAGGCCGGAGCCGGTGGAGCCGCGCGGATCGTTTTTCTGATAATCCAGCCCCAGAGTCACCAGGGTTGTATCCGTGACATCGGCCTCCAGAACGCCGTAGACAATGTCTTTCTTGGTCTTGAAGTAGTCCATGTAGCTATTGCCTTCCTGATGCGCTCCCACCAGACGGCCACGCAAGCGGCCGCTGTTGAGCAAAGGTCCGCTCAAATCGACCTGCGCCCGCATCTGATCCCAGGAGCCATAGCCGATTTCAGCATGGCCCTGGAAGTCCGTTGTAGGGCGCTTGCGCACCATGTTCACGATGCCAGAGGGGTCGCCCGCGCCAGCCAGCAAGCCGGAGGCACCACGCAGCACTTCCACGCGGTCATAAATCGCCATATCCGCCAGTCCCTGGGGGATGTTTTGGCTGACGATATCGGACAGCGTGGACAGGCCGTCCAGCTGATAGTTGTCGATGGCATAGCCACGCGAGTAGATGGTGTAGCGGTCGCTGCCTATGTGCTGGATAGAAATACCGGGTGTTTGTTGCAGCACGCTGCCGATATTGTCCAGCGACTGGTCTTCAATGCGCTGGCGCGTCATGACGCTGACGGTTTGCGGCGTTTCACGCAGCGTCATGTTCAGCTTGGTGGCCGTGGTAGTAGCGCCGTGGCTGGCATAGGTCTGGCTGCCTTCCGTCACGGGCAGGCGACGGCCCACGACACGCACCGGGTCCAGCATGGTGGCGTCCGTATTGGGGCGCGACAGGGTGATGGTGTTGTTCTCGCGCCGGTACTCCAGACCGGAGCCTTGCAGCAGGCTGCGCAGGGCCTCTTCCGGGCGCATGCGGCCTTGAATCGGTGTTGTGCTCAGACCTTGCACCAGTGAGGGCGAGAAAAACACCTGTAGCTGGGTTTGCTCGGCCAGTTTCAGCAGGGCTTCGGACAAGGGCTGGGCAGGAATGTGGATAGGAACAGGATTGTCCTGAGCCAGGGCAGGGGCGCTGGTACTGGCCAGCATCAAAGCGAGCAGGACGGGACGCAGGCGGGGTAGAAAAGCGGTTCGGTTCACGGTGCAGGTTCAGGGTAGGGGCGGGCATCACGGTGCCCGGATTCAGATATGTTCTTCAAACGTGATGTTGAGGAACGCTGAATCTAAATACGAGTCAGTCTTAATAAACCCCTTAGTCTGAATCGTTTTGTTTGAAACAAATAGTAACTATGGGACGCTGCTCAGCAGCACGCTGCCATCGCCTTGAGTTTGTGCTTGTAGTGGCAGAATCTGTTGCAGGGCCTGGAGCACCACGCTTTGTTCGTCCAGTAGAAACGAGGCGGTGACACGCTGTTGGCCGATCTTGGCATCAGCGATCCGAATGGGTTGCTCGCGGTAGCGGTTGAGTTCCGCAACGACCTCCGACAAGGACAGATCACGCACAATCAGGCGGCCTTGCCGCCAGGCGGTGGCAGCGGCCACATCAACTTCGGGCTGGATACTCAGACCCTCCTCGGGCGACACGGTGGCGCCCGAGCCTGCGGCCAGATACCGGGTCTGGCGATTCCACCAGCGTCCGCTGGACACTTCCACACTGCCGCTTTCAACCAAGACTTTGACCTGCTCGGCATCGCGGCGCACTGTAAAGCTGGTGCCGGTAACGCGCACCACGGTATTGCCTGCTTTGACGATGAAAGGGCGTTGCGGGTTGGATGCCACGGCACACATCACTTCGCCCTGAATCAGGTCCAGGTGACGGCTGTCTTCATAAAACCGCAGCTCGGCCTGTGTGCCGGTATTCAGTTCCAGGCTGGAGCCGTCCGGCAGGGGAACCCAGCGGCGCTCGCCCACACGTGTTTGCAGGGAGGCGGCGTAGACAGCCTGGGGACTGAGCAGCAGGCCGGCCAAACCGGCAGTGCCGGCCACGGCGACCAGTGCGCCAGTATGGCGGATCAGTTTGCGGCGGCGCAGATCGGGCCGAACAGGCACCTTGTCGCCATACAGCAAGTTGACCAGGTCCTTGTCCAGCGTGCTGGCCAAAGAGCTGAGCTGCTCTACCGCCAGAAATTCCCGCTCGTTTTCCGGATCGGCCTGCAGCCAGTCTTCCAGGGCTTTTTCATCGGCTGGAGTAAAGCGGCCCGAATGCAGGCGGGCCGACCATTGGGCGGCGGCTTCGGCAGGGGAGGTGGCATCACAGGGGGAGAAGGGAGATTCAGAACTCATCGCGCAGGCGCTCGCGGACAAACTGGCTGGCCAGCGCAATATAACGCTCCACACTGGCAATGGACAGTTTCAGATGACGGGCAATTTCAGCTTGGGTCCAGCCTTCGATGCGATTCAGCACAAAAGCCCGTCGGTGATTCAAAGGCAGCTCTTCCAGGGCCGCCACCAAGGCACGGCGCAACTGCTCCGCACTGGCATAGGCATCGGCCCCGTCGGTGACCGGGTGGGTGTCTTCATGCAGCTCGTCCCAGGCCAGGTGCTGGAAGCGGCTATTGCGACGCCACAGATCAATGGCCCGATGACGCGCAGACCTGTACAGAAAATTGCGGGCATGGGCTGCCGTCAGCGTTTTCTGATCTTTTTGGAGCAAGGCCTCCACGGCGTCATGAGCGACGTCCTCCGCGTCCGCCGCGCTGCCAAAGCGGCGCAGGCAGGACTGCATAAACTCGCCATAACAGGCCAGCCAGCTTTTGCGGGAGAGGTCCGAGTTGGACATGAGGACGGGAGCTTGAATGACAAAAAGCAAATTATTGCAAATAGTTCTCATTAACTCAATGAGACTTTTTCTGCTGGCGGCATGGCGTGACGCGAGCGTGCAACGCCGATCGGGAACTTGCCGCGAAAAAACGCCATGTCCGGCGAAAAGCTTTGTTGTTTCATACAAGATCGTTATACTTGCGAACTATCAGGGGGAGTAGCTTACTTTCCGGTGCATCGTCATCACGGCAATCCGTGTTTTTCACGCATTCCCGGTGCCCGGGCAGCCTTAGGGTTGCAAGCAAGACCTTGCCATTAATGGGCAAGGTGTATCCTCTACAAAGAGATGGCCTGTGTCCTTAATGGATCAGGCCATTTTTGCTTTGTACAACATCCGTCATTTTCTCGTTGTACAGTCATGCAAGATGGTCGTCAGCTTTCAATCAAACAATATGAAAAGGCGGTCTTACACATGATGGAGTTTTTGCAAACAATGAGTTGGGCGGCAGTATTTCAGATCATCCTGATCGATATATTGCTGGGGGGCGATAACGCCGTGGTTATCGCATTGGCTTGCCGTAACTTGCCCGCCCAACAGCGTGTCAAGGGTATTTTGTGGGGTACGGCCGGCGCCATTGGCTTGCGCGTGGTCCTGATTGCCTTTGCCCTGACCTTGCTGGCTGTGCCTTACCTGAAAGTGGTGGGTGCCTTGCTGCTGGTCTGGATCGGCGTCAAGCTCTTGATTCCTGAAGAAGATGGTCACGGTAATGTTGAGGGTGGTGCCACTTTGTGGAAAGCCGTTAAAACCATCATCATTGCCGACTTTGTGATGAGTCTGGACAACGTGATCGCGATTGCTGGTGCGGCTCAAACAGCAGATCCGGATCATCAGATCGGTCTGGTTATCTTTGGTCTGGTCGTGAGCGTGCCTATCATTATCTGGGGTAGCACCCTGGTTCTGAAGCTGATTGATCGCTTCCCTATCGTGGTGACCTTCGGCGCCGCGCTGCTGGGCTGGATTGCCGGTGGCATGATCGTGACGGATGTGAAATTCGTCGAGTTCTTCGGTGAAGCCTCCACCAGCACCAAGCTGATTGCTGAAGTGGTGGGTGCCTTGCTGATCGTTGCCCTGGGTCATGGCATTGCCGCGGCCAAGCGCAAGAAAGCTGCCCAGGCCTGAAATTGAAACAGCAGGTGTAGAACCGGCGCCGGGGGCTTCGCTTCCGGCATGGTTCTGGGTTAAGCTCAAACGATTTTCTAAAAAAAGGAGTACACCATGGCACAAGCCTCCGCACGCCACATTCTGGTCAGCACCGAAGAGAAAGCGAACGAACTGAAAGCCGCTATCGAAGGTGGTTCTGACTTTGCTCAGGTGGCCAAGGAAAATTCCAGCTGCCCATCGGCCCGCATGGGCGGTGAGCTGGGAACATTTGGCCGTGGCCAAATGGTGCCCGAGTTCGATCAGGTTGTGTTCAGCGCCCCCGTTGGCGTTGTGCAAGGCCCCGTCAAGACTCAGTTCGGCTACCACCTGGTAGAAGTGACTGCACGTCAGGACTGATACGATCAGGCCCGAAAAAACCCGCTACGGCGGGTTTTTTTGTGCATGCCGGGGACGGGTGACCGGCGACTAGTGATTAGGATTCGGACTTGGCTGTTGCTGGGGCTGACAGGGTAGGGAAAAATTGAGTTTCCTTTAAAACCGACGCGGTGCCCAATAAAGAGGCTGTTTTTTGTCTCTTTTCTTGTGCAACAGGTCTTCTTATAGAAACTAATGCTTTGATTGTCAGGACTTATACATAAAAAGTCTGGACATTTGCTTGCAAGCTGCGCAGTATGCCAGCCATACCGGCTCACGGCCTTGTCGCCGTGTTGTTCGCTTACCGTGAGCGAACCAGCCCATTCTTGTAAAGAAATCCGATGAAACGCACCGATATGGAAAAACTCAGCGCCGTCAAACTGCTGAGCAATGTAAAAAAAGCGGGTACGCCACAGCGCTTTGCGGGTGATTCCGCCGTAGCCGATCGGCGCGAACAACGTCGTCTGGATCAGGCCGCTGGTCTGGTGTCCTTTCCCGTGAAGCTGACCCAGCCTGTCATTGATGCCGTACGCGCTCGCGCTGCCGAGCAAGGCGTATCGACCAATGAAGTGATTGACCGCCTGCTGGCCCAAGCACTGGAGCTGTAATCCATGCAGATTTGGGTTGATGCGGACGCTTGTCCCGTCGTCATCAAGGAAATTCTGTACCGTGCCGGGCAGCGTTGGAGCCGCCATGTGATCCTGGTGGCCAACCAGATGCTGCGCACCCCGCCATCGCCCTGGTTGCGGGCGGTGCAGGTGGCGCGGGGCTTTGATGTGGCGGATGACTACATTGTCCAGCACGCCAGTGTGGGAGATCTGGTAATTACCGCTGATATCCCTCTGGCCGCCCAGGTGCTGGAGCGCAAAGCCCTTGTCCTGACCCCCAGAGGCGAACGGCTGGATGCCAATAGCATAGGCGAGCGCCTGGCCATGCGCGACATGATGGAAGAACTGCGCAGCACTGGTGTGGATATCGGAGGCCCGGCCCCCTTCAGCCAGGCCGACCGGCGCGAGTTTGCCAATGCACTGGACCGCCTGATGATGAGCCTGAAAACGGCTGCGAGATCGTAAACAGACTTGCCATCCCCCCGGTCCGTGTGTGAGTCTGTCGCTGGATTGAAATTTTTAAAGTGAAGTACGTAATGACAGACTCCAACCGCCCCCTGATGAATTTGACTGGCCTGAATGAGGCCGTCGCCCAGTTCGCCCGCGAGCGTGAATGGGACCAGTTCCATAGCCCCAAAAATCTGGCCATGGCACTGACCAACGAAGTGGGCGAGCTGATCGAGATCTTCCAATGGCTGACTGAAGATCAGTCTCGCGAGGTTGGTAACGATCCGAAAACCGCCGAAGCCGTGCGCGATGAACTGGCGGACGTGCAGATTTATTTGAGCCGTCTGGCAGTCGTTCTAGGGGTGGATATGAACGAAGCGGTCACGAATAAGCTGGTGAAGAATGCGCAGAAATACCCCGCTGATAAGGTGCGGGGGACGAACAAGAAATATACGGAGTTGTAAAAGGGGCTAGGGATTACAGCTCCCCCAGCATTTCCTCTACAAATCGTTCCATCCGCGCGTGTCGTTCATGCGCGATTTCCTGTCCGCGCCTTGTCTGAAAACCCTCGGCCAACTTGAATAATTTGGCCGGGAAGTGATCCAGTGCGTAGTGCTTGTCATCCAGAGGGCGATTCTCTGCTTTTGGATCTTCCGGCTCATACAAGCTGGAGCCCATTCGCCCTGCGGTATAGAAGCAGCGAGCTATCCCTAAAGCACCAATGGCATCCAGACGGTCCGCATCCTGCAAGATGCGGGCTTCCAGGCTGACCGGCGTTATGTTGGCTGAAAAACTATGGCTTTTGATCGCTTGGCCCACGGCTTCACAGTCCTGCTCGGACCAGTCCATCCTAGTCAGAATGTGTTGCGCCTGCTCCGCTGACAGAGTGGAAGCGCGCGAACGCAGGGGCGAGTTTTTTTCTACCGCCACGCAGTCGTGCAGCACCGTTGCTGCCAGCAAAATCCGCAGATCCCCACCTTCTTTTTCCTGAATCGCACAGACATTCTTCCAGACGCGCTGCAAGTGTGATTGGTCATGGGAGCCGTCGTTGTGACTGGTGCTGCTGTGGGGCAGGAGTTGGGCGGCAAGCTCTTCAAAGGGGTGGAACAGGCTGGACATGGCTATGGTTCGCTGTAAAGGGTGCCACAGCATAACGCGAAGCAGCAGGGGCAGGACAGGCTCAAGAAAAAGGGCTGCCAGTGGCAGCCCTGAAGGTGAGTCGCAGTTGTTAGAGTTAGAAGTTGCTCAGCCCCAGATCACTGACCGAGTCGGCCCAATAGTTCAACTGCTGATCCACATAGATCGTGAATTCGGCAGGGCTATTGGTGACCAGTGTCGCGCCGTTTCCTTCCCAGATTTCCTTGATCTTGTCGGTATTCAAGGCACGGTGGATGCTGTCTGCCACGCTTTGCACGGTGGCATCCGGCACATCTCCTTGCATGAAAATCCCGTACCAGGTCTGGGCGCTGATCTCGTCCATGCCCAATTCCTTCAAGGTAGGCACATCCGGCAAGGCAGGAGCGCGTTCGGGGCTGGAAACGGCCAGGGCGCGCAAGCGGCCATTGCGTATCTGCGCCACGGCCGAGGGCATGGTCTCGAACATGAAGTCCACCTGATCGCCACTGATCAGCGCCATGACAGCCGGGCCGCTGCCTTTGTAGTGCACGGCGGTCATGGTGGTGCCAGCTTTCTTTTCCAGCTTGCCTGCCATCAGATGCAGCATGGTGGCGACGCCGCTGGTGCCATAGTTCACGCCAGCGCCTTGCTTGGCGGCGGCCAGCAGGTCCTCCACGCTGTGATAGGGCGAATTGGCGTTCACCACCAGCACATTGGGCATGGCAGCAATCAGGGTGACGGCTTTCAGGTCTTTGCGGGTGTCGTAGGGGAAGTTCTTCAACACGGCAGGCGCAATCATGTGATGCACGGCACCGAACAAGAGCTGATTGTCTGCGGGGCTGGAGTTGGCCACCATGCTGGCACCCAGCACGCCGCCTACGCCTCCTTTATTTTCTACAACAACGGTTTGCCCAATTTCAGTGCCCAGTGCTTCGGCCAGGGGACGGGCCAGGGTATCGCCCGACCCTCCTGCGGCAGAGGGGACGATCAGCCGCACCGGGCGCTCGACCCAGGCGGGGGGAGCTGCCCAGCTTTGGGGCGCGGCAGCAAAGATAAAACTGAGGGCAAGTACAACACGGGACCAGGGTTTCATGTTTTTTTACCTCCTCGGTAGTCGTCGGTTTCAGCCTTTGCCGGAGCCCAGGCTGCCGGGGTTGCTGCGTAGCTTGTCGATTTGATCTTGTCGTGGTGTCAGCCCCAGGCCGGGGGCTTCGGGCATGCGCAGCCAGCCTTGTTCGGGTTGAGGCAGGCCGGTGTAGATTTCGGCCATCATGGCGCTGGCCGCCAGATGCCATTCCACATCGCCGCCATTTAACAAACCGCAGTGCAGGTGACCGTTGTGAGAGGGGAAGGCCCCGCCATTGGCGACGGACGCGTTAAAGCTTTCTGCCAGGGCGAAGATCTTGCGGGACTGAGTGAAACCGCCGGAGATCAGCACGTTGGGCTGCAGAATATCCACGGCTTGCTGCATCAGCAGATCCCGGAAACGATAGGACTGGCCTTCGTTCTGGCCAGCGGCAATGGTGATGCCTGTACTTTGACGCAGCTCACGCAAGCGGCCCGTGTCGTTCTGGGTGATGGGTTCTTCAAAAAATCCGACGTCCAGATCACGAGCATGGCGGGCGATGGCTTTGGCATGCACGTAGTCCAGGCTGCAGTTGCCGTCGATGTACAAAGGGATGTCGGCGGGAATGGCCTCGCGCACTAGACTCATGCGGCGCATGTCCTGGCGGATCAGGTCGGCAAGCGGGCGCGGTTCGTCGCGACGTTGCAGGCCGTGATGGCCTACCACCATCTTCAGGCCCTTGAAGCCTTGATCCACGCAGTCGCGTGCCACTTTGACCAACTCTTCTTCACCCAGAAAGGCAAAGCCAAAAGTCGCGTAGGCAGGCACTTTTTCTCGGGCACCGCCCAGCAGTTTCCATACCGGCAGACCCAGGGCTTTGCCCTTGATGTCCCACAAGGCAATGTCCAGGGCAGAGATGGCGTGCATGGCATAGCCGGTCTGGCCACGAGGGCACACGTTCCAGTACATGCGGTCCCACAGGCGCTCGGTGTTCAAGGGGTCTTGCCCAATCAGGTCGCTGGCCAGAATATCGTTGATGGTGCTGGCAACGGGGTGCTCTTCGGTAATGGCGCTCAGTCCATAGCCGGTGATGCCTTCATCGGTCTCGATTTCCACATGACAGATGGCAAGGTTGGTGGGTTTTTGGATGCCCGCGCTATCGAACTTGAAAGGTACGTTCAAGGGAATGGCGCGTACTGCCGTGATCTTCATTTTCCTGTCTCCTCACGCTTTTTGAATGCGTTTGCATGTAATTGTTTTAGGTTTATAGCGTTTTGTTGTAAGCGTGATCAATGGTGTAAACCCTTGATTTTATTGATATATAAAAGCGTAATCTGATATATCAAAAAGGGTTTATGGAGCTTTTTGGATGCTCTTTAGTGGAGGGTTTGTCGCATCAGTAGATTCGTTGGGAAACGAGAGTTCAGGCGTTTTCTGCGGTGCTTGGAAGCCGCGCAGGGACTTGCTGATTAAATAGGTAAGGCGAGCTGGGAGGCGGTAAGCAGGAGCGGGTTTTTACGCCTTGTTCAGATCGTTGTGAAACGCGTTCGATGGACTTGACGAAAGAGCGACACCTAAAAAAAAGCCCAGCCAAGCAGGGTAGCTTGGCCGGGCTTTTTCTGTATCGCGAAGCAGGAGCAGCGGGTGGACTATTTACCTCGCAGCAACTGCATCTGACGGCGATCCTTTTTCGTTGGACGGCCAGCATCAAAATCCAGTGCAGGCTCGGGAGCCAGACGACGTTGTTCGGCGGCCTGGGCGCGCCGTGTGCTGCTTTCTTCCGTTTCCTGATACAGCTGGCGGGCAACCGGGGCAGGCCCACGCACGCCGCTTAATGCGGTGACATGAACCTCCATGGCCGGAGTTTCTTTGCGCAGGGTAATCACATCACCAATGGAGACTTCACGGGCAGGCTTGGTGTTTTGCTGATTCAGCAAAACCCGCCCTTTGGTGATCTCTTCAGAAGCCAGGCTGCGCGTCTTGTAAAAGCGCGCTGCCCAGAGCCATTTATCCAGTCGTAATTTGTCCATGCGCTATTGTAAATCCAGTCTGCAATCGCCGGGCTTAATGCAGTTCCACCGCAGCGGCAGGAGCCGCCTGCACACGAGGCAAACGCAGACGCAGCAGCAGAACCAGACTGAAGACGGCCAGCAATCCGGCCCAGAACATGACGCGGTGAAAGCCGTCCGCCCAGGCGTGCTGGATGGCTTGCATCCAGAACAAGGAATCGGCCGAGGCAGGCAGATTCACCTGACCGGAGCTAATGATTTGCTGAGCCTGTTCCCGCATGGGATTGACCGGATCAAGGCGGCTGGACAAGGAGATGACGGCGCCCTGGCTCATCAAGGAAGCCAGCAGGGCAACGCCCAAGGTCATGCCAGTTTGGCGGATGGCGTTGGTGGTGGCTGATGCCATACCGGAACGCTCACGTGGCACCAGGTTCATGACCAAGGTGCTGCACGCCGGGACGGACAAGCCCATGCCTATGCCCAGTACGGCCAAAGCGAAACCCGCCATCCAGTAGGACGCGCCGGGTTGCAGCAACATCATTAGCCAGGAACCGGCTGCCATCAGGCCAAAGCCCACGGTCAGGATCATTTTCAGTCCAAAGCGTGGGCTCAAGGCACCGAAACGGGAGGCCAGCACGGCCATGCCGATGAACTGAGGAGCCAGCCCCCAGCCGGTTTGGGTGGCACTCCAGCCCAGGGCATTCTGGAAGAACAGGGACAGGAAAAACACATTGCTATAGGCGGCAAAGCCCAGCACAAAGGAGGCGATATTGGCGGTGCTGAAGCGGTAGTCCCGAAACAGGCTCAAAGGCAGCAAGGGGCGGGCGACGCGGGTTTGGGCATAGATAAACGCGACGAAGGTGACTGCGGCCACGCCCAGGGAGCGAACCGTTTCGGTCGCGTGCCAGCCTTGCTCACCCGCGCAGATCAGGCCATAGGTCAGGGAGCCGAGCCAGATAACGCTAAGCAACTGGCCGATCGGGTCGAAGGCCGCGTGTTCAGGGTTGGCCGATTCCTGAATGCCCCACATGCCCAAGCCCAGGGTCAGCAAACCCAGTGGCAAATTCAGACTGAAGATCGAAGGCCAGTCGGCCACATCAACCAGCACCCCGCCCAGTATCGGGCCCAACACCAAAGCCAGAGCGCTGAAGGAAGACCAGCCGCCAATGACGCGAGCACGCTGGGCAGGGTCCGGGAAGGCATGGGTCAGGATGGACAAGGCGCCGGGAATAAGCAATGCCCCCGCCATGCCTTGCACGACGCGGCCCCAGAGCAGGGCGCTCAGTGAACTGGCCAAGGCGCACATCATGGAACCGACGGTAAAGGCCAGCACGCCCAGCAGCCAGCTTTTCTTGCGTCCGTAGCGATCCCCCAGCAGCCCGGCGGACAACATGAAGGCGGACAGGCACAGCGCATAGGAATCCACAATCCATTGCAGTCCGGCCATATCAGTCTGCAGGGATTGCTGCATGCGCGGCAAGGCAAGATTCACGATGCTGATGTCCAGGGTGACCATGAAAGTCCCCAGGTAAATAGCGATGGTTAGAGCAAGTCGGCGTGTCATAGTGCTCGGTAAATGAGAATTGTTATCGACGACTATAAAACGTTGACTGACTGTCAGTCAATAAAAAATAAACAGGCTGGCTAAAATAGTGCGGTGACACCCGACGAGGCGCTTTGTCGGGTTTTTTCTGCTACCTTGACGCCCATGACCGCTGCCAAAACACCCCGCACTCAACCCTCTGAAGTTCGTCGCCGAGATTTATTGGAGGCGGCTGCCACCTTGTTTCTACAACAGGGGTTTGACGCCACACCGGTCGATGAAATTGTGTTGCGGGCAGGGATGTCCAAAGGCTTGTTCTATCACTACTTCAGCTCCAAGCAGGAGATCCTGGCCGCCCTGCGCGAGCAGTTCATCCAGCAATTTCATGACCGCGTGCAAGGGGCGCTGGAGCAGGCGCCGGAGGGCGACTGGGTTCAGCGTCTGGCCTGTTGGATTCGAGCTTCGGTACAGGCGTATAGAGACACGCTGGACATGCACGATCTGGTGTTTTCAGACCATATGCGCAGCAATTACCAGGGCGAGCGCAACACGGTGACTGAGCCTTTGCACTCGATCTTGAGCGAAGGACAGAAAGCCGGTGCCTGGTCTGTGGCCGATGTGGATTTGACCGCCTGGGTGATCTACCAGGGCATGCATGGTGCGGTCGACAATATGGGCCTGGAAACTGCGGAGCAGTGGGCCGCTATGGAAGACAATCTGGTGACTCTTTTTGTGTCCATGCTTGGAGCGACGCCACCTTGCCGGAAAAAATAGGCTGTTAGAACGGTGCTGTCCATGTATTTATACGGCACTTGGAGACCTTGAAAAAAGCCATGAGAGGCCGGAGGGCATGCCTTCAAGAATTTTGCTTCTTCTATTCAGACAGTCATCAATAAAACTGGGCCTGCTCCCATGAAGGAGCAGGCCCAGTTTTTAGATGAGTAGAGACTTAGCGGAACTGGAAGTGCTCCTTGTGCAAGGTCCAGGATTTCGCAGGCAAGGTCTGCTTGAGTTCGCGCCGCAGTTGTCTGCCCATTGCCGCCGGTCCACAGAACCAGATGTGCAGGGGTTTATCGGCATGGTAGTACTGCAGCACCTCTTTGGGTGTCCAGCGACGGCCATCGGCATAGATTTCAAGATCCACATCCGGGTGTTCCTCTGCTGCCTTGCTCAAGGCCTGGGCCAGCGGGTCATAGCCGTGCTGACAGGCATATTGCAAATGGGCGTAGGGGGCATGGCCTTCCTTGTGCTCCTGGCTCAGCCAGGACAGAAAGGGCGTGGCGCCAACTCCGGCACCGACCCAGATATAGATACCCTTGTCGTCGCTGCCTGGTTGAGTAAAGCGGCCATAGGGACCATCCAGCTCGATGCCCTGACCAATATGCAAACGCTCGGGCAAACTGCGTGTCCAGTCCCCCAGCTGCTTGATATGAAAACGCACAATCTGGTCGTCCTGATCGGCATCGGACAAGGTAAAGGGATGGGACTCGGACTCACCCTTCAAACGTAAAAAGGCGAACTGCCCGGCCTGGTGTCCAGGCCAGGATTGATCCATGCGGCATTGCACCTCCAGCACATCACCTTCTGACGTACAGGAGATGACGGTGCCAGTGTGCGGATAGGCCGAACTCAAGTTGCGTAGCAGCTGGATGATGGCTGCTGCTGTGCCGATCACCATGGTGATGGCCAGCGCCCAGCCACCTATGCCGCTCCAGTATGCGGGCGGTGTCAGCACCACGCCGTGAAAGATCAGGATCAGATAGGCCACAGGCATCAGGCGGTGCAGGCTGTACCATTTTTTATAGGAAATCGTGCGGCGGGCCAGTGTGATGATCAGCATCAGAATCAGCGCGTAAAACGTCCATTCGCCCAGTGTTTTGGCATAGGGTTTGAACAGGCTGACCCATTCGGGAACCGGGGTTTTGGGCAGTCTGCCGCCCGTGCCGATGGCGGCAGAAATCAGACCTTTGGATTCCTTGCCAAGCCAATGGGCCAGACTGAGCAAAATGGCGATGATACCCAGCCATTTGTGCAACTTGTAGGCTTTGTCCATGCCACCGAGCCAGGGCTCCAGGCGGCGGGGGCGCAGGGCCAGAACCATAATGGCTGTCATGGTGCCCAGTGCCAGAATGCCAGTCAGCAGCATGCCTTCCTGGCGTATCAACCACAGGGTATCGCCGGGCGGCGAGGGGGCAAGCCACAAGGCTTCCACAGCCCAGATTAAAAAGAAGGCGGAGAGCAACAGCAAAAGAGGGCGACGCATGGCCTTTTCCGGATTGTTTGAAAGAGCCGGATGCTGTGTAGTCGCTATCTGAAAAATGTAGCGATGCAGCGTACCGGGAACATCTATTGATGTTAGTACGCTGCCCAGGAGCTTGTAGAGCCAGTATTCAAGAGCCTTTTGAGAAAACTCAAAGGGCCCCTAAATAGTTGTTATTTAAAGTATTTGTTAATGATTCTGGTTGCTGTTTACGCTGTTTCAGCGTGTTGCAGAGTAACTCGTCTGATTGCTTTTCAGCCCTCTTGAACAGGGCAGATCAGTGATGCCAGATCCAGCAAGGCTGCATCCTGATGCGCTTGTCCGATCAGTTGCAGACCCAGCGGTAAAGGGCTGTTCTGACCAGGCGCAGGCAGGCTCAAGGTGGGCCAGCCCAGCAAGGACCAGGGACGGTTCAGGACGGAAGAGCCAGTGCTGTCCAGGCCATAGGGCGCCGGACCAGGGGCTGCCGGAGTCAATAAGGCATCAAAATGGCCATAGCGATCCTGCCATCCCTGTTGTAGCTGACGGCGGCGGGCCTGCCAGGCGTGATAGTCAGCCGGGGGCAGCTCCAGACCTTGCTTGACGGCTTGTATGGTAATGGGCCGCAAGGCATCCGGGCTGGCTTGCCAGACGGGCAGCAGGCTGCGGGCCATTTCATACGCCATGATCTGGCCTTGCAGGATCAGCAGCTCTTTCAGTTGCGGGTCCGCAGGCAGACGCTCCAGCTGGGCGCCTTGTTGTTCCAGGTGCAGGCAACCTTGTTCCAAAGCGGCCAGCGCAGCGGGGGTAATCGGGCCCAGGTCTTTGCCATCCAGCACGCCGATGCGTGGTGCCGTGGGGACATGGATGTCGGGCAAACCCTGCAAGACCGTGGCCACGCGGCGCAGCACGGACAGGTCCCGGCTGAAGTAGCCGATGGTGTCCAGGCTGTCGCACAACAGGAAAAGACCGCTGCGATGCACCGCGCCAAAGCTGGGCTTAAAACCCAGAATGCCGGTAAACGCCGCCGGGCGCATCATGGAGCCTCCCGTTTGGGTGCCCAACGCAAAATCAACCATGCCTGCCGCTACGGCCGCCGCCGAACCACTGGAAGAGCCACCCGGTGTGTGGTCCAGATTCAGCGGGTTGCGGGTGGGGCCGGGTGCGGCGTAAGCAAACTCTGCCGTGACTGTCTTGCCCACCGCTGTGGCGCCTGCCCGGCGCAACAAGGCGACACAAGCCGCATCGCGTTCTGCGGGCAAGGCATCGGGAAAGTGTGCGCCATAACGTGTAGGCATGCCTTGGACATCCAGCACATCCTTCACGCCGAACGTCAGGTCCGCCAAGGGGCCGTCGGGGTGAGTGCTGATACAGGTGGCCGGATCAGCCAGCCAGGACCAGGCCTGGATGGACTGGTCCTGCAAAGCGAGAGAGGAAGGGTTTGCAGTCATAAAGGAGAAGCGGGTTTACTGAATCGAGATGTTTTGAGCCTTGATCAGCGCAGTCCAGCGTTTGGTTTCTTCTTTCACAAAAGCGGTGAATTCTTCAGGTGTGCCACCAACGACTTCTGCACCTTGGGACTCCACAATCTGACGATAGTCCGGATCTTTCAGGGCATCGTTGACGGCCGTATTCAGTTTTTCCAGCACATCAGCAGGCAGGCCGGCCGGAGCAATGACGCCAAACCAGTTCGAGGCCACCAGATCCACCCCTTGTTCCTTGAAGGTGGGGGTGTCAGGCATGGCTTTCAGACGTTCTTCCGAGGTCACCCCCAGCACGCGCAGGCGCGGATTGTCGATTTGCATGTGCGGCAGGAACAGGCTGGCCAGTTCCAGATAGAAGGAGATATTGCCGGCCAGCAGATCGTTTGATGCTGGTGCGCCACCACGGTAGGGCACGTGTACGGCATCAAAGCCGGAGGTGGCCTTGAACTGTTCCGTCAGCAAGTGTGACGCGCCGCCTGCGCCGGTGGAAGCGTAGTCCAGTTTCTCGGGGTTCTTCTGGCCGTCTGTGATCAGGTCAGCCAAGGACTGGTAGGGCGAGTTGCTGTTGACACCCAATGCCATGGCACCGCGTTCGATCAGGGCGATGGGCTGTAAATCCTGTTCAGGATCGAAGGGCAGGTTGCTGCCGTACAGCGCCTTGTTCACCGACATGGGGCCAAAGTTGCCCAGGCCGATGGTGTAGCCGTTGGGCTTGGCGCGCGCAATCATGCTGGTGCCGATATTGCCGCTGGCACCGGGCTTGTTTTCCACCACAATGGTCACGCCCAGGCTGTCGCTCATTTTTTGAGCCAGCATGCGCGAGCGGGTATCCGAGCTGCCACCCGCAGCGTAAGGCACCACAAACGTAATGGGCTGCGAAGGGTAAGCCGCGTCGGCCATGGCCGAACCAGAACCCAACAAAGTCAGTGTGAGCAGGCCACTCAGTAAAGGGGCGCGATGCTTGAATACCGTCATGTCTATCTCCTGCGTTGGGCCAATATTCGCAGTGACGTGCAGTATGGCCCTGTTTTTGATAAGTGTCAGGACGGATGGTAGTAAGAGCTAATTATGTTGTCTAATATTAAAAATAATTGTTATTGATCTGTTTTCTAACCTAATTGGTGGGCATATGCTGGACTCCAAATTAAGCGAGATGTTCTTGGTGGTGGCCGAAGAGCTGCACTTTGGCCGGGCAGCCCAGCGTTTGTTCATGACCCAGCCGCCCTTGAGTCAGGCCATACGCAGGCTGGAAGAGCAGATAGGGGCGACCTTGTTTATCCGCACCACACGCACGGTGCAATTGACGGCGGCGGGAGCGGAATTGCAGCGCCGCCTGCGCTTGATCGGCAACGAACTGGAGCAGACCTTGCAAGCGGTACAGCAAGTGCATAGGGGCGAAACCGGCATGTTGCGCATAGCCCTGACGCCCAGCAGTGCCTATGCTGGTGTGTCCAGGCATGTGTATCGCTTTCGCCAGGACTTCCCGCAAGTGGATATACAGATTTACGAGATGAACTCCAGCGATATGCCCGCGGCTCTTTATGAGCGTCGGGTAGATGTGGCCTTGATTCGGCCTTCCTTTGCCGTGCCGGATCTGAACCCGCAACTGGTGGAGTCCGAGCCGATGATGTTTGTGGTGAGGCGTGATGATCCGCGTGCCCAGGAACATAGCCAGGGGCTGACTCTGCACCAGGCTTTTTCCTATGAGATGGTGGCCTACTCGCGTCAGCAGTCACGTTATTTCCATCTGCTGCAGCAGCGCATGTTGCAGCGCTCGGGCTGCTTGCCGCGCTTTGCGCAGGAGAGCATGGTGCCTACGGTGCTGGTGATGGTTGAGGCGGGTATTGCTCCGGCCATTGTGCCCGCTTCCCTGGCACGCTTGCGCACCGATACCTTGGAGTATCTGCCCCTGCTGGAGGCAGACGATATTGCGGCCGAGTTGATGAGTGCGTATGTGTCGGACAATACCAATCCGGCCCTGGTGAATTTTCTGACGGTACTGGAGCAGCATCGCTCAAGTTGATTGACGAGCGGCCAGCCATTCCCGCATGGATTGGCCCGTACGCTGGCGAAACAGACGGGACAGGGCGGAAGGGTTGGCATAGCCCAGATCCAGGGCAATGCGCTTGGCAGAATGGCCTTGGGCCAGTCGCTGGCAGGCCAACGACAAGCGCCATTGGGCCAGATAGTCTGCCGGAGTGTCTCCCACCCAGTGCTTGAACTGCACGGCAAAAGCGCTGCGCGACATCTTGGCTTCCTGAGCCAGCGATTGCACCGTCCAGTCCCGACCCGGATCGGACTGAATCGCCAGCAAGGCGCGCGCCACGGGTGGGTGTGACAAGCCCCGGAACAGCCCCACCGGAATCTCGCAACGATCGGGGTGGTCAAACAGCCAGCGCAGCAATTGCAGCAACACGATTTCGAACAGACGGTCTGCCAGCAGACGATGGCCACAGCGCACGGACTCCGTTTCTGCAAAGAGCAGGCCCAGCGCCTGTTCCAGACCGGCCGCTTCTTCCAGCGGCACGATGATCAGATCGGGCAGGGACCGGGCCAGGGGGTGATGCTCACCCCCGTCAAAATCCAGGGTGGCGCAGGTGAAGTCCGAGCCTTCATTGGGCATGTCGTAGAAGGCGTGTTCCAGCGGGCGGGGATAGAACAGCAGGCTGGGTCGGTCAATGGTCAGGACTTCCGGCACCGGGTCGCGCGGGTCGTGGCGCACGCTGAGCTGGCCGCGCCGCAGGATGTGCAAAAAAGCACGCCCCGGCTGGGCCGAGAAGCGGGTCACGCCACACAAAGAGCCGTTGTAGAACAAATGCGCCCGAACACGGAACTGTTCCAGCAGAAGGGAGAGGCGATCCAGGTTCATGAAAACATCCTCGTCTGGATGAAAAGGTAAGTTGTCGGGACTAATCTTATCCAATGATCCTGCTCTTGGCGAGACACTATCCCTGCTCGCTTCTATTTGGCCATTCTGGCCCACCTCACCAGGAGATCATCATGTCCCGTCTTACCTTGCCTGAAGTTGCCCAAGCTCCCGCCGCCAGCCAGCCTGCTTTGCAGGAAATTCAAAAAGCCTTTGGCGGCAGCGTGCCTGCCATGTTCCGTATGGTGTCCAATTCGCCCGCTGCCTTGCGCAGCATGTGGGGCTCCTTCGGCGCCTTTGCCGGTGGCCAGTTGGGTGCGAAACTGGGCGAGCAATTGGCTGTTGCCATTGCCGACCGCAATCGCTGCGAATACTGCCTGGCTGCTCACAATGTGCTGGGTGCCAATGCCGGTCTCAGCCCGGAGACACTGGCTCAGGCCCAGCGGGGTCAGTCCGATGACCCACGTACCGCGGCTGCCTTGAAGTTTGTGCTCAAGCTGGTGGATCAGCGTGGGCAAGTCTCGGCCGCGGATGTGCAAGCCGTGCGCGATGCCGGTTTTTCTGAAGGTGAGGTGGTGGAACTGGTCGGTGTGACTGCCTTGAACCTGTTCACCAACTACATCAACAATGCGTTGGAAGTCCCGGTAGATTTCAAGGCTGTTGAGCTGACCGCCTAAGCACCGATGGTAGAGTCCGCCTGCTGATGGGCAGGCGGGCTTTTTTGCGTCTGATGACTTTGTTTTATTTGGTCGACAAGGGACCGGAGTTAATGGCTGTCAGCGGCTGGTTCACCTCAAAAAAGCGAGCATCAATGCCGCTGATGCCAAAGCTGTTGAGCCGCTTGCTGTGCATGTCCAGATAAGCCTGTGCGCTGGCTTTATCCTTGAACAGATACACGCCGCCTGCTTTGGACTGATCCTTGTTTTCTGTCCAGATTTTCCAGATCAGGCCGGGCTCCTGGGAAATGGATTGCGCCAGTTCTTGCATGGCTTCACTCATCTCTGAGCCCCAGGGGCCGGGGTAGGGAAAATCAACATACAGCAAGGTGCTCATGATCGGCTCCATATCAAAATACGTGCCGAACATCATACCTTGAGGTTTGAATTGTCCAGCACTGTCTCTTATTTGTCATGGGACGTTGAAAGCGGCGCGATTGGCTGGCCTCGCCCTTGAAGGGGGCGTATAGTTTTTCTTTTGCTATTTGCTGCTGGAAGCCCTCATGTCCTGGACCGCTTTGTTGCTGGTGGTGTGTGCTGCGTTCATTCATGCGGGTTGGAATCTGCTCTCTAAACGGGCCGCCATGGCAGGGGCGCATTTTGTATTTGCGTACTCCTTTTTTGCCATCCTGTTCTATTTCCCCATCACGCTGTGGGTTGTCTTTACCCAAGGCAATATGCCTTGGACCAGCGAGACCATTACCTGTTTGGTGCTCAGTGCCTTGCTGCACATGTGTTATAGCCTTAGTTTGCAAAAAGGCTATCAGGTGGCTGACCTGTCAGTGGTGTATCCCATTGCCCGTGGCACCGGCCCCATGTTGTCTTCCATTGGTGCTTTTATCCTGTTGGGCGAACCTGTACGTCCTTTGGGCGTGCTGGGTATCTTGCTGGTGGTGATGGGAATTTTGCTGATCGCCACGCAAGGGCGTCTGCGCCGTTTTTTCAGCCCTGCAGCGCTAACGGGCGTGCGTTGGGGCATGCAAACCGGGATACTGATTGCGGCCTACACCGTGGTGGATGCGTATGGGGTCAAGGTGTTGCTGATCTCGCCGTTTTTGCTGGACTGGTTCAGCAATGTGCTGCGTCTGGGGATGCTGGCTCCCTTTATCGCCAAGCGAGGGCGGGCCGGTTTCGTCAAGTTCAAACCTTATTGGAAACTGGCGGCAGCAGTGGGTTTGTTGTCGCCCATGTCTTACATCCTGGTCTTGCAGGCCCTGAGCATGGGCGCCCCCTTGTCCATGGTGGCCCCGGCCCGTGAAATGTCCATGATGGCCGGCACCCTATTGGGTATGGTGGTGCTGCGTGAAAAAGCCAATGTCTGGAGTTTGCTGGGCTGTGCGGTGATGATCAGTGGGGTCATTGCTCTGACCTCCGGCCCGGCGGCCTGATTGCTCTCTTGAAATATCGCAAGCTGTCCCTATCTGTCTCCAATAGGGCGCGCACCAGCGCGCGGCAATCAACCCATTTTTTGCTTTTTCACCATGAGCCAGACTGACACTGCGAATACGTCCGAAACCTTGGGTTTTCAGGCTGAAGTCAAACAATTACTGCATTTGATGATTCACTCCTTGTACAGCAACAAGGAGATTTTCCTGCGTGAGCTGGTATCCAATGCGTCGGATGCCTGTGACAAACTGCGCTTCGAGGCCATCGACAATCCAGCCTTGCTGGAAGGCGATCCAGAAATGCGTATCCGTGTGGAGTTCGATAAAGAGCAGCGCACGATCACCATTTCCGACAACGGCATTGGCATGTCGCGTGATGAGGCCATTGCCAACCTGGGCACCATTGCGCGCTCGGGCACCAAAGAGTTCTTCTCTCAACTGACAGGCGACAAGCAAAAAGACACCCAGCTGATTGGTCAGTTTGGCGTGGGCTTTTACTCCTCCTTTATCGTGGCCGACAAAGTGTCTGTGCTGACACGTCGTGCCGGTGAGGATCAGGAAGCCGTGCTGTGGGAATCTGCCGGTGAAGGTGAATTCACCATTGCTGCCGCTGAAAAAGCTGAGCGTGGCACCACCATCACCCTGCACCTGCGTGAAGGCGAGGACGATTTCCTGGACGGCTGGCGCTTGCGCAACGTGCTGCGTCGCTACTCCGATCACATCTCCTTGCCCGTGCAAATGCGCAAGGAAGAGTGGGACGAAGAGAAGCAGCAGCAAGTCAAGCAGGACGAATGGGAAAGCGTGAACCAGGCCAGCGCCTTGTGGACACGCTCCAAGTCGGAAATCACCGACGAGCAGTACCAGGAGTTCTACAAGCACATCGCTCACGATTACGAGAACCCTCTGGCCTGGACACACAATCGGGTCGAAGGTCGTAGCGAATACACCCAGCTCCTGTTCGTACCCAAGCAAGCCCCATTCGATCTGTGGGACCGCGATGCTCGCCGTGGCGTGAAGCTGTACGTGAAACGCGTGTTCATCATGGACGACGCCGAGCAGCTGCTGCCTGCTTACCTGCGCTTTGTGCGCGGTGTGATCGATTCGGCCGACCTGCCGCTGAACGTCTCGCGTGAAATCCTGCAAGAAAGCCGTGATGTACGTGCGATCCGTGAGGGTAGTGCCAAGCGCATCCTGTCCTTGCTGGAAGATCTGGCCGAGAACCAGCCCGAGCAATACGCCGAGTTCTGGAACCAGTTTGGTCAGGTACTGAAAGAAGGCACCGGCGAAGACATGGGCAATCAGGCCCGTATCGCTGCCTTGCTGCGCTTTGCGTCCACCAATCAGGAAGGCTCGGCCCAGACCGTGTCCCTGAACGATTACATTGGCCGCATGAAAGAAGGTCAGGACAAGATCTACTACGTCACCGCTGACACCTTTGCTGCTGCGTCCAACAGCCCACATCTGGAAGTATTCCGCAAGAAAGGCATCGAAGTGCTGCTGATGTCCGACCGTGTGGACGAGTGGATGCTGTCCTACCTGCGCGAATTTGAAGGCAAGCAGCTGGTTTCCGTGGCCAAGGGCGGCCTGGATCTGGATTCGCTGGCAGACGAGGAAGAAAAGAAACATCAGGCTGAAGTGGCTGAAACCTTCAAGCCTCTGGTCGAGCGTTTGCAAGCTACGCTGGGCGAGAAGGTCAAGGAAGTGCGTATTACCGCACGTCTGGTCGACTCTCCCGCTTGCGTGGTGGTCGATGCCAACGAACTGAGCCCGCACCTGCTGCGCATGCTGCAAGCCGCCGGCCAGGAAGCCCCCGAGGTCAAGCCGATTCTGGAAATCAACCCGGAACATGCTTTGATCGCCAAGGTTCAGGCTGCTGACGACGAGGCTTTTGGTGAGTGGGCGCAATTGTTGCTGGAACAAGCCATGCTGGCCGAAGGTGCCGCATTGCAAGATCCTGCCAGCTTTGTGAAACGCGTGAACCGTTTGCTGTTGAATCTGTAAGCCTGAGGCTTGCTGGCTTTGCCTTAGGGTGGAGCCAGCAAGCTATCAGTGTAATGGCCTCTATCTTGATTTGTAAGATAGGGGCTTTTTTGTGCCTGTTGAAAGACCATTACAGGTAGAAGCGAGAACATAGCAGGTAAGTAGAAGTTAAATTGCTAAGCGATTTTTTATTTTTTGTCCATCTTAATGAGAATTGATCGTAATACGATGCATGGACGCCACACTGTGGACAAAAACAAGCTGATTTTTAGCTGAATTTAAGGAAAGCGTAAGATTTGGATAGACTTCATAATAAGAATGATTGATATTACGGTCTCCTATTAAAAGCACTTATCTGGCAGTGAAACACCGCTAACACGCGCGATTGGCCCTGCTTTGATCGCCCTGCCTTGAAAAGTGATACCTACCACATGGAGCTGGTGATGTCGTTCGTTTCCCCTTTGCCGCCTCGTCGTTTTGCCGAGACGGTCTTGTCTGCTGCTCTGTTTGCGGCCCTGACAAGCCCTGTTATTGCTCAAACTGCCAATCCAGGCGTGACAGAACTGCAGTCGATTAAAGTTCAGGCTTCGGAAGATGCCAATGGCATTGATGGCTTTCAAGCCCATAAAGCGCAATCGGTGAAGTTTTCCGAGTCCTTGTTGAATACACCGCGTTCCATCACTGTGATCCCGGAGGAGGTGATCAGAGATCGTGGAGCGACCTCGCTGCAAGACGTATTGCGTACCACCCCGGGCATCACGCTGGGTTCAGGTGAAGGCGGAACGCCCATGGGCGATCGTCCCTTTATCCGTGGTTACGAAGCCAGTACCGATATTTTTATTGATGGCGTGCGCGACTACTCCCGTGGCTCGCACGAGACCTTCAACCTGGAGTCCGTTGAAGTCCTGAAAGGCCCCAGCTCGGCGTACACAGGCCGTGGCGGTACGGGCGGCAGCCTGAACCTGGTGACCAAGTCCCCCAAGCTGAAAGATTTCTTCCAGGTGGAAGCAGGTTACGGCACCTCGGACCAGTATCGTCTGACAGCAGACGGTAACTATGCTTTCTCGGAAACAGGCGCGATCCGTCTTAACCTGATGCGCATGGGTGGGGAAGTGGCAGGCCGCGACGGGGTGAAGATTGACCGTTGGGGCATTGCTCCTTCCATCGCCTTTGGTTTGGGTACGCCAACGCGTGTGACCTTGTCTTACTCGCGTCTTGAGAACAAAGACATGCCGGATTTGGGCTTCCCCTTCAAAAATGCCGCCAATCCGGATCGCGTTACCCCACTGGAAGCGGATCGCGACAACTTTTACGGTCGTCGTAATGTAGACTTCCGCAAATACATTGCCGATACGGCCTCGGCCAGCATTGAGCACGATCTGAACGACCGTTTCACGGTTCGGAACGTCACCCGCTACAGCAAGACGCTGAATCACTACTTGATGACACGTCCGTCCTTTGACAACTGCGCCGCAGGTGCGGGTGGTGCTTGCGCGACGGAAGGTGCTGGCTTGCAGTTCCGCCGTGATGATCGGACGAACTACCGCGTTGCAGAATCCCTGCTGAACCAGACGGATGTTTACGGCAGCTTTAATACCGGCTGGATCAAGCATGACATTGTTGCGGGTGTGGAAATCAGCAAAGAGGAAATCCACAACAAGACGATGACGGGTGGCCCAGGCCGCGATACTGATTCGTTCTATGATCCGAATCCCAATCGTCAGTACAACTACTCGTTGCAGTACGGACCCAAGACCAAGACAGGCGATATCAAAACACGCTCGGCTTATATCTTTGATACTTTGACGCTGAGCGAGCAGTGGATGGTGAATGGTGGTTTGCGCTTTGATCGTTTTGAGGCCGACAACACCAAGGATTCCCGCAAAGATGATATGTGGAATTATCAGCTGGGGGTGGTCTATAAACCAGCGCGCAATGGTTCTATCTACTTGAGCTATGGCACCTCTTCCAACCCGACAGGGGAGAACCTGGGGCAGGCCGGTGGTGCTGACGGCCCGGCAGGTGGCGCAGCGATTCGTGACCTGAAGCCCGAGCGCAGCTACAGCTGGGAACTGGGGACCAAATGGGATGTGGCGGACGAGAAGTTGTCTTTGACAGCGGCCATTTTCCAGACCGACAAGAAAGATGCTCGCTCTACCGATCCTTTGACCGGCGATGTGTCCTTGAGCGGCAGCAACCGTGTACGTGGCCTGGAGCTGGGCGCAGCAGGTGCGATTACGCCGAACTGGAACCTGTGGGCTGGTTACACCTATCTGGACCCCAAGATCAAGAAATATCGCAGCGGCAATAATGTCTTTGACGGCAACCAGATGAAGTTCATCTCCAAGCAGAGCTTCAACGTCTGGACGACGTACAAAGTCATGCCCGAGCTGACTTTGGGCGCGGGTGCCACGTTTGTGGGTAAACGTTTTGTGGATGACGCCAATCAATTGAAGCTGCCTTCCTACTGGCGTTACGATGCGATGGCGCGCTACGACCTGAACAAGAATGTCTCTTTCCAGTTCAACGTGAACAACATCAGCAATGTGCGCATGTATGATGCTTCCCACGTCGGCATTTTTGCCAACGTCGGCCCAGGCCGCTCTTACATGTTCAATGCCTCTTACCGCTTCGAGTAAGTTGCGCCTTGTAGTGTAAATTCAGATGGGCCGCCTTTTGGGGCGGCCTGTCTGTTTCTTGCTTAGCCTTGTATTCCTTTTGTTTTGGCAGGTGCCCATGCTGATTACTATCCCTGACGTTCTGAATGCTGAACAGTTACGAGACTGTCGCCAGGCCCTGGAGCAGGCGCAGTGGGAGGACGGGCGCACGACGGCGGGCTATCTGGCCCAGCACAGCAAACGGAACCTGCAACTGCCTCTGGATGCTGCCGTATCTCGCCAGATGGGCGAGTTTCTGATGCACGTACTGGGGCAGCACAGCGGCTTTATTGCCGCTGCCTTGCCCCTGCGTATGCTGCCCCCACGCTTTAATCGTTACGAGGGGGGCGGGGAATACGGCAACCACATCGATAACGCGATTTTTACCGTTCCTGGCACGGCTCAGCGCCTGCGTACTGATGTTTCCACAACCCTGTTTTTCAGTGATCCCGACGAGTATGAAGGTGGCGAGCTGATCATCGAGGATGTGTACGGTGCTCAGTCCATCAAGCTGCCTGCAGGGCATATGGTGGTGTATCCCGGTACCAGTCTGCATCGAGTACAGCCGGTGACCAAAGGAACGCGCTATGCCTCCTTTTTCTGGACGCAAAGCATGGTGCGCCACGCGCATCAACGCAAATTGTTGTGGGAGCTGGATCAGAGCATTCAGCAACTGGCCAGGCAGAATGCGGATGCCCAGGAGTTGTCACGCCTGACGGGGATTTATCATAATTTGCTGCGTGAATGGAGCGATGTCTGATCGCCTGGAGCTTGCTTGACCATGTCCCAAGAACGACTGCCCCCACTCGCTAACATCCCGGCCCAGATTGCCTGCCTGAGGGATTACGAACCTTATGCCCGTCAGCGTATGCGTGCGCAGGACTGGGCTTACTTCAGCACGGGGGCGGCGGATGAGCTTACCCTGCAAGACAATCTGGCCAGCTTCGGGCGTTGGGGGCTATGGCCTGCCGCCCTAAGTGAATTTGATCAGCCCTCAACCCGCTTGACGCTGCAAGGGCAGTCCATGGATTACCCGATTCTTCTGGCACCCGTGGCTTATCAGCGCTTGGCTCACCCTGAAGGTGAATTGGCCAGCGTACTGGGTGCGGGTGCGATGGGGGCGACTAGCGTAATCAGCATGCAGGCCAGTCATTCCTTTGAAGAGATCGCTGCACAGGCCCATGCTCCTTTGTGGGCGCAGTGGTATTGGCAAACGGATCGGGCATTTACTCTGGATTTGCTGGCTCAGCTTGAAGCGGCAGGTTATGCCGCGCTGATGTTGACGGTAGATGCCGCGGTCAATGGTGTACGTAATCAGGAGCAGCGTGCGGGCTTTGCCTTGCCGGAGGGCGTGGACGCCGTGAATCTGCGAGGAGCTCCCAAGCAACAGGCGGTTTTAGGTGCAGCAGGCACCAGCCCTTTGTTTGGTAGTGGTTTGTTAGAGACGGCGCCGACCTGGGATGATCTGGCCTGGTTGGTGCAGAATAGTCCTTTGCCTGTGTGGGTGAAGGGTGTGATGCGGCCCCGAGACGCTCAGCGAGCCCTGGATACGGGGGTTGCCGGAATTGTTGTGTCCAATCACGGAGGGCGAACTTTGGATGGTGTTCCTGCCTCTGTGGACGTATTGGCACAGGTTTGTCAGGTCGTGCAGGGCAGGGTGCCGGTCTTGATGGATGGTGGCATTCGACGCGGAACCGATGTGCTCAAGGCATTGGCGCTTGGTGCAACAGCCGTGATGATTGGCCGTCCCTATATATATGGTCTAGCTGCCGCAGGAGCGGCCGGTGTGGCGCATGTCCTGCATATTTTGCGGGCCGAACTGGAAGTGGCGATGGCACTGACGGGTTGCAATACCTTGGCCGATATCGGCCCTGAGCTACTTTATCGATCCTGATCCGACGCGGCTCGTGGCTTGGGTTCCAGCTCTTGTTCCGGCAAGGTTTCTTTGGGCCAGCCATGTTCCCGCTTCACCCTTTCCCAATCAAAGAATGGCCCCGGGTCTGTCTTGCGTCCCGGGGCGATATGCTCGTGACCACGTACCGCGGTCAAGTTATGGCGCATACGCAGGGCGCGGCTCAGGCGGGACAGCTCCCGGTACTGGGCTTCTGTAAAAGGCTCAAAATCGCTGCCTTCCAGCTCGATACCAATAGAAAAATCATTGCAGCGTTCGCGGTCTTCAAAGCGTGACACACCCGCATGCCAGGCACGGCGGGTAGTGGGAACAAACTGAATGATGTGGCCTGTGCGCTGGATCAGAAAGTGCGCTGACACTTTCAGGTCCCGGATGTTCTCGAACCAGGGATGAGCACCGATATCCAGCTTGTTCTGGAAAAAATCCCGAATATAAGGCCCACCAAACTCTTGCGGGGGCAGGCTGATATTGTGCAGCACCAGCAAGGTCGGGGCGTCGCCCTCGGGGCGCTCATCCTGATTAGGAGACAGGGCGCGCAGGACATTGGCATGGGGTTTCAGCCAGCCCTGGCGGTCCAGGTCGTAGGCGTGGTGCATGCGGGCCATGGCCTTAATTGCGCGGGCCGCGCTTGGCGTGTTCCAGGCTGCACCAGGTGTGATGATTGCTCATCAGGGCTTCGGAGCGAGGCAGAAAAATGCCGCAGTGCGCGCAACGAACCATCTCTTCCGCGCTGCCTTGTTTGCGGGGCGGGCGCATGGTCGGGTTGGGTGGGTTGCGCTTGCGGGCCTTGTTTTGTGACACGATGCGGGCAATGATCATGGCCGCCAGGATGGCTACAACCCAAAATAAGACTTTACCCAATTTTCCCTCGTTGCAAGATGACGTCCAGTACAAAGTGGCTGCCTGTATAGGCTAGCAGCAGGAAGGCAAAACCGGCCAAGGTCCAGCGCAAGGCAACGCGACCACGCCATCCATACTGTTTTCGACCCCATAATAAGCCACCAAATGTAACCCAGGATAGCAAGGTAAAGACAGTTTTGTGGTCAGCAGGCAAAAATTTACCGTCTATCGCCATGGAGACGGCGGCACCGCTCAGGATCGTGAAGGTCAGAATCACGAAAGAGACACGGATCAGGCGGAACAGCAGCTCTTCTTGCACCAGCAGGGGCGGCATGGTATCCAGAACCCGGCTGAACAAACCGCGTTGCTCCTGATGCAAAATAGGGCGGTGCAACTGGCGGTCCAGCGCCGTCATCAAGACTGCATGCAGGGCGGCCACGGTGCTTAGCCCATAGGCGACCAGTGCAATCATCAAGTGGATGCGCAGCCATTCATTGCCGACGTGGTTGACGATATGGCCATTGGGAAAGGCCATGGCCAGCAGGCTGACGATTGTGGCTGCAGGCAGTAGAATGAGCAGCAGGCTGTCCAGACGCAGATACAGGCTTTGGAACCAGAACACCACCATGCCCAGCCAGATTGCCGCCGACAGGGCCAACGCCCAGCTCAGATGCAGCCCCTGGGGCAGCACAATCGTCAGCAACAGGCCCGCTCCGTGCACAATGATGGCGCAGAGCAAAGCCACCCGGCTGGGGGCGTTCAGTACGGTTCGGGTGCTGCCGCGAGTCAAAGGACGCCATAGCGAGATCGACAGCACGATGTACGCCAGTGCGGCGAGCAAGTGAAATACAATACTTGCAGACATAAGTCCCGGATTTCCTGAAAAACGGTACGGGGCGTACCTCAAGTGGCCATTTTATTCTTATTCGTAGACCACACGATAACCTAGTTTAAGCGAACCCAGTCCTATGTTTGAAAATCTGACCCAGCGTATGTCGCGTGTGGTGAAAACCATGCGCGGGCAGGCTCGTCTGACCGAATCCAATACTCAGGAGATGTTGAGGGAAGTCCGTCTGGCTTTGCTGGAAGCGGACGTGGCCTTGCCCGTCGTGCGCGATTTTGTGGCACGGGTCAAAGAAAAAGCGCTTGGCGTTGAAGTTGCCGACAGCTTGAATCCTGGCCAGGCGCTGGTGGGGGTTGTCCACCAGGAGCTGACCAATCTGATGGGGGCAGATCTGGGCGACAACGCCAGCGAACTGTCCCTGGCGGCACAGCCACCCGCGATCATCCTGATGGCCGGTCTGCAAGGTGCAGGTAAAACGACTACCACTGGTAAGCTGGCCAAATGGCTGAGCGAAGGTGGTCACGTTCAGCATGGCCGTAAAACAGGCAAGAAGAAAGTGCTGGTGGTCAGTGCTGACGTCTATCGTCCCGCCGCTATCGAACAGCTGAAAACCGTTGCCGCCCAAGTGGGCGTCGAGTTCCTGCCCTCCGATCCCAGCCAGAAGCCCGCAGACATTGCCCGCAATGCCCTGGACCACGCCAAACGTCACCACTTTGATGTGCTGATCGTCGACACGGCCGGTCGCCTGGGTATTGACGAAGAAATGATGCGCGAGATTCGCGCTCTGTACGACCTGCTGAACCCTATCGAAACCCTGTTCGTGGTGGATGCCATGCAGGGTCAGGACGCGGTTAACGTTGCCAAAGCCTTTGCAGACGCCTTGCCGCTGACCGGTGTGGTGCTGACCAAGCTGGACGGTGATGCACGTGGTGGTGCCGCCTTGTCGGTGCGCCATGTCACTGGCAAACCGCTCAAATTTGTCGGTGTGTCGGAAAAACTGGATGGCCTGGAGCCGTTCCATCCCGAGCGTATGGCTCAGCGCGTGCTGGGCATGGGCGACATTGTTTCCTTGGTCGAGCAGGCCCAGCGCAATATCGACATTGCCGATGCGCAAAAGATTACCGACAAGATCAAGGCGGGCGACAAGTTCGACTTGAACGACTTCCGCGACCAGCTGCAGCAAGTTAAAAAGCTGGGTGATATGGGTTCCTTGTTGGAAAAACTGCCTGCGCAGTTCTCCCAGGCTGCATCCCAGTTGCAAGGCGGCCAAGCTGAGCAGCAACTGCGTCGTACCGAAGGTATCTTGAACTCCATGACGCCTACCGAGCGTGCCAAGCCCGAATTGCTCAAGGCCTCGCGCAAGCGTCGTATCGCAGCCGGCTCCGGTGTGTCGGTACAAGAGGTCAACCGCTTGCTGAATCAGTTCGAGCAAATGCAAGGCATGATGAAGCAGATGAAAAAAGGCGGCATGGCCAAGATGATGCGCGGCCTGGGCGGGATGGGGGCCTTGAAAGGTCTGGCTGGTAAAGGTTTCAAAGGCTTTCGTTAAGACGTCGTCGCAAGCTGCGGGAATAGTTTGATTTGTTCCCGTCAGTGCCTGTCACAAAACAAAATGCCCGATGCATTGCATCGGGCATTTTGTTTTGGCTTGTCCATGAATCCATGGCTTGGCAGCCATGGATAACGGCACGCTGAATCGGGTTTTACAGCGCCGGAATACGCAGTACCTGACCGGGGTAAATCTTGTCAGGATGGCTGAGCATAGGCTTGTTGGCTTCAAAAATAACAGTGTATTTTGCACCATTTGCCTTGCCGTAGTGGGTTTCAGCAATTTTCCACAGGGTATCGCCTTTCTGTACGGTGTACATGGTGGCTTCAGCGGAAGGCTGAGCAACGCTGAGCTGGTTGTCGACCTGCGAGACACCCAGGGTGTTGCCCAGAGCCAGCACAATTTTTTCGGCCTGTTCGGTGGAGGCAGCCTGGCCGCTAACCGTAACTTTGTCGCCATCAACCGCCAGATTCAGACCGTCGGCGGAAAGTTGGTGTTTGGCCAGTTCTTTCTGGAGTTCGTCTGCAGTTGCTGCTTTGGCTTCGTTGGCACCAAAGAGTTTTTCGCCGACATCTTTAAGAAAACTGAATACGCCCATCGCTTTGCTCCTGAAGTTAGGGTTCCATGGCCGCCTGCTTGATGGCAGGCGAGACGGCCCATTATGACCTCATTTTCAGCTCTGAAGCCGTAGCTGAATGTCAGCAATTGTGCATTTTACAGGGCGAGTATCAGCCGCCCCCGACGGCAACCACGATTTCTATCGTGTCGCCTTCCTTGATAGCAGTGCTGGCGTGCTGGCTTTTGGGCACGATATCGCCGTTCAGTTCCACGGCAATGCGTTTGTTCTCGTAGCCCAGTTCGATAATCAGCGTGCCAACCGTGTCGGAGTTTTGCAGAGTCTTGCTCTGGCCATTCAGGGTAATGTTCATTCTTGTCTCTGGATATGGTCCGGGCCGCGCCGGACAAGTGATTCAGATGGCAAATTTCTGGGTAGCGGCCAGCAGCTTGGCCAAAATGCCGGGTTCGTCGTAGGCGTGGCCTGCGTCTGCAACCATGTGAAATTCTGCTTGTGGCCAGACGCGATGCAGTTGCCAGGCTGTATGCGCCGGTGTGCACACATCATAGCGTCCCTGCACGATCACCCCTGGAATGCCATGCAAGCGATGGGCGTTTTTCAGCAGTTGATCCGGCTCCAAAAAGCCCTGATTCATGAAGTAGTGGTTTTCAATACGTGCAAAGGCCAAGGCTGCTTTATCACTGGACTTGGCGTCCAGGTGATTCTGGCTGGGCAAGAGCGTGATCGTATTGCTTTCCCATTGCGACCAGGCGTGTGCGGCGCGTAGCTGCACAGCAGGGTCGTCGCCCGTCAGACGCTTGTGATAGGCGCTAATCAGATCCCCGTGCTCTTCCTTGGGAATCGGGGCCAGATACTGTTCCCAGATGTCCGGAAACAGGCGAGAGGCGCCTTCCTGATAAAACCAGTGCAATTCTTCAGGGCGGGCCATGAAGATACCGCGCACAATCAACTCACTGACGTGCTCGGGGTGAGTCTGGGCATAGGCCAGCGCCAGGGTCGAGCCCCAGGAGCCGCCAAAGACCAGCATCTTGTCGGCCTTGAGCTTTTCCTTGCGCAGCCGCTCCATGTCCTGCACCAGATGCCAGGTGGTGTTGTTCTCCAGGCTGGCATGAGGGTAGGAGCGCCCGCAACCGCGCTGATCAAACAGCAGCACATTGTATTTTTGTGGGTCGAACAAGCGGCGGTGATCGGTAGAACATCCTGATCCCGGCCCACCGTGCAGGAAAATGGCGGGTTTACCTGCCGGGTTGCCGCAGCATTCCCAGTAGATATGGTGCCCATCATCGGTGTGCAAGGTGCCTTGGGCGTAAGGCTCTATAGGCGGGAACAGGGTAGCGCTCATTGTTCTTTCTTGGGCCAGTTCAGTTCAGGGGTAGGGGTGTCATTGCGGGTGAAGATCAGATCCCACACGCCATGGCCCAGGCGCAGCCCACGGTTCTCGAACTTGGTCAGTGGACGGAAGTCAGGGCGGGGAGCATAGCCGTCGTGCGTGTTGCTGAGCATGGGCTCGGCGGACAGCACTTCCAGCATTTGTTCGGCGTAATTTTCCCAGTCGGTGGCGCAGTGAATATAGCCACCGGGTTTCAGACGGCTGGTCAGCAGCTGAATAAAGGGCGATTGCACCAGACGACGCTTGTGATGGCGCTTCTTGGGCCAGGGATCCGGGAAGTAGATATGAATGCCAGCCAGCGAGGCAGGGGCGATCATGTCGCGCACCACTTCCACCGCGTCATGTTGAATGATGCGGATATTGCTGATCTGGTTGTCATCAATACGCTTGAGCAAAGCGCCAACACCGGCGTTGAACACTTCCACACCCAGGAAGTTGTCGTCGGGACGAGCCTGGGCAATCTTCTGGGTGGTTTCACCCATGCCAAAACCGATTTCCAGAATCAAGGGGTTGTCATTGCCAAACACTGTTTCTGGTTTAAGGATGCTGTCGCGGTAGCTGATTGACCACAGGGGCAAGAGGCGTGCCAGGGCCTGTTCCTGGCTGGGCGTAATGTGCGCGCGCCGATGAACAAAGCTACGGATATGGGTCTCGCCGGAATTGCTGTTCGCGACATTGGGCGACAGCAGGGATGGTTTTTCGTTGCTGGTGGTCATGGTTGTGGCGCGTGCATCAGGAATGGCTCGCGTATTAGCTAAAAGCGGGAAAGCTCTATTGTAGTGAGTCTTGCCACTGAATTCATGGGGATGCACGTGAAAAAGATAGGGCGGGAACCACGCATCAAGAAAAGATCGCGCTATAATTTTCGCTTCCCCATTCGCGGGATCGTCTGCTTTAGATGCAGACCTCTCCATCAGGGCGGGTGTAGTTTAATGGTAAAACTGATGCTTCCCAAGCATCCGTCGTGGGTTCGATTCCCATCACCCGCTCCAGTTCTGATATCTCCCCCAATACTTTTATCGGCTGTTCACCGCACTGTCGCGTGATGAGCATATTGGCCATTTGCTTGTACAGGTGTCTGGTAGCGCTGTGCCGCTTCTTGTGTTGCTTCTTGGCGTGTGATCAAGCACCTGTACCCACTTGGGTATGGAGAGTTTCACTGAAAGCATATACTGTGCCTTTATTGTTCATATTTGAATGTATTTACTTATTAAAAGTTCAAATATGAGTGTTTGATAGATTCTGGGGCGGATCTGAGATATGTTCATATTTGAGTTTTTATGATTTATATTTGTTCATATATGAATGGATAGAAATATGACTGATTCAGAGAATAAAAAGGCTCCTCGTAGTGTCATCTCCCGTCCTGTAGACCGTGCCTTGCTGCGGCTGGGGCGGGATATCTCTGCTGCTCGCCGTGCGCGACGATTAAGCCAAGAGGATTTGGCTCAGCGTATCGGGACGTCATTGAGCACAGTCCGGCGTATGGAGGATGGTAATGCCGGTACTGCCTTGCATACCTTTTTAAGCGCTTTGCATGTGTTGGGACGCTTGAGTGATGTGACTAAAGTAATGACCATGGAAAATGATGCCTTGGGGATGGACTTGCTGCGTGAGCAGTTGCCCCAGCGCGTCAGGCGCCCACGGCGTATCAAAGCGGATCAAACCGCGGGGGCCAAGTCGCAAGATAATTCGGCCTCTGTGAATCCTGACAAGTTGGAAGGTTTCTGATGATGACACGATCTGCCAAGCGCTCAGACCTGGAGGTGCACCTGGGTTCCAGTGCGCATATTGTGGGGCGCTTGTATCTGGGTAATGGCAGACGCAGTGCCTTTAGCTATAACGAGGCCTGGCTCCAGGACGAGCGCTTTTTTATGCTCTCTCCTGATTTGCAATCAGCCTCGGGGGTTCAATATCCCCAAAATACGTTTTTTCTGGCTTTGGAGGATACGGCTCCTGACTCCTGGGGACAGCGAGTCATTCGGCGTGCACACGCCAAGTTGCGGCAAGAAAATCGTGATCTGCTCGCTCTGGAGCCGGTAGATTTTTTGATGTGGGTTGATGATGAAGCACGGGTAGGTGCTCTGCGTCTTTTTGATCCACAGAAAAAAGTTTATTTGCGTTCGGGAGATGCAGCCCGACACGTCCCGCCTTTGCTGGAGTTGGATCGTGTTTTACAGGCGGCGCGTGCCTTGGAGGACGGGACGGAAAGTAAGCAGGATCTGCAGTACCTGCTTGGGCAAGGAACATCCTTGGGTGGTGCCCGCCCAAAATCTACCGTTCGCGATACGGATGGCCGTCTGGCCCTGGGCAAGTTTCCCAGTCAGGCTGACCAGCGTGATGTGATTCGGGGTGAGGTGCTCGCCATGAAGTTGGCTGCCAATGCGGGCATCACGGTCGCAGAGACTCGTATCGAGCTGATTAATGGCACAGCGGTAGCCATTATTCGGCGCTTTGATCGAAATGACGAAGGCGCACGTATTCCCTATCTATCCGCAGCCAGCATGTTGCAGTCTGATGGCCGTGATGCCATTCATGCTTATACCGAATTGGTGGATGTTTTGTTACAGGACGGGGCCAATCCGATTGCTGATATTCATCAGTTGTGGCGCAGATTGGCCTTCAATTTCTTGATCTGTAATACCGATGATCACTTGCGTAATACGGGCTTTCTATATGACGCACGTAATCATGGATGGCGCCTGGCTCCGGCGTTTGACTTGAATCCAATGCCTGGTGACAGGCGGGAAAGTAAAACGTGGCTGACAGAGGATTCCGGGCCTATTGATAGCCGGGCTATTTTGATGGATGGGGCACCATACTTCAGGTTAACGGTGGGGGCAGCAGAAGCAATCTGGGCGGAGCTTGTTCAGGCTGTCAGTCGTTGGCGCAGCGTCGCCAAAGGGTTAGGCATGCAAAGTACGGATCTGTTGGATTTTGAGCCAGCATTTGCTTAACTTCATTCCCATGGCACTATACCCAGCATGCAAGAAGATCTTTTCGGCGATGCCATTCCTCAGCCACCCGCCTCAAAGCCCGCTGCTCCCTCTCGACGCAAAATCACCAAAGTCAGCCTTGCTGCTTCCGCGCTGGAGCTAAGCGATCTGGCGGCTCAGCTTCCTGAAATCCTGCGTTTCGGTGTCTCCACCTGGTCTTACCCCGGTTGGGAGGGTTTGATCTGGGATGGCGAGTACGAGTCGAATATCCTGTCCAAGCACGGCCTGGAGGCCTATCACCAGCATCCTTTGATGCGTACAGTCTGTGTCGATCGCACTTTCTGGCGTCCTTTGACGGTCACGCAGTATTCCGCCTACGCCGCGCAGGTGGATGCAGACTTCCGCTTCGTTGTGAAATGCCCGTCCATGATTACGGATGCTCAAGTTCGTGATGAGCAGGGCAAGGTGCGCAAGTCCAATCCGGACTTTCTGAATATTCGTCTGACTGTAGAGCAGTTTGTGCAGCCTGCCGCGGAGGGCTTGCGTGACAAGCTGGGCGTGCTGGTCTTTCAGTTAAGTCCACTGTCTTGGGGCTGGTTGAATCGTCCGGCAGAGTTGTTCGACAAGCTGGGGCAGATGCTGGTGGCGGCGCGAGAGGCCTTGCCGCAAGGCTCACAGGTGGTGCTTGCGGTAGAGGTAAGAGATCCAGAGCTGTTGACTCAACATCTTGTCGATACGCTCAAGGCCAATGGCGCGACGTTTTGTCTGGGCCTGCATGGCAAGATGCCACCGATTGAAGAGCAGTTGCCCGTCTTGCGCGCCTTGTGGCCCGGCCCCTTGGTGTGTCGCTGGAACTTGAATCGGGAGTTTGGTGCTTACGGTTATGCCGATGCCCAGAAAAAGCATACCCCCTTCGATGCCATTGTCAGCGAGGACGTGCATACCCGCACTGTGCTGGCGCGCACGATTCGCGGGATCACGGGGGCAGGGCAGGCGGCGTACGTGACGATCAGCAATGATGCGGAAGGCTGTGCACCGCTCTCCATCCAGCGATTGGCGCAGCTGATAGCGGCGCAAGAAAAGTAAAAATGAGCCTTGTGAACTGAGCTCTAACAATTGGATAGCTCACAAGGCCTGCCTGGGTCCTTCACGTCCTGGCGCCTTAAGGTATGCGGGCTCTGACCGTGCTCATACTTCTTACCTGGTTTTCTGAATCAGCTCTTACGTCGTCATGACATGCGCGGTGGATACTGCCAACACGCCCAGGGTGACGCGGTGCACTTCTTCAGCAGGAATCGCCCCAAAGCCCATATCCGGGTAGTTGTAGGTGCCGGTCGCATCGGAGATGAAAGCCACTTTGTAGCCATGGAACATGGCATCGCGGGCCGTGGCGTGGCAGCAGTTCTCAGTGGTCACGCCGGTGATCACAACCGTATCGATCTTGCGGGTACGCAGGATGATGTCCAGGTCTGTGCCAAAGAACGCGCTGTACCGATGCTTCTTGATGACGACCTCGTCCCCTTGTGGAGCCACTTCGGGGTAAATATCAACGCCAGCGGTCTCATCGACCAGTCCCACCTGGTTTTGAATCGGAGGGTAAATCTCCCCGAACAGCCCCATATCGCAGCCGTTGCGGCGGTGGGCGTGGGCGGTGAAGATCACTTCCATGCCGGTTTGGCGGGCATGGCCCAGCAGTTTTTGCAGGCGGGGCATCAACTCCATGCCCATGGGTGTTTCCAGTGGGGCGCCGGGTGCGATGAAGTCGTTTTGCATGTCGATCACAATGACCGCCGTGCTGCTGGGGTTGATTCGATCAATCTGAATAGCCATTTCATTCTCCTTTGGTTTACTCATGGCTGGGCGGCTGTGTGTTTGGTATTGCCGTTGCCGGTGTCATAGACGCTTTTAGAGTAGGAGGATGAAGTGGATTTGGCTTGGCTGTCCCTGCCATTTTTACGGTTTTTTTGACTGCACCTGCCATCTTGGGCAGTGCATCGGCAGGGGGCTGAGGCTTGGTGTTTTCAGGGCTTGTCTGTGTTTGGGTAATGGACGTAATCTTGTTGAAAAACGACTAATCCATCGGTGCAGATAGCGCCGATCATGGAGACTGAACCTATGACAGCGATCATAGCGGTCAAGCCCGGAGACAGCTTTGAGCACTGGCACGAGGTCACTTGTAGGCAGTTTTCACAGACCGAATGCAGCCAGATTGCCCGGCCCCAGTTTCAGGCGCGGGTCACCCTCAATAGTTTTGGTGGTTTGGGTTTGAGCAGCATCTGGTCTGCCACCCCTCAGGGGGAGGCTATACGGGTGAACAGACGGCAGGCCGATATCCGTAAAGACCAGCGCGACTGTTTCATGCTGTGGCTCATGCTGGATGGCCATATTCAACTGAGTCAGGACGGACGCTACGTCAGCCTGGGAGCAGGGGATCTGGTACTTCAGGATCAATCACGGCCTTTTGATCTGGAGTTGGGCTCTTTGGCTCACGCGGCCATGGTCATGATTCCCCGCCCCTTATTGGCAACGCGCTTGCCCTCGGTGGGCAATCTGGCTGCGCACCGTATTGCAGCCAACTCGCGTCTGGGGCCGATGGCAGGGGCTTTGGTCAAGCAACTGCTTGGTATGGGGAGATCTGCTGAGGACGGCATGGATCAGCGTGTGACGGCTTCGGTGCTGGACATCTTTTCTGCGGTCTTCGAGTCTGAAACTTCTGCGCTTTCTCTGGCCAATCGTCAGGAGCGGCGTCTGGAACAGATCAAGGCTTATATACGGGCGCATCTGCATGAGGATGCACTGGATGTGGAGCAAATTGCGCGTGCTTCGTCCATGGCGACTCGCACGCTATATCGGCTCTTTGCGCTTGAAGCGACCACACCTATGCAATGGCTGTGGGAGCAGCGTTTGATCCGGAGCTACCGTTTGTTGGAGGAGGGGAAACACAAACGGGTGACCGAGGTGGCCATGGCCTGTGGCTTTAAGGACCTCTCCCATTTCAGCCGTTTGTTTCAGGCGCGGTTTGGGCAAGCTCCTTCAACGCTAGGATACGCGGTCAGGTCTTGAACTTTGCTTGTTCAAGCGGCTTTATATCCAGGCTGGTTGTTGTGGCGGACCAATGCTGGCTGGCTGACTCGCTCGATCTTCATGAATGTAAGGTTTGCTTTACTTATTGACGGGTTGTTTTGACTTCTGTAAAGTCAGGTTTATTTTACATTTGGGTGCTCAAACATGCTCACCAACAGCAATTCCTTTCCTGCGCCATCAGCAGGCCGCCGCTATCTGATTCGCACTTTGCTCTTTATGGGCGTGTATATCCTGGTCAATGCCTTGACCATTGTGGGACTGTTCGACAGCCTGCTTGGTCGACCGGTTGGCTGGCTGATTGCCATTGCTGTCGCCCTGCCGGTTGCCGGACAAGTGTGGGCCACCTTGCGCTTGATGGCGCAAAGCGATGAGTTTGTGCGGGTGATTGTGGCCAAGTGCTTTGTGCTGGCCGCCGGTGCAACCCTGACCTTGTGGACAGCCTGGGGCTTTGGGGAAACCTACGCCGCTGCGCCTCATATTCCTGCCTGGCTGATTTACCCCTTCTTTTGGGCTGTGTTCGCCCTGGTTTCACCCTTTGTCCGGACTAGCGATTAAATGAAAAACCGATTGCGTGTATTGCGGGCCGAGGCGAATTGGACGCAGGCAGAGTTGGCAGAGCGCTTGGGCGTGTCCCGGCAGGCAGTGAATGCGCTGGAAACGGGCAAACATGCGCCATCCCTGGATCTGGCCTTCAAGATCAGTGCCGTGTTCGGGCAGACCGTAGAAGAGATTTTCGAGAACCCGTATCGGGACTCCTGAGTCTGAACGGGGATTGCACCTTGGATGACACTGTGGCTTGTTGATGCCTCCTGGACATCAACAAGTGGGTGTTGAAAAAAAGCCAGTGCTCAAGCCCGAAGCAGTGATCTTGCTGGCTCAAACACTGGCTCGTTTTCTTACTTGGTGGTGTAACCACCGTTGATCAGAATGGTCTGGCCGGTAATCCACCAGCCATCGCTGACCAGATGACGAATAAAAGGCACGACATCTTCAATGTCTGTCAACCCGGTCTTGGAGTAGGGGGACAGGGCGGCGGCAGTCTTGTGATAGGCCACGGCATCTTCACCTTCGGCAGGATAGAAGAAGGGTGTATCCATAGGGCCAGGGCCAACTGCCGTGACGGAAATACCGCGTGCGCCATACTCTTTGGCGGCAGCGCGGGTGTAGTGTTCTACCGGCGCTTTGGTGCCAGCATAAGCGGCGTAAAACGGGGTGAAAGCCCCCAGTAGGGACGTGACCAGGGTGCAGACTTTGCCATTGTCCTGCACGTGTTTGCCGGCTTCTTTCAGGAAGAAAAAAGCGGTTTTGGAGTTGATGTCGCTCATCTCCTCGTACTCGGCTTCGCTGACTTCGGTCAGTGATTTTTTCAGTACCTTGCCGACCGTGTTGATGGCGATATCGGGGCGGCCAATGGCGGCGACGGTATCGCTAAACAGTTTTTCCATGGCACTGGCCGAACGCAAGTCGGCCTGGAAGGCGACGGCTTGTGCGCCAGCGGCCTGGATGGCTTTGACAGTGGCTTCGGCATCCGCTTTGGAGCTGTCGCTGTTGTAGTGAATGGCAATGGCGCGCGCCCCTTGTTCTGCCAGGTCGCGGGCGATCAGGCCACCCAGATTCTTTGCCCCGCCTGCAATCAGAACGGTTTTACCTTTGATGCTGTGCTTTGCCATGATGACTCCTTGCTAGTGTGGGCTGCGGGCTGCAAGCCTTTTCGTTTTTTCATGATATAAGTCGCTGAAATTGTTTAAATCATCTAGTTCTGACATCATTTGTCTGAAAAAACGAACAATCAGCATCGCTGCTTGAGCAGACCGGGGCTGGCGGTCTAGCCCGTGTTTTACGGCCGCTTATCTGGAGAAGGCCATGGACCGCATTGACCTGTTTCGCATCTTTACGCGAGTCGTGGAGTGCGCCAATTTCACCCGCGCAGCGGATACCTTGGGTATGCCGCGCTCTTCCGTGTCGGCGGCCATTCAGGAGCTGGAGGGCCGAGTGGGCGCACGCCTGCTTAATCGCACCACGCGCAAAGTAACGGTCACGCAAGATGGGGCGGCCTTCTACGAGCGTTGCCTGCGCGTGATTGCCGATGTGCAGGAAACCGAGAACCTGTTTCGCCAGGCCAGTGTGGGGCCAACAGGCACAATCAAGGTGGATGTGCCGGGGCGGGTAGGTCGCCTGATTGTGGCGCCTGCGTTGCCAGAGTTTCTGGAGAGCTATCCGCATGTCCATGTGCATCTGGGCGTGACGGACCGCGAGGTGAATTTGATCGAAGAGCAGGTGGATTGTGTGCTGCGAGTGGGGCCCTTAAGTGATTCGGGCCTGATCGCCAGAAAGATGGGCAGCCTGCCCTTGATCAATGTGGCCAGTCCCGCCTATCTTGCCCGGTATGGCATGCCCCAGACGCCTGCGGATCTGGACAACCATCAAGTGGTACGTTATGCCTCGCCCACCAGCGAACGTGTGGCTCCTTGGGAATGGATGGAGCAGGACAAGCGTCAGGTGCTGGATCTGCCAGGCCGCGTAACGGTGAATAATGCCGAAGCGTATATCGCCTGTTGTTTATCCGGCCTGGGGTTGATCCAGATTCCTGCCTACGATGTACAGGCGCACTTGCAAGCAGGTGAATTGGTGGAGGTGCTGCCGGATCACCGTGCCGCGCCTATGCCCATGTCCTTGCTGTATTTGCATCGCCAGCACTTGTCGCGCCGCTTTCAGGTGTTTGCGGATTGGCTGGAAACCTTGCTGCACCATTCCGCCTTGTAGTGTGGGGCAATAGGCAGCAAGGGAAAGCCGTCAGGGATAAAACAGCAGCAGCCCGAACACCGCGAACACCATCAAGTGCATATAGCCTTGAATGGGGGAGGTTCGCTTGCCGCCAAAGCTCAAGATGCTGAGCAGTGCCGTGATCAGAAACAGCACGATTTCCGTATTGCTGATGCCCATGATCACTTGTTTGCCGGTGATCAGGCCAATCATCAGCACCACCGGCACCGTCAGTCCCACGGTAGAGACGAAGGCACCCAGACACAGATTGATGGCGCGCTGCATTTCATTGTTCATGGCCGCCTTGATGGCGGTAATGGACTCCGGGGTGAACACGATAATCGCGATCAGCACACCGCCGACAGCAACGGGGGCGCCCGAAGCGGCGATACCGTAGTCCGTCACAATGGCCAGATCGTGTGCCAGCAAGACGATAGGCAAGATCAGGGCGATCAGCACCAGGCTGCGTATCAGCATGGCGCGGGTCGCTTGAGGATCACGCGGTGCGGGTGCCGCATCTTCAGCGTTCTGCACTGCCTGGTTGGGCTGTACATAGTCATGACGGTGGCTGCCCATTTGCAGATACAGGAAGATGGCATAAACGAGACCTGTCAGGACCGCAATGCCGATGGCCTGGGTCGTGCTGAACTCGCCTGCCGTGCTGGTGTAGTTGGGCAGAATCAGGCCCACACTGGTCAGCAAGACGATCATGGACAAGTAGGTGTTGGTGCCTTGGCGGTTGAACTCCTGGTCGCCATTGCGCGCTGCGCCGGCAATCAGACACAGCCCGGTGATCAGGTTCAGGATGATCATCATCACGGCGTAGATCGAGTCCCGACCTATGGTGGGAAAGTCACCTGGCCCCAGCAGGACCGAGGCGATCAGAATGACTTCGATCAGCACAATGGACAGGGTCAGGATCAGGGTGCCGTAAGGCTCGCCCAACTGATGGGCCAGGTGGTCGGCTTCACGGACCACCCCAAATGAGGCCGCCAGAATGGTCACGAACAGCACCAGAAAGACGACGGCCGCCGTGGTGCCGTTCAAGGAATCTCCCAGCCACTGCCCGCCAAAAATCATGAACAGGACAACAATGGACCAGGAACCGAGCAAGCGTAGCCAGGTGATGGGAGTAATGAGCTGAGTTGAGGGTGATGCAGGGTGGGCCATCGTGGATGCTCCGCCAAAGAGGTAGGGCCGTCCCTGTGCTGAAAAAGCAGATCCAGGTCGTCCTGGATCTGTTTTGAATTGAACTATTCAAGTAGCCACGATTTTATCACCTGGGCCTCAAGCGGCAAGTGTGGCCTGCCTGAAACCGGATTTTTTGTGGCGGGGAGCCATCTTTTTCTGTATTCAGGCGAGATGCTGCGGGGAAGGGGCGGGCTCTTCTACTTATCTTCCTGACATGGCGTTCAAGCAGTTTTCATTTTCAGGGGTTGCTTGCAGCTATCCAATGTCTGCATCCATTTTGGATCGCTATTTATGGCGGACACCAACCTGATGAAAAAACAGGCGGTCCCATGGAGCGGACACAAGCCGCGTATTCTGTATAGGGTTTGTTCTTTTCAATAGCCTGCCTGAATTTTCCAGGGGCGACACCCGCATAGGTTTTGAATGCGGTAGAGAAATTGGCTGGGCTGGAGAATCCTAAATCAGTCGCAATGACGTCAATTTTTAGTGCTGTGGTTTTCAGCAGATATTCGGCCCGATACATGCGTTGCAATCGGATATAACTGCTCACACTCAAGCCAAAATTGCGTTGAAATATATTCATGATTTTTCGACGTGAAATCTTGAACATATCGCACAGTTCTTTCTGGCTGGGAGGCGAGCCCAGATTGGCATCGATGGTTTTTTGAATCGCGTGGATCAGCATGCTGGTTTCGGCAGTGGTGCTGGGTCGCTGGCTTGGAGTCTTGCCCGAGATCACTGCAGGTGTCATTTGTTTGGGACAGCGCAAGGGAACGTTGATCCGTTCTTTGACCTCGTCTACCGCATACGGATTGCCAATGTAATCAACCGCTCCTGCCTTTAAAAAAGCGACGCATTCCTCACTGCTGCCGTCCATGCGCGAATCCAGAATAATAATGGGGATTTGGGCGGTGGCTTTTAATCCTTGCAGCATATGAGTCAAGGACAAAGCATCAATCCCCGTCAATTGCTTATCCAGCAGGATAAGTTCCGGTAGCGTTAACTGGGCCTTGGTATATCCTTGCACTCCGTCAGCGGCAACAGAAACCCGAAAAGCACCAGCCAGCAGGGATTGAAGAAGTTGTTCGTGCTGTCGAGTGTTATTGGAGATCAGCAGAATCCTGATTTTTTGATCTGGCTGATACTTTATAGTGGCGTATTTGTTCAATATAAAGCCCCGCGCCCTTCTTCTGACGAAGACGGCTACCTTTACTGGCATTGCTCAAGTAGCCAATTTCTTCAGAATACAGACTCAATGAATAGATAAAATCTATCGATATGATTCGTACGGCAGACATAACATTTTGTATCAATGGAAAAAGTAAATTTTCAAAATTGCTCATTGCATTTCATTTTTGGCAGGCGGCATGCCGAAAGCCCGAAACCCGGGCCCTAAGCCGGACCCAAATGTCCAATCTCAGGAATGCTACGCTGGCGTATCGGTGAATTTTTTTGGCAGGAGAAGGCGTGATTCTACGGCTTTACACCTGAAAGCAGGACTAAGTTCAGGCTGGCCAGCCTTGGTTTTGCCCGCATGAGTGTGCATCCGGATGAGCTTGTCCGTTGCGGATTGTGAAGCTGTTTTTGTGATGATTCAGCGAAGCAGGAAGCGCAGTCAGTAACAAGGCGTTTATTTGCCGCTTCTTTGTTGGATTTTGACCAATTTTCAAGGTCTGTTTTTGATAATTGATATGGTTTTTAGATCGGGTTTGATATGGCGTGTTTGAATCCTTCAGAGGACGTGGGGAAGGTTTGAAGACCGCAAACCAAGCAGAGAACAGGAAGGGCGGGACAAGCTTGATCAGCCTTGTCCCGCCCTTGTTTTAAAAGCAGCTTGAGTGGGTCTGGGGAGCCGATGTCAAGCCGGCGCAAGATCCAAAGTGATGGCCTCGTCCAGCATATCCAGCCTGTCCTGACCCCAGAAAAGTTCGCCCTGGTACACATAGGTGGGTGAACCGAAGACACCGGCTGCAATGGCCTCTTCAGTATGGGCTTGATACTGCTTTTGCATCAGCGGTGCCTGCTCCAGCCAGTACTCCGCGTCCAGCTGGCACGCCTGCAAGATCCTGGCCAGTTGGGCTGGGTCGGCAATGTTCTGCTCCTCGCACCATTGGGCTCGCAAAATGGCTTTGTACAGATCCAGCACCGGCAAGCCAGCCTGATCGATTGCGATCACCAGGGTGGAAGCCAGGGTGGCGTCTGGGCACATGAAGCGCGGTGTGGGGTTCACGTGTATGCCCAGTTTGCGACACCAGCGCTGCAGCTCTGCAATGCGATAAGCCTGCCGTTCGGGCGAGCGCTGTCCCAACAGAACACCGCCCGTCCGGGCATAGACCTGAGGCAAGTCCACGGGTTTGTAATGGATAGGGATGCCATGTTTATGGGCGATCGCCTCCAGCCGGTCGGCCCCCAGGTAGGCCCAGTCCGAATTCATCCAGAAGTAGTAGTGAATATCGGGCGTGTTCATGTGCGGACCTTTCGGTTGGATAGGGCGGGAAGGGAGAAATGCGTAGGGCCGTGCATGAACCAGGTACTGGCAAAGGCAATCAGACCCAGCCCGCTCAGGTACCAGACGATGTAGTCGGGTTGACCGTCGCCATAGGCCAGCAAGGAGGTCGCTACCAGGGGAGCCAGACCGCCACCGATGGCACCGGATACCTGCACGGCAATGGAGATGCCGCTGTAACGCACTTCAGGTGGGAATTGCGTGGAAAACAGGCCACCTTGTGGGCCATACAGCGCGGCATAGACCAGCCCAATTGCAATCACCAACGCCAGGGTGATGGTCTTGGAGTCCAGGCTGCCCAGCATGGAAAAGAAGGTGGAGGAGAACGCCAGCATGCAGATGGTGCCTGCCATGAAAACCCATTTGAAGCCGATTCTGTCGCCCAGGACGCCAAATAGCGGCATGGTGAACAGGGCCGCAAAGGCACCCCAGACGGTGGCATCCAGCATGACGCTGCGCTCCACCCCCAAGGTCGTGGTCGCGTAGGCCAGGGCAAAGGTCACCACCGTGTAGAACCAGGTCACTTCGGCCAGACGGCCTCCCACGACCAGTAGAACTTCACGCGGGTAATGACGCAGGACTTCCAGGGCGGGGATCGGAACCTGTTTGCCCTTTTTACTCATCTGCTCGAAGTCGGGGGACTCGGCCACTTTGGCGCGTATCCACCAGCCCACCAGCAGCAAGACAACACTGGCCAGAAAAGGCAGACGCCAGCCCCAGGACAGCATGTCTTCTTCGGGCAGGCTGGCGACGGCTCCCATGGCCAGGGAAGACAGGATCAGGCCGGGGGCAACCCCTGTTTGCGGCAAGCTGCCGAAAAAGCCTTTCTTGCCTTCCGGGGCATGTTCAACCGCCATCAGCACGGCCCCGCCCCATTCGCCGCCCACGGCAATGCCTTGCAGAAAACGCATCAGAACCAGCAGCACAGCGGCCCAGTAGCCAATGCTTTCATACGAGGGAATCAGGCCGATCAGGATGGTGGGAATCCCCATTAGAAAGAGCGTGATCAGCAGCATGGATTTTCGGCCCAGCTTGTCTCCAAAATGGCCGAAAACAAATCCTCCCAAAGGACGGGCAAAAAAGCCCACAGAGTAGGTGGCAAAGGCCGCCAGCGTGCCGGTGATCGGGTCAAAGGCGGGGAAAAAGATCTTGTTGAAAATCAGTGCGGCAGCGGTGCCGTACAGAAAAAAGTCATACCACTCTATGGTGGTTCCCATCATGCTGGCCAAGCCAGCGGTAACGTACTGGCGCGACGAACGCGCCTGTCCATGGTTAGGCATCGTCATAGCGACCTCCTGGTGGAAGCTGGGGATTGGGTACGGGCGTCAGCGAGTTTTAGTTAAGGGCGCAATGCCTTGGGTCTGACGGGACCAGTAGTCAAAGGTAGCGTTCACGATGGAGGGCTTGAGCAGATAGTCGTGTGCTTCGGCCGCCAGCGTATCGTCCACAGGAGTAAGCGGGCCAAAGGCCGCTTGTGCGCGTACTTGCAGGCGTGCGGCGCGCTCCAGATATACCGACAGGTAGGTGGCTTCCTGGCAGCTCTTGCCTGCGGTCAGATAACCGTGGTGGGCCAGAATAATGGCGCGCTTGTCACCCAGCGCCTTGGAAATGATGACGCCTTCCTGATCGGCGATGGGCACGCCAGGCCATTCGCCCAGAAATGCACAGTCATTGTGCAGGGGCGTCATGTCCATTTGCGAAATCACCAAGGGTTGGCGGGCGGTGGCCAGCACCGTGGCCCAGGGCGAGTGCGTGTGGATGATGGAATTGACGTCAGGCCGAGCCTCGTAGACCCATAGGTGAAAGCGGGTGGCCGGGTTGGCCATGCCTTCGCCGCTAAGGGTGTTCAAGTCGCGGTCCACTTCAATGAAGTCTTCGGGGGTGGCCTCGTCAAAACCCAGGCCAAAGCGCAGGGTCCAGTACGCACCGGGACGCTCGGAACGGACGCTGATCTGGCCCGCCAGACCGGCTTCCTGCTCGGTCATGGCCAGGATGCGGCAGGCAAATGCCATGGTTTCGCGGGTGTCGCGCTGTACTTGTTGCAGATGAGTGGCCATCTCTTTGGTGGCGCGTTCATCAAAATAGGATTTGTCTCTGAGTGGGGTATCCATGTGCTTGTCTCCTTTGGTATGCCTCGTCGATCCTTGTGCCGACGATGGGATTCATTGTCTTGATTTACATCAAGAGGAGCTATGCGCGCTGGCTCATAGCTCCTATTCCATTTGCTTGGGGCCTTACTAAGGGGACGAGCCCGGCTGGGGCCGGGCAAGGAGGCAGGCACTGGGCAGATCAGCCCTGACGCCAGCGGGATCGCTCGCGGCGTCGCGAGCGGGACCAGGGATGTTGCACCTTATGCGGCTGTGGCCGGGGATCGGGTGGATGGCGCGTGTCATTGCTTTCCACGGGATTGGAGTCCGGTTTAGGCGAGTCCAGAAAGACACTAATGGAACAATCGCAGTCGAGGTACATGGACAGTCCTTTGTCAACGTGAAGAAAGGGGAGGCGGTACGGCGGCACCGTTGCGGGCTGGTGTGCCTCCCGAAAAAAACGTGTCGTAGCTGTCTTGCAGGGCATGCAGGATCAATTCGGGATAGTTGTCTTGCTCGGTGGGTAGACGCGATTGCAGCAGCGCCAGATGCTCGTTGTCCTGCTGACCGCCCCATTGCTTGTGATAGTGACCATGCTGATAGCCACGCAGTTGGCGCAAGCGGTTCAAGGCGTTCTTGCCAGCGTAGGAGTGGTAGAGCGTATCCAGGGTCAAGCCGCAAAGGCTGGCCAGTTGGGCAAAGCCGCTGAAATCAAACTGGCGCGTCTCCAGGACACGCGAGGTAAAGCGTTCCAGAGCCGACATGATGGCCGCCGAGTCGCTGGCGATGGCTGGTGCGTGCTGGAGCTGATTCAGTGCGGTGGCGGCCTCTTGCTCGCGCAGATCATCCTTGGCACGCAGGACATCGCACAGGCCAAAATGCAGGATGTCGATCAGCTCCAGCTGGAGCTGCGGCAGATTGCGTTCACTATGCTGCCACCACTTCCAATCCAGGTAACTGGCCAGTTCTGCACATTCCACCCAGATCGCCCGGTAGTAGTCCTGCTTGGCGACTCGCCAGTCAGGATCAATCAGCTGGTTCAGTTCGGCTTGCAGGGCCAGCATTTGTTTCAGGCGGCGGGCCCCCGGGCCGGTCGGAGCGACAGTGAGTTGTTGCCCCAAACGGTGTTTTTGACGGCCTTGCTCATCAAAATTCTCGGGCGCCAGCCAGGCCTGGAAATTCGCTTTCAGGGCAGGCCATTCCTGATCGGTAATGGAGAACCAGGCTGTGTCGCGCGAGCGGCCCTTGTACACGATCGCCTGACGGAAGATGCCTTCATAACGAAAGCCCAGTCGTCGTGCAGCCGCTTGTGAAGGAGCATTGTGTGTGTCGCACTTCCATTCGTAGCGGCGGTAGCCCAGGCCATCAATCGCATAAGCCATCAACAGGTAGTGGGCCTCGGTGGCCATGCGGGTTTGTTTCAGGGCGGGTGACCAAGCGACAAAACCCACTTCAATACAACCGTTTTGCGGGTCGATACGCATTAGAGACAAGGTGCCCAGTGCGCGCCCTGTGGCTTGCTCCACGACGGCGTAGTGCACGGCATTGCTGGCCTGGCTGATGGTGTGCAGGTGCTGATCGAACTGCGCGCGGTTGGTAAAGGGTTCTACAGACAAATAGGTCCAGTCGCGGCCATCGCTGGCGCTGCTGTAGGCCTCGTACAGGCTGTCGCCATGTTGCGCCGGGTTCACCGCTTCCAGACGGCAGTATTTGCCGTGCAGAACGCAGCGTGCTGGCTGCGGACGGGCTTGCCAATGAGGGAGCGAGGGGCCAATAGGCTGGTGATACGCGTTCAGCTGAACCATGACTTGTCTTCAATAGAAAACGCTCCAGAAATGCCAATCTGTGGCATAACTGGAGGCGGGAAAGGGAGTGTGAGGCCGGGAGACAAGAGGTGTCTTGCTAGGCCGCTAATTGATTCTATTGAGCAAGTGGCTGGTTGCAGCAATCCGCTTTGCTGCCTGTTTCCAGACCGCATTGCTAAAACAGCTTTGAAACGTTCAAGAGCCAGTTATGGCGGGCCCTGGCTTAGGGCTTGAACAGCAGACAAAACTATCCTGCAGCCCAAGCACAGATGCTGAGCAGGCCGCCTGGCAGACCAAAGTGGCAGGCATGAAAAAAGCCGAGCTACCTTGCGGGTAGTCTCGGCTTGGGGTCAGGCTTCAAGCCAGAGGCTTAGAGCTGATTCAGGTTCAGACGCAGAACGCTGTCTTTGGCACCTTTCAGGTAGTGCGGGCTCTTGTCGCCATGAGGAATCTTGATGGTGACAAAAGCGGTCTGGCCGTCAGCGCTCAGAGTCACGCTGTTGGGGTGCACAGGGGCGCTGATGCGGTGTTTCACGGCCAGGGTATTGGCATCCAGAATGGTGACCGAGCCGGTGCCGGCAGGCGTTTCACGATCCACGCCACGGTTGGTGGCGATCAGTTCTTTACGAGCGTCGTTGTACACGATATCCAGCAGACCCAGACCGACTTCAGCGGTGTTTTCCACTTTGCCGGAGGTGGTGTCGAACACGTAGATCTTGCCGGTGTTGGCGTCAGCACCAAACAGTTTCTTGCCATCGGCGCTCAGCGTGATGTTCACGAAGAAGTGGCGGGAGTCTTCACGCTTGTCGCTTTTTGCATCGCCAGTGGTGAAACGCTGTTCGATAGCGCCTGTGGCCGGGTTGATGACAGCAATTTCGTCCTTGCCACCGTGGCCCACGAACAGGCGCTTGGTGTTGGCGTCGTAGGCAGCGCCAGCAGGCCACAGGCCTACGTTATCGATGTTATGCAGGATGCGACCTTCGGCGCCGTCCACAATCCATACGCGGCCACCTTCAGAGGGGTTGGTCACGAAGATGCGGTTGTCCTGCTCGTCAATCACGACTTTACGGGTGTGTTCCCAGCCGCCCTTGTCTTCTTTCTGACCCAGTTGGATCAGTTGCTTGACGGTGCCGTTCAGGCTGTTGATTGCCAGCAGTGAGCCGTCCAGGGTGTTGCCCACGTACAGAGTGTGAGTTTTCTGGTTCAGGCCCAGCGCGAAGGCACGGCGCGGCAATTGGATCAGCTGCGATTCACGCAGGGTGTCCTGGTCCAGAACGTGCAGGAAGCCAGCAGCGCGGTCTTCGAACAAAGGCGTGGCGGCAACAAACAACTGCTTGCTGTCCTTGGCGGCCAGAATTTCGTAGGCACCATCAATGGTGTCCTGACGGAAGGTGACCTGTGCCTGAGGGGCAGTCGCGTTAAAGGACGATGTTTGGCCCGCTTGTTGCCATTGCGGCGCGGTCTGGCATGCACTGAGCAGCAAGGCACCCATTACGGAGGCAACAATCATTTTTAAAGAGGCAGGGCGGGACGCAATCATGTATTTCCTTTGGGATTCAATAAATGAGAATCGTTACTATAACTGCTCTGTTTTATAAACTTTTCTGACTTGTCTGTCTATGTAAATACGCAAAACCCTGCGATCAAGCAGGGTTTTGAATGGCCTTTGTTTTAGTCCTGCTTGGAGCCGTTTCCAAAGCGGGCTTGCCAGGCTTCATACACTTTGCGTTTTTCCGGCAAGGGCAGGTGCTCCATTTTCACGCCCTGCTTGCCAAAGTCCTGCTGCATTTTTTTGTAGAAGGGTTCGGTAGACCAGCCAAAGGGCTCGCCTTCCTCATCGTCGGCGCAATACACCACGCGCTCCACGCCCGAGGCGATCATGGCGGCCATGCACATGGGGCAGGGGATGCCGCTGGCATACATGGTGCTGCCTGCATGGCTGCTGCTTTTCACGTTCTGGCTGGCAGTACGCAGCGCCTGGATCTCAGCGTGCGCGGTGGGGTCATGGGCAATGTAGGTCTCATTAACCCCTTCGGCCAGAACTTGACCATCACGCACCAGCACTGCGCCAAAGGGCTGGCCGCCGCGGGCGACATTCTCTTCGGCGATCTGGATGGAGCGCAGCAGATAGTGCTTATCGTTCATGTTTTTCTCCTGTAGAGAGGCAAGGTTGGAATGAGCCTTGAAACCAGAGTCCCTATTTGCGCCTCGTGGGACACCTGCGGGTACAGGCGGCATAAGGGGGGCGCGTTCTGGTTTGGCGTGTTTGTAATGCAAAACAGCCGCTGACGGGCAGCGGCTGTTCTGTTTCATGCCCTATTAGCGGTTGCCGCCAATGGTCAGGTTTGCATGACGGTTTACGTCTTTGTACAGCAAGTAGCGGAAACGGCTAGGACCGCCCGCGTAACAAGCCTGTGGGCAGAAGGCGCGCAGCCACATGAAGTCACCGGCTTCCACTTCAACCCAGTCCTGGTTCAGGCGGTAAACGGCTTTACCTTCCAGAACGTACAGGCCGTGTTCCATCACGTGCGTTTCAGCGAAGGGGATTACGCCACCGGGTTCAAAGTTCACGATGTTTACGTGCATGTCGTGACGCAGGTCGGACATGTCGGTGAAACGGGTGGTGCTCCAACGGCCTTCGGTATCAGGCATGACGCCAGGTTTCACATCTTTTTCGTTGGTCACAAAGGCTTCTGGTGCATCCAGGCCTTCCACGCGCTGGTAGCGCTTGCGGATCCAGTGGAAGTTGGCCAGCTCGCCCGTGCGGTTGTGCAAGGTCCAGTTGGTGGAAGGAGGAATGAAGGCATAGCCGCCTTCTTCCATGATGTGCTTGGTGCCTTCCAGAACCAGTTCCAGCTGGCCCTTGACGACAAAAATCACGCCTTCGGCTTCGGGATCGGACTCAGGATTGTTACTGCCACCCTGAGGACCAACTTCCATGATGTATTGGGAGAAGGTCTCGGCAAAGCCGGACAGAGGACGTGCCAATACCCACAGACGGGTATTTTCCCAACCGGGCAGGAAGCTGGTCACGATGTCTTGCAGCACGCCTTTGGGCAGCACGGCATAGGCCTCGGTGAACATGGCGCGATCCGTCAGCAATTGAGTCTGAGGAGGGTGGCCACCGGGAGGGGCGTAGTAATTGACTTTGGACATGTTGATTCCCATTGAAATTCAGTAAGGAAAAATCTGTCGAACGGCACGGCGCAATCCCGGCGGCTGGCAAAAGGCACAGGCGGGATGTCGTTGTAATGCGCGGGACCAATACACCTTAACGATTGCTGGTGATATTTACAAATTAAATGTATAAATCTCTAGTATTTGATTTTTGAATGAACGGGGTTGTGGAGACTGTTGTCCGCACGCCGTAGGCTACAGCTTCACTGTTCATCCTTGTTGCGAAGCTAATATCAAGCGGTAGCCGACAATTTACTTGTGCCATAGACGGGTTTCAGAAGGGTTTTGAACGAATGGACCATCAACTATCAAGCAGTCCCAGCCTGAATCGGCCTTTGTACGACCTGGACCTGCTGCTGGCCTTGTTGACGGTGGTCGATTGCGGCAGCTTCACGGCGGCCGCCACACGTTTGCATTCCACGCAGTCCACGATCAGCCAGAAAGTGCGGCGCCTGGAGGAACTGGCCGGGCTGCGTCTGCTGGACCGGGCCAGCCGGGGTGTCAGCACGACTGAAGCGGGGCAGACCCTGTTAGGTTATGCCCGTCAGATGCTGGCTCTGAATCATCAGTTGTCAGAAGCCTTGTCGGGGTCCCTGGTCACCATCTCGGTACGCCTGGGTGTGCCAGAGGACTTTACCAACGGCCAGACCATGCGGGCCTTGGCGGGTTTCAATCGCCGTTTTCCGCAGGTTCGGCTGGAGGTCAGTAGCGGCTTGAGCAGCGATTTGCTGGCTGCCTACGATCAGGGCGAGCTGGATCTTGTGCTGGTCAAACAGCGTCACAATGCCCGTGAAGCGGTTGCCTGCTTACCCGAGCAGACTGCCTGGGTGGATAGCGCGACTGATCCAGTTTTTCACCTGGACCCTATCCCGTTGGTGACCTTCCCGCGCCGTGGTGTTTATCGAGAGGAAATCATCAGTGCAGTGGAGTCCTTGGGGCGACGTTGGCGTATCAGTTTTACCAGCTCCAGTTTGAGCGGTATTCAGGGGGCGGTGGCAGACGGGATGGGGATCAGCTTGCTGCCACGGCGTGCGGTGCGGGCTGATCATATTGAACTGGGGCAAGCGCAAGGCCTGCCCCGTATTGATGCTTTCGAACTGGCGATCTTGCATCGGCCTCATGCTAATGACATGGTGACGGCCTTGTCTCGTGTGCTGGTCGAGATGCTGGCTCCGGAGAGTGAACGCCGCGCTTGATGACGTGGCGTTCGACTTGCGCGAGCGGGAAAGGTAGGCCGGGTTCTAGCGCTTGGGTGTGACTGGATCAAAGTGCGTCATCACATCCAGCACCGGCTCTTGAGCCATGACACGCTCCCGGGCCGCTACAGCAATCTCGTGCCCTTGGGCGATGCTCAGGGTGCCATCCATTTCCAGGTCCACCTCTACCCAGATCATGTCGCCCAGCTTGCGGGTGCGCAGTTGGTGTATGCCTTCCACGCCAGGCGTTTCGCGTAAAAGCTTGGCAATACGCTCTTCGGTCTCCTGGTCGACGGCCTTGTCGGTCAGGTCGTGAAAGGCGCCGATGGAGAATTTCCAGCCCATGCGCAGGATCATCAAGCCCACCACACTGGCGGCCAGGGGATCACCCAGTGGCAAGCCTGCCAGGTTGGCCATCACCCCGACACTGACAACCAAGGAGGAAGCTGCATCCGAGCGCGCATGCCAGGCATTGGCTACCAGCATGGTCGAGCGCAGACGTTTTGCTACGCGCAGCATGTAGCGAAACAGGAGTTCCTTACTACAGAGTGCGATGAAGGCAATGGCCAGAGCAATAGGGTGTACGGCTTCAATACTGCTGGGATCACGCAGGGCAGAGACAGCGTTCCACAACATGCCTGCACCTACGGCCAGTAAAAGGCCGCCAATGGCCAAGGTTGCCGCCGTTTCGTAGCGCAAATGCCCATAGGGATGATCGGCGTCCGGCCCTCGGCGGCTATGGCGGTTGGCAATCAGCACTACAAAGTCCGATAGCAGGTCAGACAGGGAGTGGATGGCGTCGGCAATCAGGGCCTGCGAATGGGCAAACAGACCCACCACAATTTGCAGCATGCTCAAACCGATATTGACCGTGACACTGACCCAGGTGGAGCGTTGGGCCCCACGGTGCCGATCCAGATCTGAGGGGGGGATATTTTCCATGCCAAAAGGTCCTTGCGTTCAGAGCAGCAGACTGTGCATCAATACAGCGGTTTCAAGATATAGAGTGTATCGGCTTTCCTGGACAGCGGGGCGCTGAAAGGGGCTTGGCAGGCTGTTTTGAGCCTATTCTTTGGTATATGGATACAAAAAAGCCTCGCTTGGTGGGCGAGGCTTTTTTGCGTATCAGGAATGCGTCTTAATTGATGCGCATGCCAGGCTGGGCGCCCGGGAAGGGCTCCAGAATATAGATGCCTTGATCTACGGCGTCATCAGCATGGCTGGCGGCCAGCACCATGCCTTCGGACACGCCAAAACGCATCTTGCGAGGAGCCAGGTTAGCTACCAGAACCGTCAGCTTGCCGATCAGGTCGTCGGGTTGGTAAGCCGACTTGATGCCGGAGAACACTTGACGCAAACGGCCTTCGCCAGCGTCCAGGCTCAGGCGCAGCAGCTTGTCCGAACCTTCCACGGCTTCGCAGCTCACGATCTTGGCAATGCGCAGGTCAACCTTGATGAAGTCCTTGATGTCGATGGTGTCGGCAATGGCTTCGCCACCGGGCAGCACGACGGGGGCTGGCGGGGGGGCCAGCAGCTCGTCCACCATGGCGCTGTCTACACGCTGCATCAGGTGCTTGAAGGGGGCGATGTGATCGGGCAGGGAAGCCACATCATCCCAGACAAAGCTGCGATCCAGACCGAAGAGCTCGCGGGCAACGCGATCGGTCAGGGTAGGCAAAATGGCGGTCAGCATGACGGACAAGCCCTTGAAGCCAGCCAGCGTGCGCGAGCAAATATCTTGCAGCGCATCTTTCTGGGCTTGCTCGGCAGTCGCAATGCCTTTGGCCATGACCCAGGGCTGGGCTGTATCGAACGCCTGGTTGATGATGTCGGCCTGAGCCATGATCTGGCGTACGGCACGGCCGTATTCGCGGCTTTCCAGATCGGCGCGGACTTTCTCGGCAACTTCCTTGAGCTGGTTTTGCAGCTCGGAGGTGTCGCCCTGGTAAGCCAGCTTGCCATCAAAGTGCTTGCTGATGAAGTTGGCCGCACGGCTGGCGATGTTGACGTACTTGCCGATCAGGTCGCTGTTGACGCGGGCAATGAAGTCGTCAGGGTTGAAGTCCATGTCTTCAACGTGCGAGTTCAGCTTGGCGGCCATGTAATAGCGCATCCACTCGGCATCCATGCCCAGTTCCAGGTAGCGCAGAGGCGAAATGCCGGTGCCACGGCTCTTGGACATTTTTTCGCCGCTAACGGTGATGAAACCGTGCACGTTCAATGCGTCAGGCACTTTACGGCCGGAGAACTTCAGCATGGCAGGCCAGAACAGGGCGTGGAAGTACACGATGTCCTTGCCGATGAAGTGGACCTGCTCGGTGCTGCCTTCCGGATCCAGCAAGGCATCAAAGTCCAGACCGGCTTTGGCGCAATAGGCTTTCAAGGAGGCCAGGTAGCCAACCGGCGCGTCTAGCCAGACGTAGAAGTATTTGCCGGGAGCATCAGGAATCGGGATGCCGTAGTACGGCTCGTCACGCGAAATGTCCCAGTCGTTCAGGGAGGCTTCAGCGCCTTCGCCTGTACCCAGCCATTCGCGGGTCTTGCCCAGCACTTCCGATTGCAGACGTGGCTTGCCCTGGGCGTTCTTGCCCGTGGTCCACTCTTGCAAGAAGGCCACGCAGCGTGGGTCGGACAGACGGAAGAAGAAGTGTTCCGAAGTCTTCAACACCGGACGCGCATTGGTCAGTGTGGAGTAGGGCTCGATCAGTTCGGTAGGAGCGTAAACCGCGCTACAGACTTCGCAGCTGTCGCCGTACTGGTCCTTGGCGTGACACTTGGGGCACTCGCCCTTGATGTAACGATCGGGCAGGAACATGCCTTTGACCGGATCGTAGAACTGTTCGATGGTGCGGGTGTCAATAAAGCCGGCGCTTTTCAGCGTGCGGTAGATATCCTGGGCCAGCTCGACGTTGTCTGGCGAGTCCGTACGGTGCCAGTGGTCGAATTTGACGTTAAAACCGTTCAGGTAGGTGGGGCGTTCGGCCGCAATCTTGTCCACCAGTTGGGCGGGGGTAATGCCAGCGCTTTCTGCCTTGAGCATGATGGGCGCGCCGTGGGCGTCGTCCGCACACACAAAATGCACAGTATGTCCCGACATTCGCATGGACCGAACCCAGATGTCGGCCTGGATATATTCCATGATGTGGCCGATGTGAAACGAGCCGTTGGCATACGGCAGGGCGGTCGTAACAAATATCGTTCGTGACATGACTTAACAAAATAAAAGAGAAAGAGAACAAGGATTCTACGGTCTATTGCGCACTTGTGCTGCGCCAGACAGAGGAATGTCCACGGGCAAAATGCTGATTGGCCATTGCGAATGATACAAATGCACACACCCTGAGCCTTTGACGACTCAGGGTGTTCGGGAGCAATGCCTAATCAGCGTTGCTGCTCGCCAAATACGTGGCGCACAGTCAAGAACTGTTAAGGAATCTCGCGCATCTCGATGTCGGTAACATCACGCGAACGTGGTGCAGTCGACTGTTTGCTGGCAGCGGCAGGGCGGCGGCGCTGATCCCAATAGGCTTTGACGCCGAAAGGACGGCCACTAATACGCGCCACAATGTATAAAATGCCGATCGCAATAGCGGTAGAAACCATGAAGATAAACGCCATGATTGCACCGAAAATTGTCAGCAAGACAAAGAGGGCTGTGCGGATAATCTGGTTAAATGTGTTCATAGGGTTAGTATGACATCATAAGTGTAAAAAAATTCCTCTTGAACCGCTAATTTTCTGGTTTAAAGGTATGGTGATGTTTCTTTATATCAAGGTTTTGGATAAATGACAGTGAGTTCCGAGCGCGTGTTGCAAGCCCTGGCGAGTGTGACCGATCCCAACACGTTAAAGAAGTTATCGGTCGATGCGGGTCGATGCGAACTGAGCATTAACCAGAACCAGGTTGAGCTGACTTTGCATCTGCCCTACACGGCTTATGACATTCAGGGGCAGCTGCGCGAACGTATCGAGCAAGCCTTGGCGGGCGTGGGTGCCACCCTGTCCAAGCTGCATTTGAGCCCTCGCATCGGCATACATGCTGTGCAGGAAGGCTTGCGCCCCATGCCCAATATCCGCAACATTATTGCGGTGTCCTCGGGCAAGGGCGGTGTAGGCAAGAGTACAACCTCGGTGAACCTGGCCTTAGCCCTGCATATGCAAGGCGCGCGTGTCGGTTTGCTGGACGCGGATATTTATGGTCCCAGCGTGCCCACCATGCTGGGTCTGCACGAGCGCCCGCGCAGTGCGGACGGCAAGATGATGGAGCCATTGATTGGTCACGGTCTGCAAGCCAACTCGATTGGTTTCCTGCTGGACGAAGACGCTCCTGCGATCTGGCGTGGCCCGATGGCTACCCAGGCGCTGACACAGCTGCTTACACAAACGCGTTGGGACAATCTGGACTATCTGATCATCGACATGCCTCCGGGCACGGGTGATATCGCGTTGACCTTGTCGCAAAAAGTGCCATTGACCGGTGCCGTTATTGTGACCACGCCTCAGGATCTGGCCCTGATCGACGCCAAGCGCGGCTTGAACATGTTCCAGAAGGTGAATGTGCCTGTCCTGGGTATTGTGGAAAACATGTCGGTCCATATCTGCTCGAACTGTGGTCATGCTGACCCGGTCTTCGGTCAGCATGGTGGTCGCGATATGGCCAGCCAGTTCAACGTGCCTTGGCTGGGTGCCTTGCCGTTGGCAATGAGCATTCGGGCTCAGACCGATTCCGGTACCCCAACCGTGATTGCCAGCGCGGACAGCCCCGAGGCTCGCCTCTATCACGAGATTGCCAATCGCGTTTCGGCTAACTTGTCGCAACTTCCTCCAGACACGTCGGGGCAGCGCCCCAAGGTTGTTCCTCGTCCTCTTTGAGTACGTATGCGCAAATCCGGCTTTTGCCTGTTGTTCTCGATAGTCCTGAGCCCTGCAGTTTGGGCTCAGTCTTCTGTTCCCGATGTCATTATTGATCCGGGGGGCGTGCCTCCCCAGGCGCTGAAGGAGATTCAGCGTGCGGTCAGCGCAATCACGCGTCTGGCTGAAGATCAGGACTTGGGGGAGGTGACGCGTCTGCGTCGCCGTGCCCACGATGCGACCGTTTCAGCCTTGCAAACGCAGGGCTATTTTGATTCAGTCGTCACGCTGGAGGTGGGTGAAGACTCCAATGGCGAGTATTGGGACATCATCATCCGTCCGGGCGAAATCACGCGGGTGCGCGACATCGATCTGGACTTCAAGGGCAAGATTCAGGAGCCGGAATACCAGGTGCGTCTGGAAGGCATCAAGGCCAGCTTCCCCTTGAAGAAAGAGGATCCTTTCCTGAACTCGGTCTGGGCCTCGGCCAAGGCGGATTTGCTGGAAAGCGTACAGCGTCAGGATTTTTATTACGCTCGTTATATAGACACGCGGGCAACGGTACTGGCTGATGAGGGGGTGGCCGACCTGTCCCTGAAAGTGGATAGTGGGCCGCGGGTTCGCATGGGGCCTCTGGAAACCACCGGCCTGAAGCGTGTTCCCCAGTCACTGGTGGATCGCTACGTGCGCTATACCCCTGGTGATCCTTACGATCAGGACAAGCTGGACGAGTGGCAGCAATCCTTGGCGGCCACTACGTTTTTCCGGGGCGCCTTTGTCACGCTGGACGAAGGGGATGGCAAAAAGAAAGAGCTTCCTGACGGAGATGTGGAGTTGCCTGTGCGGGTGCGCGTCACAGAGGCACCGGCCCGCCAGTTCACCGGCTCTTTGGGCTTTGATAGCGATCACGGTGTTCGAGCTGAAGCCCTTTACCGTAAAAACATTGTGTTTGGACTGCCGATCTGGTCCGAGGCCGGTATCGGCGTGGATAAAAAGCGCCAACGTGCTTTTTATGACATTCACTTGCCACCCACACTTAGTGGCTACAAGAACAGTTTTGGGGTTTTGTACGATCGCTCCGACATTGAAGGCCTGGACACCGAACGTGCCGCCTTGGGTTGGAAGCTGCGCCAGGAACGGCAGGCTGCTGGCAATAGCCGGGTGGAGTACGAAACCGAATGGGGTGTGCTGGGTGCCTGGGACAAGACCAAGATTTCTGGTTTGCCCACCCGTGAAACACCTTCCGCGATTGCAACCTGGCAATGGCTGCGTCGGGACGTGGACAAGAAGTACGATCCGCGTGAAGGTAATCTGATCGATTTTGGTGTGGGCGCGGGTATCACCTTGGACAAGGGCGAAACCTTTTACCGCAGCAATCTGCGATTGCAACAGTGGTGGCCTATCGGGGATCGGGATGTCCTGTCCTTGCGCGGTGAAGTCGGCAAGGTTTGGCGCATGACAGACCGGACACCGCCAGACTTCGGTTATCGGACCGGGGGCGCGCGCAGCATCCGTGGTTACAAATATCAAAGCATTGGCTTGCGTGCCAATGATGCCGTTGTAGGCGCACCTGCCATGGCAGTGGCCAGTGTGGAATACACCCACTTTTTTACCAGTATGTATGGCATGCGCGCCTTTGTGGATGTGGGTGATGCTGCATCCAGTTTTGGTGATATGGATCTGGCCTGGGGTTACGGTTTGGGCGCAGTTGTGCGCACACCGGCTGGGCCTTTCAACCTTGATCTGGCGTACGGTCAGCGAGACAAGCGTGTACGTCTGAGCTTCTCTTTGGGAATCGCATTTTAATGGCCTGGGTTCGGCGCTGGTTCCGATATTTTGCTTTGTGGGGCATTCCCTTTGTGGTGATTGCCCTGCTGCTTGTGTGCGGCTTTGTGTATTGGGTGCTGGCCAGTCAGGCCGGGACCAGTTGGGCGCTGCGCACGGCTTTGCCGTATGCGCAGGGTAGTGCACAAGGCGTGCGCGGAACAATCTGGGACGGTCTGAGTATCGATCACTTGGTCCTGAGCTTGCCGGATACCCATGTCGATATCGAGCGTTTGCGCTTGCAGGCCAACTGGAAGGAGTTGTGGGAGCGCCGTTTGCATGTGGTGGAGTTAAGCGCCCATAAAGTGGATGTGGCCCTGACCTCCTCGGACGAGCCCAAATCTGATGAACCCTTCAAGATGCCTGAGCTGCCCATCAGCATTGCCGTGGACAAGCTGGCCTTGGGCCAGTTCTTGCTCACGCAAGATGGCACTCCCTTGCCGGTAGCCATTGCGGATTTGTCCTCGGCCCTGGCTGTGGATTCCGACAGCGCACAGCTGCGCCTTTACGATTTGATGGTGGCCAATGAGTCCATCCGCGCTGGTTTTCAGGGCGAAGTGGAGCTGGCCGGTCTGGAAGCGCCTTATCCGGCGCGAGCCGATATACAAATCATCGCCCGTGGCTTGACGGCGGATTCGCCCATTTGCGCGAAGCAGTATTTGCCGGCTTACGCAGAGCAATCGAAGTCCGGCAAACCTGCCGCGAAGGTAGTGGTGGATCAGTCCAGACAAACAGCCGCTGCTGAAACGGTCAAGTCCAGTGACAAGGCTGCTGCAGCTCCCGCGGCTGCGCAAGCGGACAAGCAGACTGCAGATAAAGCAGCAGAAAAATCATCAGAAAAAACGTCGGAAAAGGCAGCAGAGCAAAGTGCCGAACCTGCACAGAGTGCGACAACACAGCAAGGTCAATCTGAGGCCAGCGCATCGAGTCATGAAACTCCTGCTAGCCAGCCAGTCGACCAGCCTGTAGATGCCCATAGTGTCGCCGGAGTCAGCAGCTCCGAACCTGGGGGCAGTGCAGGTCTTGTTGATGAGGAACGTATTCAGGAGCCGGTTGCTGTTCCTGAACCCGAGCCTTTGCCGGATTGTGTGGTCAACGCTCAAATCACCTTGAATGGCTCTCTGGAACAAGCCACCTTGCTGCTCAAGGGGCATGGCCAGGGCTATAGCCTGGATGCCAGTGCAGATTTGAGCCCGCTGGATACCGTGCCAGTGCGCCAGGCCAAACTGGCCGTGAAGCTGCCGGACGAGTCCTCGCTGGATGCAGACTTTGCCTGGGATGCCACTCAGGAAGGTGTGCATGTCCAGGATCATTTCAAAGGTCAGTTCAGCAGCGACAAGCTGGACTTGCATGCATTACTAGGCGATGTGTTGCCCGATGCCCTGATCAATAGCCAGGGCAAGTTTGATGTGGTGCTGGCCGATAAAGAGCAAATACTCTCTGCGGACGTTGATGTTCAACTGCTGCAAGGCAGCCGCTGGAACAAGCAGTCGGCGATAGGGCAGATCAAGGCAAAAGCCTCCGCACCGGCACAACCGGGCGCGCCTGACTGGTGGCGTCAGTTGAGCTTGAGCGATGTCCTGACTGATTTGAAAGTCGGCGACAACCAGGTGCTCTTGAAGGGCGATCTGGGCATAAGCGGCACGGCGGCGCTGGACTTGCAAGTCAATATGCCTAAAGCAGAGCAGTTGTGGCCCGGCCTGGAGTTGGGCAAGGCATCAGCACAAGGCCAACTGCGAGGTGACGTGTCGCGTCACACCTTGCAGCTAAAAGGCCAATATGATTTGGGCGGAAAAGAAAGTGGGCAATTGGGCCAGGGTAGCGCGCAAGCTGATCTGGCTTTGGAAGGCGGCTGGCATTTCGCCGATCAGGGCAAGGCAGCTTACTGGGATGGCAAACTAAGCCGTTTGCAGGCCGACCACGCAGGTTTGGCTGTGCGTTTGCAGTCGGCCATGCCACTGCGCTTTACCGATGCACTGCGCGCACCAGAGCCTGCGCAGCAAGAATCCCTTGCCAAGACAGATACGACGTCCGCCGTCCAACCAGAACCAGAGTCCACGGCGGCTCCGGCCTTGGTGAATGAAGATGCCACGCCCGCTGAGGTGGAGCAGAGTGCAGGTAATAGTGCGGCAGTCAATACGGCAGATGGAAGCGGTGCCACAACATCCGACAAAGCGGCAGCTGTCGAGGGTGATGTTGCCGCGGCGCGTGCTGCCCCACCGCCACTGGAACGCTGGTCGTTACGCGTGGGCGCGGCTACTTTGAGCACTACCGTCGATGGTGAGCCCTGGATCAATCTGCGCCATCAGGAATCCACGTATCAGCCAGGACAGTGGACCAGCCGGGGTGAATTGCTGGACCTGGTTTTGTCCGAGCCTCGCATCGCACGTTTGTTGCGCAAGGTAGGGGTGCAGGAGAACCCGGAGAAAGCCAAAGGGGGCGGGGTCACGATTGCCAAGCACAAGAAAACCCAGCCCCCTGAAATTGATATCAAGGCCCGTTGGGATTTGAAGTTCAATGGGGCCCTGGCTGGGCAGGTGAGAGTGGATCGGGTTGCCGGTGATGTGCAGGTTTTTGCCGATCCCCCAATGTCCTTGGGTCTGGAAGACCTGAGCGTCGTTATCAATGCCAAACCCACTTCGGCCACCAGCAGCCGCGTGGATGCGCAGCTGGATGTGCGCACCAAGGAAATGGGCTATGTCACGGCCAAGGCGCAGACCCCCATTCATGGACTGGCAATCAACGAAAATGATCCCAAGTCTGTCAGCATCAAAGCCAATATCGACGACCTGGGCTGGACGCGCTTGTTCCTGGGCGATGCCATGGAACTGGGCGGACGTCTGAACGCGGATGTGGATATCAATATAGGCGCGAAATGGGCCTGGACCAGCCGTGGTACGGTCACTGGCCGCGAGTTGCGCTTTACTCGCCTGGACGACGGTATCCGTCTGATCGACGGGCAACTGGATGCCAGTTTTGATGATGATATTTTCCGTCTGGATTCGCTGACTTTCCCGGCCCGCCCACGAGTCGAGCCACAAGAGTGGCGTACGGCCACCTGGTTGAAGGAAAGCCCGGATGCCAAGGACGGCAAGCTGACGGTTTCCGGGCAATGGAACCTGAGCACGCAGCAAGGGGCGTTTGACGTCGATATTTTCCGCTTCCCGATTTTGCAGCGTTCGGATCGTTACGCCATGATGTCCGGCAATATCAATCTGGACATGGAATTGCCGCGCATTGCCATTACCGGCAAGGTGGTAGCTGATGCGGGCTGGTTCAACCTGGACATGCTCGGTGGCATTCCTACTGTTGATAGTGATGTGGTGATTGTGCGGGCAGGGGACGAGCCAGCCTCCGAGCCCTCCCAGGCCGCAACCGACATGAGCATGGAAATTGATGTGGACCTGGGGCCGCGCTTTTACCTGACGGGCTACGGCGTGAACTCCGGTCTGGTGGGCAGTTTGCGGGTCACCATGATTGGCGGCAAGCTGACTGGCATGGGAGCCTTGCGTACTCGTGGGGGCCGAATTGAACTGTATGGCCAGAAGCTCTTGCTCAAGCGCGGAACCGTGACCTTCCAGGGCGATATCACATCTCCTATCCTGGACATTGAGGCTGTGCGTACCGGTCAGGCTGTGGAAGCAGGTGTTAAGGTAGCCGGTACGGCACGCAAGCCCCGCATCGATCTGGTGTCCTATCCTGAAGTCAGCGAAGTTGAAAAATTGTCCTGGCTATTGCTGGGTCACGGGCCGGATGATTCGGGTGGCGACATGGCCTTGCTGCTTAGCGTGGGTACGTCCTTCCTGGGCGATGGCGAGCCCTTCTACCGCAAGTTCGGGATTGATGAAGTGGCCATGCGCTCGGGCGACCTGGGCAGTGCCGGTAGCATTTTGCCGGTGGAAAGTGTGGTCAAATCCCTGAACAGCGGCACCAGTAATGAAGAGCGCAAGTTCATTGCCATTACCAAAGCCTTGACGGCGGATATCTCGGTCAGCCTGGAGCAGGCCATGGCCGATACCGGCACCGTAGGCCGGGCCAGTTACCGACTGGCTCGTGGTTTGACCGCCGAGCTGAGCGCCGGAACCGTCAATGGTCTGGCCCTGATTTACCGCTGGTTCTCTCCGGAGTAAGACAGCGCAGTTTGACGCAGTACAGGCCGTTTTGTGGCGCAAATGACATATTTGCGCCACAACTGGCTTGTGCGTGTATCTAAACGATAAAATAACCGGTTACTGATTTAAGGCGGCTAATTTCTTATGAGTATCAAAAGCGACCGTTGGATTCGGCGGGCTGCTGCCCAAGGCATGATCGAGCCTTTTGAGCCCGGCCAAGTGCGTAATGTAGACGGACAACGTATCGTCAGCTACGGCACCAGCAGCTATGGCTACGATGTGCGTTGTGCCAACGAATTCAAGATTTTTACCAACATCAACTCGACCATCGTGGACCCCAAAGCCTTCGATGAAAAATCCTTTGTGGATTTTGTCGGTGATGTGTGCATTATTCCGCCCAATTCTTTCGCGCTGGCCCGCACGGTTGAGTACTTCCGTATTCCCCGCAGTGTGTTGACCATGTGTCTGGGCAAAAGCACCTATGCCCGTTGCGGCATCATCGTGAACGTGACCCCGCTGGAACCCGAATGGGAAGGCCACGTCACCCTGGAGTTTTCCAACACCACCCCGCTGCCCGCCAAGATTTACGCCGGTGAAGGGTGCGCACAGATGTTGTTCTTTGAAAGCGATGAAGTGTGCGAAGTGTCGTACCGCGACCGCGGCGGCAAATATCAAGGTCAGCTAGGCGTTACCCTGCCTCGTACCTAGGAGTTCTGGATGAAGTTTCGTTTTCCTATCGTCATCATCGACGAAGACTACCGTTCCGAAAATACGTCGGGCCTGGGCATTCGAGCCCTGGCCTCGGCGATAGAGGCCGAAGGCGTAGAGGTTCTCGGGGTCACCAGCTATGGTGACCTCAGTTCTTTTGCGCAACAGCAAAGCCGCGCGAGCGCCTTCATTTTGTCGATTGATGATGAGGAATTCGATGTGGATTCCCCGGAGGATGTCGCCAATGCGATCAAGAACCTGCGCTCCTTTATTGGCGAGCTGCGGTTCCGCAATGAGGACATCCCCATCTATTTGTACGGCGAGACACGCACCTCGCAGCATATCCCCAACGATATTTTGCGCGAGCTGCACGGCTTCATTCACATGTTCGAGGACACGCCCGAGTTCGTGGCGCGTCACATCATCCGTGAAGCACGCTCCTACCTGGAGAGCCTGGCACCGCCGTTTTTCCGTGAGCTGGTCAAGTACGCGTCTGACGGCTCTTACTCCTGGCACTGCCCTGGGCACTCGGGTGGCGTCGCCTTCCTGAAAAGCCCGGTTGGCCAGATGTTTCACCAGTTTTTCGGTGAAAACATGCTGCGTGCTGACGTCTGTAATGCGGTCGACGAGCTGGGTCAGTTGCTGGACCACACCGGCCCGGTAGCCGATGCCGAGCGCAACGCCGCCCGCATCTTCCATGCCGACCACTGCTTTTTCGTGACTAACGGCACGTCCACGTCCAACAAGATCGTCTGGCACGCCAATGTGGCCAATAACGACGTGGTGGTAGTGGACCGTAACTGCCACAAGTCGATCCTGCACGCCATTACCATGACGGGCGCTATCCCAGTGTTCCTGCGCCCCACGCGCAACCACCTGGGCATTATTGGTCCCATTCCACAAGACGAGTTCCTGCCGGAAAACATTGCGCGCAAGATCGAGGCCAATCCCTTTGCCAGCAAGGCCAAGAACAAAAAGCCCCGTATTCTGACGCTGACGCAAAGTACCTACGATGGCGTGATCTACAACGTGGAAATGATCAAGGAAACCCTGGATTCCAAGATCCCTACGCTGCACTTTGATGAGGCCTGGTTGCCGCATGCGGCTTTCCATGACTTCTATCACGACATGCATGCCATTGGTGCGGATCGTCCACGCACCAAAGACACCATGATTTACGCCACGCACTCCACGCACAAAATGCTGGCTGGCTTGTCGCAGGCGTCACAGATTACGGTGCAGGATGCGGAAAACCGCCCCTTGGACCGCAACGTGTTCAACGAAGCCTACCTGATGCACACCAGCACCAGCCCGCAGTACGCGATTATTGCGTCCTGTGATGTGGCTGCGGCCATGATGGAGCCGCCCGGCGGTACCGCCCTGGTCGAGGAAAGCATTTGCGAGGCCATGGACTTCCGTCGCGCCATGCGCAAGGTATCCAAGGAATATGGGGAGAACGACTGGTGGTTCAAGGTCTGGGGCCCGGACACTCTGCCTGAAGAGGGCATAGGCGAGCGCGAGGACTGGATTCTGCGCTCCGATGCGGAATGGCACGGCTTTGGCAAGTTGTCGACCAATTTCAACATGCTGGACCCGGTCAAGGCGACGGTCGTGACTCCCGGCCTGGATATTTCCGGCACCTTTGCCGAGCAGGGTATTCCTGCCGCTCTGGTGTCCAAATATCTGGCCGAACACGGCGTGGTGGTCGAGAAAACCGGCCTGTATTCCTTCTTTATTCTGTTCACCATTGGCATCACCAAAGGACGCTGGAATACCTTGCTGACCGCCTTGCAGCAGTTCAAGGACGATTACGACCGCAACCAGCCCATGTGGCGCATCTTGCCGGATTTCTGCAAGACCCAGCCCACGTACGAGCGCATGGGCTTGCGTGATCTGTGTCAGCAGATTCACCAGGCTTACCGCAAGTACGATCTGGCCCGTTTGACTACCGAGGTTTACCTGAGCGACATGATTCCCGCTCTGAAACCCTCGGACGCCTATGCCAAGATGGCGCACGGCGATATCGAACGCGTTGGCATTGACGAGCTGGAAGGCCGTGTGACGGGCGTCTTGCTGACGCCTTACCCGCCCGGTATTCCCTTGTTGATTCCTGGCGAACGCTTTAACTCGCGCATTGTGGAGTATCTGCAATTCGCGCGCGAGTTCAATGCCCGCTTCCCCGGCTTTGAAACCTATGTGCATGGACTGGCGCAGGATATTGGCCCCGATGGACTGCCGCGCTACTACGTAGATTGCGTGCTTGAGTCTGAAACCAACGAGTAAACCCGCGTGATCCCTTTTTTTGATGTTGCCGTCATCGGCGCAGGTGCGGCCGGTATGATGGCTGCCAGTATCGCAGGCCAGCGCGGCCTGCGAGTGGTATTGATTGATCACGCTGAAAAGCTGGCCGAGAAAATCCGTATTTCCGGTGGAGGGCGCTGTAACTTCACCAATACGGGTACTTCGCCAGAGAATTTTCTATCCAAGAACCCGCATTTTTGCCGTTCGGCCTTGGCGGGCTATACCCCTCAGGATTTTCTGGAACTGGTGCGAGAGTACCGCATCGGTTTCCATGAGAAGCACAAAGGCCAGCTTTTCTGTGATGACTCCAGCGAGTCCATTATCCAGATGCTGCGCCAGGAGTGTTTGAAAGGGCAGGTGTCCTGGCGCATGCCCTGTTCGGTGCAGTCCATTGGCCGTAGCGACGAAGGCTTTGTGTTGCGTACCAGCCTGGGGGATTTGAATGCCTTGCAGGTGGTGATTGCTACAGGCGGCATGGCGATTCCGCAGCTGGGGTCCACGGACTATGCCCTGCGTGTGGCGCGTCACTTCGGTTTGAAAGTGATCGAACCGCATCCGGCCTTGGTACCTTTGACCTTTGATGGTCGGGACTGGAAGCCATTTTCTGCCTTGAGCGGCATGGCTTTGGAAGTGGAAGTCAGCACCGGACAAGGCAAGCAACGCCAGGCTTTTCTGGAAGATCTGCTGTTCACGCATCGAGGCTTGTCCGGGCCGGGTATCTTGCAGATTTCCAGCTACTGGCAGTCGGGCGAGACTATTAGTGTGGACCTGGCTCCCGGTCAGGACATCGCGCAGCAGTTATTGGATTTGAAGGCCGGTAGTCGCCAGCAGTTGCTCACCGTCTTGTCGACCTTGTGGCCACGCCGTCTGGTCGAGCAATGGCTGGATACCTCGGACTTGTTGCCCAAAGGAGTGGGGCAGCAACGTCTGGCCGATTTGCCGGATCGCGTATTGCGCGCGGTGGGGCAGGTGATTAATGCCTGGGAGTTGAAACCCAGTGGCACCGCAGGCTATAAAAAGGCGGAAGTGATGAGCGGAGGTGTGGATACACGCGAGCTGAATCAGAAAAGCATGGAAGCACGTAAAGTACCTGGTCTGTTCTTTATTGGTGAAGCGGTGGATGTCACTGGCTGGCTGGGCGGGTATAACTTCCAATGGGCCTGGGCTTCAGCGGCGGCGTGTGCACGTGCACTGAAGGCGCAAGCAGGTCAAAGCTAAGTAAACGAGCGGGAGCGGCAAGACGCAGTTTTTGCGGCCGCTTTTGAAATCAACAGGATTGTGGGCTGGTTTGTCAGGGAGGCAATATGCAACTGCCAGGAGATCGAAAGTACGTAGTAAGCCACGAGTGGGCCAAGGATGAAGACGGTGTCGTGCTGGTTGGCATTACCGACTTTGCTCAGGACCAATTGGGTGATTTGGTGTTTGTGGGTGACTTCACTCCCGGTACTCGTTTGGCCGCCGGTGCAACAGCGGGCGTGGTGGAATCGGTGAAGGCCGCTTCCGACATTTACGCTCCTGTGGCGGGCGAGCTGGTGGAGTTCAACCAGGCTTTGTCCGATGCGCCGCATCTGATCAACGAAGCCCCGTTTGATACCTGGATTTTCAAGCTCAAGGCTGACAATCCCGCTGACCTGCAAGGTTTGCTGGATGGCCCTGCTTATGCCGCGGTGGCTGAGTAAGTTCAGATATTGAGCTAGCAGGAATACGCGGTGGCTCTGCCTGATCCAGGCGGGTTGATGGTAAAAAAGGCCTGAATCCGATTCCACGGATTCAGGCCTTTTATTTGGCTTCGAGCGTAAGCTTTTGGGCTTAGAGCTTGGTTCCGGGGCAGCGAAACTCTGGCCCCTGTTTCGTGGCTCTCTTAACTATTACGGCGGCGATACGTCACGTAGTCGTAAGTGAAACCGTTTTCCTCGGGCTGGGGCAGGCGTTCAACTTCTTCCCATTCGCCAGCAGGTAATGCGGGGAAGAAGGTGTCACCGTCCACGTCAGCCTTGATCTCGGTCGCGATCAGTTCCTGTGCGACGGGCAGGGCCAGACGGAACAGTTGCTCACCACCAATCACGCAAGCTGTCTCAAAGCCAGGGCAAGCGGCCAGGGCGTCGTCCAGATTGCTGAATACTTGTGCGCCCTCTGCCTGGTAATCCGCATTGCGGCTGATCACCAGATTTGGACGGCCAGGCAAAGGACGGCCCAGCGACTCCCAGGTCTTGCGGCCCATGATGATGGGCAAACCCATGGTCACGCGCTTGAAGTGCTGCAAGTCGGACGGCAGGCGCCAGGGCAGGTCGTTGTCCTTGCCTATGCAGCGATTGGCCGCATAGGCAACGACCAGACGAATAAAAGGGGTGGAACTCATACGGCAACAGGCGCCTTGATATGGGGGTGAGGATCGTAGTCGGTGATTTCGAAGTCTTCGTACTCGTAATCAAACAGACTGGCGGGTTTGCGCTTGATCGTCAGCTTGGGGTAGGGGCGTGGTTCACGCGACAGCTGCAATTCGGCTTGCTCGAAGTGGTTGGAATACAGGTGGCAGTCGCCGCCTGTCCAGATGAAGTCGCCCACTTCCAGATCACATTGCTGGGCCATCATATGGGTCAGCAGAGCGTAGCTGGCGATATTGAAAGGCACGCCCAGGAAAATATCCGCACTGCGCTGGTAGAGCTGGCAGGACAGCTTGCCATCGGCTACATAGAACTGGAACAGGGCGTGGCAAGGGGGCAGAGCCATCTGGCCCACATCCGCCACGTTCCAGGCCGAGACGATCAGGCGACGCGAGTCGGGATTCTTGCGAATCTGTTCCACCAACTGGCTGATCTGGTCGATGTGACGACCGTCGGGGGTCGGCCAGGAGCGCCATTGCACGCCATAGACCGGGCCCAGATTGCCGTCCTCGTCGGCCCATTCGTCCCAGATGGATACGCCGCGCTCTTGCAGCCAACGCACATTGGACTCACCGCGCAAAAACCACAGCAATTCAATAAAGATGCTGCGGGTGTGCAGCTTCTTGGTGGTGATCAACGGGAAACCCTGCGACAGATCGAAGCGCATTTGGTGACCAAATACCGAGTTCGTGCCGGTACCTGTGCGGTCACCTTTGGGAGTGCCTTGGGTGTAGACCAGGCGCAGCAGGTCTTCGTAGGGATAGAGGGACATGGGGGCCTCAGGCTTGCTGAATATCGACGGAATAGGTGATCTCGGCGGTTTTGCCCAGCATGGCCGAAGCGGAGCAGTACTTGTCGTGCGACAGTTGTACGGCACGCTCAACGGCGGCCTGGGGCAGGTCCTTGCCGGTGACCACAAAGGTGAAGTGAATCTTGGTGAAGACTTTGGGGTCGGTGTCGGCGCGTTCGGCCATCAGCTTGACCTGGCAGCCCGTAATGGCATGACGACCGCGCTTGAGAATCAGCACCACGTCGTACGCTGCACAGCCACCCGCGCCGGTCAGCAGCATTTCCATGGGGCGTGGGGCCAGGTTATTGCCGCCACCTTCGGGTGCACCGTCCATGGCCGTCACATGACCACTGCCTGTACGGGCAACGAACAACATTCCGTCTTTGCCGCCCCAGTCGATTGTGCATTCCATATGAATTCCTTTGTTTGCAGTGCGAGCCAAGACTCGTCAGTAGATTGATAGTCGTGATTGTACTTTTTTGATGAGGGCTGTGTCGCGCTCGGATGGAAACCAGGTTTAGCGTGATTTGATGCGGATCTTTACCGCTTTATTGCTAATTGAAATGTGGGGCCCGGATTCGGACCTTGTTACTTTTGAGCGCAGCTGATTGTGGCGGGTGTCGTGCCCGTATAAGAAATTCCATATGGACAAATCAGAGCAGAACCATGCTCTTTGCAAGATTTAGACTGGTTTTGTTGTTTGTCCTAGGATAAACTGCTGTGCGGTACACGGCATTTTGAAACAGATATGTCACAGGGGTTTACCCTCGCCTATAATGACTGTCGCCCGTATACCAAAAAATGTCGTGCTCGTATTTGTTCTGTCTCAATAAACCTTGCTTTCAATGGGGGCTTTATTCGGACGTCACAAGCGGGTGTTTTAACATGACGGCTCTCGCGACCTAGGCAGTCGCAGATTTTTTGCGTCCATGCTCTTTTGATCTGCGACGCGTCAAGGTGCCGCCGAGCTGCTTGGCAGCTTCACATTAACCAGGCCTGGATCATTGTGAATACCGTTTCAATACTGCTACTAGCTTTCATATTGTCCGTTACAGGACTCTTTGTTTTCATCTGGTCGTTACGCCGTAACTTCTTTGACCACAGTCCCGCTGCTTCGCGAGAGATCTTCTCCAAAGGCGAAATCGGGCAGGTAGATGACCCCTCCGCCACCCCTGAGCAACGTCAGGCACTTCAAGAAGAAATGGGCCGCAAGGCAATTTCGGCTGAAGATCGTCAGGCGCTGAGCCTTGAATTGGCAGAACGCGTGGAAGCCGACCGCTCCTCCGCCAAGGTCACTTTCATTTTGCTGGCCTGTTCGGTCTTCTGGCTGCTCTTTGCCTCGACGGCAGGCTTGATCAGCTCGATCAAGCTGCACGATCCCGAATTTCTGACGCAACACGCCTGGATGACCTTTGGTCGCATGCGTACGCTGCACCTGAACGGTGTGGCTTACGGCTGGGCTCCAATGGCCGCGTTCGGCGTTGCCATGTGGATGCTGCCTCGTTTGCTCAAGACCCCCCTGATCGGTGCGCGTTATGCCATCACGGGCGGGATCTTGTGGAACATTGGCCTGGCTATCGGTCTGACATGTATCGCGATGGGTATCACCGACGGTATGGAATGGCTGGAAATGCCTTGGCAGGTTGATATTCTGATGGTTATCGGTGGTGCTCTGGCAGCCTTGCCTTTGGTCTTCACCTTGCAAAACCGTCGTGCTCACCACCTGTATGTGTCGGTGTGGTACATGGGCGCAGCCCTGTTCTGGTTCCCCATCCTGTTCCTGGTCGGTAACCTGCCTGCCGTGCACGTGGGTGTTGAACAAGCAACCATGAACTGGTGGTTTGGCCACAACGTGCTGGGTCTGTTCTACACCCCGATGGCTCTGGCTTCGGTGTATTACTTCCTGCCCAAGATCATCGGTCAGCCTATCAGCTCCTACAACCTGTCTCTGGTGGGTTTCTGGGGTCTGGCTTTTTTCTACGGTCAGGTTGGTGGTCACCACCTGGTTGGCGGTCCTGTGCCGCAGTGGATGGTTACCCTGTCCATCGTGCAAAGCATGATGATGATCATCCCCGTGCTGGCATTCTCGATCAACCAGCACTACACCATGAAGGGTCACTTCCGTACCCTGATTCACTCGCCCACCCTGCGCTTTATCGTGCTGGGCGGCATGATGTACACCGTCAGCTCCATTCAAGGTTCTTTTGAAGCGCTGCGCAGCATCAACACGATTACCCACTTCACGCACTTCACGGTTGCCCACGCCCACATCGGCTTGTACGGCTTCTTTACCATCGTGATGTTCGGTGCCATCTACTACGTGATGCCGCGCGTGATGTCCTGGGAATGGCCTTACCCCAAACTGATCTCCCTGCACTTCTGGCTGGTTGTGATTGGTTTCTCCATCTACGCTATTGGTCTGAGCATTGGCGGTTGGTTGCAAGGTCTGGCCATGCTTGATCCTGCCAAAGCCTTCATGGAGTCGGTGTTTGTCACGATGCCTTACCTGAAGTCGCGCTCGATTGGTGGTGGTTTGATGACTCTGGGTCACCTTGTGTTTGCCTTCCACTTTGTGGCAATGGCTTTGCGCTATGGCAGCCGTCGTATTGGTCCAGCCCTGTTTCACCAGCGCTCGGCAACTCGCAATGTAGTGGAGGCATGATTTAGTCATGGAAAGCGAATACAAACTATTGGGCGGCGCCATGGTGACGCTGGCCCTGGCCACATCGGCTCTGGTCGTTGTCCCTTACCTGCAAGTTAAAAAGGTGGAGCCCTCTCCAGGCCTGAAGCCTTACACGGAAGTGCAACTGCGCGGCCGTCAGCAATACATTGATATGGGCTGTGTCTACTGTCACTCGCAGCAGCCACGCAGCCAGAACCAGGCTCCTGACTTCCAGCGTGGCTGGGGTCGTGCCTCGGTAGCAGGCGACTACTTCTACGACACGCCTCACCTGCTCGGCACCATGCGTACCGGCCCTGACCTGCTCAATATTGGTGCTCGTCAGCCTAGCGTGGACTGGCACCTGGGTCACTTGTATCAGCCTCGTGCTTATACTCCTGGCAGCAATATGCCTTCTTACCCCTTCATGTTCGAGCTCAAGGACAAGGCAGAGGAAGGCGACAAGGTTGTCAACTTGCCAGGTGATTTCGCACCAGAAGGCAAGGTGGTTGTGGCCAAGCAAGAGGCCCTGGACCTGGTTGAATACCTGTTGGCGCTGGATCGTACGTATCCCGTAGCGCCAGCCAGCGTTATCAAATAAACAGGCATTGCTGAGCTAGCGCGCCCCGCAAGGCGGGGCGCCTCGGAGAATTAGAATGAGCGACAATCGTAAATATGAAGCACAGCTGCGTGAGCATTCCGATCCGGAAGAAAACGCAGCACCGATCCCTTGGGTGGTTCTGCTGATCATTGCAGGTCTGTTCCTGTGGGGCATCTACTATATTTTCAGCAGTGACCTGAGCCATGACGCAACCGTGGGCGACAACCGTATCGTTGCCGACTTCGAATTGCCAGAAGGCGCGGTAGATGGTCAGCAGCTGTTCGTAGCCCAATGTGCCGCCTGTCACCAGGCAACGGGTGCCGGTGTTCCAGGCGTGTTCCCTCCGCTGGTGGGTTCCGAATGGGTGCTGCGCAAGCCTGAAGTTTTGGTCCAGATCATGCTGCACGGTATTACGGGTGAGATCACGGTCAAGGGTAATAAGTACAATGGTGCGATGCCCGAGTTCCGCGAGAAGTTCAATGACGAGGAAATGACGGCCGTTGTTAATTACCTGCGTACTGAATTGGGTGGCAATAGCGCCGATCCTGTGGACGTGGCCTTTGTCAAAGCCGAACGTGAAAAAACAGCTGATAAAACCGATCACTGGAATGGGGACGCCGACCTGGCTCCCATGGAAGAGTAGGACTGAAATGATGGGCCAGCGATGAGACTATTTATAAGTATTCTCCTGGTTTTCGCCCTGGGTATTGGGGCACTGGCCCATTTGACGCAAGGGTTCTCCGCCCTGACAGCCGAGACGGCCCGTCGCAACGATGTAGCCGCCTCGCCGCGTCTGATATCCGATGTCGAAGTACTGCTCCCGGCTGGGGGCAGTACCCAGCTAAGCACCCTGCTGCAAAATGATGGTCGCATCACCATCGTCAATTTCATCTATACCCGCTGCGTTACGCTCTGTCTGGCGATGGGCTCGGAGTATCAGCAACTGCAAAAAGCGATTGTGGAAGAAGGCTTGCAGGACCGTATACGCCTGCTAAGCATCAGCTTCGACCCTACGGATTCGCCCGATCACCTGCGCCGTTACAGCAAAACCATGAAGGCCAATCCGGACGTCTGGCAATTTGTCACCATGATGCCCGGCGAACAGCGTCAGCGTGTGCTGGACGATTTTGGCATCGTTGTCATTCCCGCCCCCTTTGATGAGTACGAGCACAATGCGGCCTATCACGTTGTCAGCTCGGAACCGCGTCTGGGGCGTATTGTGGATTACGGCGAACCCATGCTGGCCTTGGCTTACGCCAAACGTGCCCTTGAGGACCTGGACAAGAAGGGAGCGATGTAATGTCTTTGAAGCGTGTCGTCGAATCCCCCAAAGTCCGTCCTTATTTTGGCAGTGCCCTGGCCTTGCTGGCGGCGCTCCTGTTTGCTGCTGCCGCCTTTTGGGACCGGCCTCTGACGGCCTCCATGAGTCTGCACATGCTGGTGCATATTCCTTTGTTGGTCCTGTCAGGCATTACCTTGCAGCTGGCCCTGCGCTATCAGGGCGTAGGCCGTTCGGCTGCCATGCAGGCCTTGCTGCGCCCGTATTACGCCCTGAATGAATATGGTTTGCCCGGCCTGATCATGGTCAGCTTTGCCGCGGCTTACTGGATGGTCCCCAAAGCACTGGACGACGTTCTGGTATCGCCTCCCATGGCCACCGCCAAATATATCGGTCTGGTCTTGATGGGCATGTTGTTCATGGAGTCCTGGCGACGCGCCCACCTGGTGTTTCGCCTGTTCTTTTTCGGTAACTTCAGTTGGATGATGGCCATTGTTGGTTTGCTGTATTACGACAATCCGGTTCGGCTCTGTAATTTCTATCTGCAGTCCGACCAAGAGATTGCCGGCATAGGCCTGGTTATCATGGCTTGTGTGCTGCCATTGCTGTGGCTCTTGTCTGAGAGCAAGGCAGTGATCGCCTTTTTGCGGCAATAATACCCATCCATTTTGTTTTGCAGGTGTCCTCATGAGCCATACTGTTTCCAACAGCGATACCCGTCTGTACCGGCGCAATAGCTTTTTTGACCAGATTCTGAGCGAGACGAATCGGGCCCTGGAAGTATTGGGACGTTCGGCACGCGCGTCGCGCCCGAATCCCGCTGGCAAGGAAGTGTCCGAGATCACGGTGGACGAAGCCCGCCATGCTGCCGGCTTGATGCGTGTGAACCATGTGGGCGAGATTTGCGCCCAGGCCTTGTATCGTAGCCAGGCCATGCTGTGCAAAGATCCCCAGGCAACTGAAGTACTGCTGCAAGCCGCTCAGGAAGAAGTCGACCACCTGGCGTGGTGCGATGATCGTTTGCGTGAACTGGACAGCCGTCCCAGCGTGTTCAACCCTTTGTGGTACGCCGGTTCCTTTGCCTTGGGCTTGCTCGCCAGCCGGGCAGGGGTGCCGTATAACCTGGGCTTTATGGCCGAGACCGAGCGTCAGGTTGAGGAACACCTGGAAAGCCATCTGGAGTCCTTGCCAGCCACTGATAATCGTTCGCGTCGCATTGTGGAAAAAATGCGCGATGACGAAATCGAGCATCGCCGCACGGCCGAAAATCATGGTGCAGCGGGTTTGCCGCCTCCGGTAAAAACCTTGATGCGCATGATGTCCAAAGTCATGACAACCACAGCGTATCGCTTGTAAAAGCAGTCTCCGAGCCAAGTCGCGTGTGCTTGTGCGTTGAGACCTCATGGATGCGACAAGCAAAACGGGTCAGTTACTGGCCCGTTTTGTTTGCCAACCTTAGAGCCTGTTTGGCGACCTAGGGTTAACGACTAGATACCTGGCAGGGAATTTGCGTTAGGAAATTGATGCATTAATGCCACAAGATGCGCGTCTAAGGGTTTTCCACGGTATTTATCTTGCATTGCACCATTTTTGTAGGTAGACTTTAGTTATTGGATGTTGAAAAGAAAGCGGGAAAAACAAGCGTAATAACCCTTAGCTTTCTGGCTCGATACTTTATCTGGTAGCCCAACTTGCCACGATTGTCTCCTCCACCCTCCTCCTTTGGTGGATTTGCCCGAGATCTCTAGATCTCGGGTTTTTTTTTGTGCGCGCCAAATGCGCATGGTCAATTTTTTCTTGAAAGTCAGTGTTTGCGTGGCTTGCCGACTTTACTGCTCTCTTTTTTGTTAAGCGAGGGCATGCAGAGCTTGAGTTGCGATCATGGCTTTATGGCTAGAATGCAAAAAACCTTGCCCATCGTGGATGATGGACAAGGTTTTTTTATTGCTGCTATCGAGCGTACTTACTTTTGTGGAACAGTGGCCACATGCAGCAAGTTGGTACGACCGCTGGTGCCAAAAGGAACACCGGCAATCATCACGATGGTGTCGCCAGCCTGAGCAAACTCATGCTGCGCTGCCATATCGGTAGCGTGGTCGATCATCTCGCCCAGATCGCTCACGTCCTCGCAGGGTACGGCATGGACACCCCAGGCCAAGGCCAGACGGCGTGCGGTTTCCACACGGGGCGTCAGGGCCAGGATAGGGGCGATGGGCCGTTCACGGCTGGCACGCAAGGCGCTAAAGCCGGTCGTGGTGTAAGCCACGTTCGTTGCCGGTTCCAGAATGCTGGCCACGCGACGCAGGGCGCAGCAGATCGCGTCTGCGGTGCTGGCCTCGGCGGTGCTGTGGTTGGCTTCCAGAATGGTGCGCCAGCTAGGATCGTTTTCGATCTCCTTGATGATGCTGTCCATGATGGATACCGCTTCCAGCGGAAACTGGCCCGAGGCCGATTCGGCAGACAGCATGACGGCGTCAGCACCCGAGTAGATGGCGGTAGCCACGTCGGAGGCTTCAGCTCGTGTAGGCACAGGCGAGGTGATCATGGATTCCAGCATTTGTGTGGCGACGACCACCGGCCGGCCTGCCGCACGGGCAGTACGCACGATCTGGCGCTGCAACACAGGCACGCGCTGGGGTGGAACTTCCACGCCCAGGTCGCCACGTGCCACCATCACGCCATCACACAGCTGGACGATTTCTTCCAGGTGCTCCAGCGCTTGCGGTTTTTCCAGCTTGGCCATGATCCAGGCCTTCTCCCCGATCAGCTCGCGGGCCTCACGGATGTCGCCAGGACGCTGCACAAAGGACAGCGCAACCCAATCCACGCCTAATTCCAGCCCAAACTTCAGATCGATCAGGTCTTTCTCGGTCAAGGGCGAGATAGGCAGTACCACGCCGGGTACGTTCACGCCCTTGCGGTCGGACAGCGGGCCGCCGACCATGACCGTAGTTTCTGCAAAGTCCGGACCAAAGCTGTCCACACGCAGACGCAGCTTGCCGTCATCCAGCAGCAGGTCTGTCCCGTCTTCCAGAGCGGCGAAGATTTCGGGGTGGGGCAGGTAGGCACGCTGGCTGGTCCCCTCGGCGGGGTCCAGATCCAGACGGAATTTCTGACCGGTTTCCAATGTCACACGGCCATCTTTCATTTTGCCAACGCGCAGCTTGGGGCCTTGCAGGTCCATCAGAATACCGATACTGCGACCGGTTTCCTTTTCAATCTGACGAATGGTGTGATAGCGCGCGGCGTGGTCTTCATGTGTGCCGTGGCTGAAGTTCAGGCGGAACACATCAGCGCCGGCCTCGAACAGTTCACGAATGCGTTCTGGCGTAGAACTGGCAGGACCCAGGGTAGCCAGAATGCGGGAATGACGTTGACGTTTCATGGGTTGTTGTCCTTAGGGGGATCGATAGCTCAAAGAGCAGCGATACCGGCGCGGGCGATCTGAGCGTCTTCAGGTGCTTTCACGCCGGACACGCCGACTGCACCAATGACTTGACCGTCCAACACAATCGGCTCGCCGCCTTCCAGTGGCGTAATGGGCATGGACAGAGCGGCAAAGCGACCATTGTTGACCATGTCTTCAAATACCTTGCTGGGCTTGCCACCGCCAAGCACGCATGTGTGTGCTTTTGCGGGAGCAACCTGGGCGCTCATCAAGGGAGCGCCGTCCATACGCTGCATCCAGAGCGCGTGGCCGCCTGCATCGCAAATGGCGATGCTGACAGCCCAGTTGTTCTTCAGCGCTTCTTGCTCGGCAGCGGCAGCAATTTTTTTAACATCGGCCAGGGTCAGTACTTTCGTGTCTCTCATGTCCAGTCCTTAAAGAAAAGCGTTAATCGCTAGGGGTTAAAACCAGAATTGCACGGAAATCATTGACGTTGGTCAGGGTAGGGCCCGTAACCAAAGCGTCATCCAAGGCTTCAAAGAAGCCATGACCATCATTATTGTCCAGACTGGCCCTTGGGCGTATACCTAGTTGCCAGGCACGTTCCAAAGTGTCCGGACCGCAGAAGGCTCCAGCAATTTCTTCCTGGCCATCTACACCGTCGGTATCGCCTGCCAAACCGTAGATACCGGGTGCCCCGTTCAAGGCAATGGCGGTGGACAGCAGAAATTCCACATTGCGACCGCCACGGCCCTGGCCGCGCAAGGTCACGGTGGTTTCTCCGCCTGACAGCAGCACGCAGGGAGCCTGGGTGGGCTGCTCATGCTGGGCCACGCTCAAGGCGATGCCAGCCATGACTTTGCCCACATCGCGGGCTTCGCCTTCAATGCTGTCGCCCAGCAGGACGGGACGTACGCCACGGGCTTCAGCGACACGAGCTGCAGCCAGCAGGGCCAGTTGTGGTGTGGCGACCAGATGGGTGGTGACATGAGCCAAGCGTGGATCGTCGGGCTTGATGGTTTCACCATCGCCGCTCTCCAGCAGGGCACGGGCTGCGGCAGGAATCTCGATGCCGTAGCGGGTGATGATCTCCAGCGCTTGCTCGCACGTGGTGGGATCCGCCACCGTGGGGCCAGAAGCGATGTCCATGGGTTTGTCGCCAGGAACATCGGAAATCAGCAGATTCAGGACACGGGCAGGGGCACAAGCCGCGGCCAGACGGCCACCTTTGATGGCAGACAGGTGGCGGCGTACGGTGTTCATCTCGCCAATTGACGCGCCCGATTTCAGCAGCGCTTTATTGATGGCTTGTTTGTCAGCCAGGGTGACGCCTTCTCCGGCCAGAGGCAGCAGAGACGAACCGCCGCCGGAAATCAGGCAAATCACCAGGTCGTCCTCGTTCAGATCGCTGACCGTGCGCAAAATCTCGCGGGCCGCGTCCTCGCCGGCCTGGTCGGGCACGGGGTGAGAGGCTTCCAGAATCTTGATGTGATCACAAGGCACGCTGTAGCCATAGCGGGTCACCACCACACCGCTGATGGGGCCTTTGTCCCAGTGACGCTCCAGTGCCTGGGCCATTGCTGCCGATGCCTTGCCTGCGCCGATCACAATGGTGCGGCCCTTGGGAGCCTCGGGCAAATAAGGTGGAATGCAATGTTCAGGCTGAGCCGCGTTGACGGCAGCTTGAAACATTTTGCTGAGTAAGTCTTGTGGCTCGATCTTCATGGGTCAATCCTAAGGCAGAGTGATGGCAGCGTAACCATCTTACTGCGCGATATGGATGCAACTGCGTGAGGGCAGGGCATCTTTGGGTACCAACTGGTAAAAAAAGCGGGCCGCAGCCCGCTTGCTGGATGTCCCGACCTTGCCGGCTTGATGCCTGGAAAAAGCCAGCCCGGACGGGAGCATCCTTGAGCCGATCTTATTGACCAATCTCGTAATTGGCCATGATTTCCAGCGCACGGACCATGGCGGAGTGGTCTTGTGCAGCGCCACCGTGAGCGGCGCAGGTGTTGAACAGTTCTTGGGCCGTGGCGGTGTTAGGCAGAGCCACACCCAGCTGACGTGCGGTAGTCAGGGCTAGGTTCAAGTCCTTCTGGTGCAGTTCGATGCGAAAGCCTGGATCAAACGTGCGCTTGACCATGCGCTCACCGTGAACTTCCAAAATGCGCGAGTTGGCAAAACCGCCCATCAGCGCTTCACGAACCTTGCCTGCGTCAGCACCGGCCTTGGAGGCCAGCAACAGGGCTTCGCCCACGGCTTCAATGGTCAGAGCCACGATGATCTGGTTGGCCACTTTGGTGATTTGACCGTCGCCGTAGCCGCCGACCAGGGTGATGTTCTTACCCATCAGTTCAAACAGGGGCTTGGCCTTGTCGAAGGCTTCTTGCTTGCCGCCGACCATGATGGTCAGCGAGCCAGCCTTGGCACCGACTTCGCCACCGGACACAGGCGCGTCCAGGTATTCGCAACCCAGCTTGACGATGCGCTCGGCAAAGCCTTTGGTGGCAACAGGAGAGATGGAGCTCATGTCCACCACGATCTTACCGGCGCTCAGACTTGCAGCCACGCCGTTTTCACTGAACAGGGCGTCTTCCACGTGTGGGGTGTCAGGCACCATCGTGATGATGATGTCGGCTTGACGGGCTACTGCTGCACCATTTTCGCAAATGGTGGCACCCGCTTCTTTTACGCTTTTGGGAAAATCGCCGTGAGTGAAGGCGAACAGTTCATGACCACCCTTGATCAGGTTGACGGCCATGGGTGCGCCCATGATGCCCAAACCAATAAAACCGATTTTAGCCATTGTGTAATCTCCTAATAATTATCTGCAGGTATTCGACGATCAGGCGGTGACTTCAGTCAGTTCAGTCATCCAGCCCAGGCCATCCTTGGTCACGCCAGCGGGCTTGTACTCGCCGCCGATCCAGCCCTGGTAGCCAATGCTGTCGATGTACTTGAACAACCAGGCGTAGTTGATCTCGCCTGTGCCCGGTTCGTTGCGACCTGGGTTATCCGCGATCTGGATGTGTGCAATCTTGTCCAGGTGCTTTTTCATGGTGGCGGCCAGCTCGCCTTCCATGCGCTGGGCGTGGTAGACGTCGTACTGGATGAACAGATTGTCCGAGCCCACGTCCTGCAAAAGAGCCGCGGCCTGTTCGGTGCGGTTCAGGTAGAAACCTGGAATGTCGAAGGTGTTGATGGGTTCAACCAGCAGGCGCAGGCCGGCGTCTTTCAGCTTGGCGGCAGCAAACTGCAGATTGCTGACCAAGGTCTTGTGAGCCAGTTCACGGTCTACGCCCTCGGCCAGCTTGCCCGCCAGGCAGTTGACTTGCTTGCAGCCCAGCGCGGTGGCGTATTCAATGGCACGGCCTACGCCGTCCTGAAATTCACCCACGCGCTCGGGCAGGATTGCAATGCCGCGCTCGCCGCCGTCCCAGTCGCCCGCAGGCAGGTTGTGCAACACTTGGGTCAGACCGTGTTGTTGCAGTTTGTCAGCCAGTTGCTGTTTGTCGTAGGCGTAGGGGAACAGGTACTCCACTCCCTTGAAACCGGCTTCGGCCGCTGCCTGGAAGCGATCCAGGAAGTCGTGCTCGTTAAACAGCATGGTCAGGTTGGCGGCAAATTTTGGCATAGTGCTACTCCGTTTTTTAAATCAGCAATCAGTCCATCAGCGAGATGGCGGTGGGGGCGTCAATACCCGCTTCGGCCAGGGACTCGAATTCCGTCACATTGTGCAGTTCGGTGCCCATGGCAATGTTGGTGACGCGCTCCAGGATCAGTTCGATCACAACCGGCACGCTGAACTCTTTCATCCATGCACGAGCCTGTTCAATGGCCGGCTGGATGTCTTCGGGTTTGTGTACACGGATGGCCTTGCAACCCAGACCTTCCACCACGGTGATGTGATCCACACCATAACCTTCGGTTTCAGGGGCGTTGATGTTGTCAAAGGCCAGTTGTACACAATAGTCCATCTCGAAGCCACGCTGTGCCTGACGGATCAGACCCAGGTAGGCGTTGTTGACCAGAATATGGATGTAAGGCAGCTTGAATTGCGCGCCTACGGCCAGCTCTTCAATCATGAACTGGAAGTCGTAGTCGCCCGAAATGGCCACGACTTCACGACCTGGGTCAGCGGCAACCACGCCCAGTGCGGCGGGAATGGTCCAACCCAATGGGCCTGCCTGACCGCAGTTGATCCAGTGACGTGGCTTGTACACGTGCAGGAACTGGGCGGCTGCAATCTGCGACAGACCAATGGTGCTGACGTAGGTGGTCGCCGGGCCAAAGGCGCGGTTCATCTCTTCGTAAACGCGCTGAGGCTTCAAGGGCACGTTGTCAAAGCTGGTCTTGCGCTGCAAGGTGGCTTTGCGCTTCTGGCAATCGGCAACCCAGGCGGCACGGTCGCGCAGCTTGCCGGCAGCCTTGTATTCTTTGGCCACTTCAATGAACAGCTTCAGTGCAGCGCCAGCGTCCGAGGCAATGCCCAGATCAGGGCCGAATACGCGACCGATCTGTGTGGGTTCGATATCCACGTGCACGAACTTGCGGCCTTCGGTGTAGACGTCCACGGAACCGGTGTGGCGGTTGGCCCAGCGGTTACCGATACCGAATACGAAGTCCGAAGCCAGCAAAGTCTGGTTGCCGTAGCGGTGCGAGGTCTGCAGACCCACCATGCCGGCCATCAGCGGGTGATCGTCGGCAACCGTGCCCCAGCCCATCAGGGTTGGAATCACAGGGACGTTGACCAGCTCGGCAAACTCTTGCAGCAGCTCGGACGCGTTGGCGTTGATCACGCCACCACCGGAGACGATCAGCGGACGCTCCGATGCGTTCAGCAGTTCGATGGCTTTTTCAGCCTGGGCGCGAGTGGCGCTAGGCTTGTACGCTTCCAGCGGCGAGTAGGTATCCAGATCGAATTCGATCTCGGCCATTTGTACATCGATAGGCATATCGATCAGCACAGGACCGGGGCGGCCCGAGCGCATGATGTGGAAAGCCTGCTGGAACACGCGTGGGATCAGATCGGGTTCGCGAACCGTCACGGCCCATTTGGTCACAGGCTTGGCAATGGATTCAATATCCACGGCCTGGAAGTCTTCCTTGTACAGGCGCGAGCGAGGAGCCTGGCCGGTAATGCACAGAATTGGGATCGAGTCAGCCGATGCGGAGTACAGGCCGGTGATCATGTCTGTGCCAGCGGGGCCGGAAGTACCAATGCACACGCCGATATTGCCGGGATTGGCACGGGTAAAACCTTCGGCCATGTGGGAAGCGCCTTCCACGTGGCGGGCGAGAATGTGATCAAAACCACCTTCTTTGCGCAGTGCGGAGTAGAAGGGGTTGATGGCGGCGCCGGGCACGCCGAATACGGTGCTCACGCCTTCTTTACGTAAAATTGCGGCGGCGGCGTCCACTGCTCTCATTCGAGCCATTGATATCTCCTAGATCATCGTTTGACGAAATTCACAACTCGATAATAAGGAGTGATGGACCTGCCTAGAAATGGTGGTACGATTGTTTCTATCGATACTTGGAGTATTGAATGAGCCGTTATACCGAAATTCGAAGTTTTGCACTGGTCGCGGAAAAAGGCAGTTTTGCGGCCGCTTCCGTGATCGAAGGAGTCACCCCCGTGGTCATGGGCCGCCGCCTGGATGCGCTGGAGCAGCGCCTGGGTGTGCGCTTGATGCACCGATCCACTCGCGGGCTGACATTGACCGATCTGGGTGAGCAGTTTCTGGAGCAGTGCAAACAAATTCTGAAGGACTTTGAAGAGGCTGAAGCCAGTATCAGCGCCCAGCGTAAAGTGGTGCGCGGGCACCTGGTGGTATCGGCTCCAGCGGCTTTTGGGCGTCGTCATGTGGCCCCCCATGCCTTGTCCTTCAAAAAGCGTTATCCCGAGCTGAAGCTGTCTTTCAACTTCACCGACAGCGTGGTCGATCTGGTGCGCGAGGGCTATGACATGGCCTTGCGGATTGGTGAAGTCACGGACCCCAACTATGTGGCCGTACGTCTGTATCCGAATCGGCGAGTCGTGTGTGGAACGCCCGAGTATTTTGAGCGTCATGGTGTGCCGCGTGTGCCCGAAGATCTGGCGCGTCACAACTGCTTGGCCTTCAACTTGCAGGGCGGTCAGCAACGCGGCTGGACCTTTCTGCGTGATGGTCGCCCATTGGCGGTCCGAGTCGATGGGGATCTGGATTGCAATGACGGCGAGCTGCTGTTTAACTGGGTCAAGCAAGGTTGGGGCATAGGCTGGCGATCCACCTGGGAAATTCAGCCCGAACTCAAGCGGGGCGAGCTGGTAACGGTGCTGAACGAGTTCGAGATTCCCAGTTATGACATTCAGGCGGTGTATCAGCAGCAGCGCTATTTGCCGGCCAAAGTGCGGCGCTTTATTGATTATTTGCGTGCCATCTACAACACGCCGGGCTACTGGGACGGTGAGGTGCAGTTCTAGGATTTTCACGCTTTGGAATGAAAAAAAACCGCTTCGAAAAGCGGTTTTTTTTGCTGCGTACGACTTAGAAATGCCATTCCAGCTGTACGGTGGGAGCGCTGGTTTTGATACCGGGTTTCAGGCTGCCGTCTGCCTTGTAGCGGTTGCCGAACTTGTTGTACCAGTACTCGTAGCCAATCCCCACCCACAAGGTGTTCTTCTTGTCGAAGGCCACTTTACCCACGTCAGCCATCAGGGAGGTGCGGACCAGCACTTCAGACTTGGTGCTGATGCCCGCGTAGTCATCACCCTTGGGGCCGGCGTAGTTGGCAAAGCCCTGGAACTTCAAAGGCACTGAACCCACATCAAAGGGCAGATTCCAGTTCAGGCTGGCCAGAAACTGGGTGTCGAAAGAGCGGCGGCTGTCCGGGCAGGCGGGCGCGCCCAAGCCACAGTGGTTCCATTCTTTGCCGACCATCAGGCTCAGGTCCATAAAGCCGCGGGGGACATCAAATTTGAAGGTCGGGCCCAGCACCAGCAAACGCTTGCGAGGTGCAAAGGCGGTGTTCTTGGTGTTCAGGTCAAAGCCGGCTGTAATAGCCACATCCTTCACTGGGCCAAAGCCCAGATCCTTGTCGAACACCTTGCCCATGGAGAGCTGGTGACGATAGGTGGCGTAGAACTCGGTGGCGCCATTGCTGCCGTTGCCATTGGAGGGGTCGTAGCGGTCCGATTGCAGAATGTCCAGATTAAAGAAGTTCTGGCCCAGGCTGTAGCCGTTGACGTGGGTCAGGCTCAGGATGTGCTTCTGGATAGTCCGATCATTCATCGGCTCGGTGTATTGCGTGCTGAAGCGGTAGCCTAAAAAGGTGTCGCTCCAGTCGGCTGCCAAGGCGGGGCTGGACAGCAGGGGGGCGGCCAGCAGGGCGCATGCCCAGCGAGCAGGGTGTAGCGGTTTCATAGTGTCTCCTCTTTGTTTGAGCACAAACAGGTCCTTGGGATCTGATGTCCCTTATGGCCTGCGGCTTTAGTTTTCTTCGAGTGGGTGTTACTGACCTTGCTTAGATTAATTATGGACAGTCGATACTTTTAAGAAGGTACTGCAGAAATTTGAACAGCCGCCCGTTTCAGGCTGGGCGGCTGTTCAAAAAGGGGGGCTTAGCCGTTTTGTGAGGCCAGCTGGGTGCTGCTTTCTTCTGTTTCTTTTTGAGCGCTTGCCTGTTTGCGTGCCTGGGTTGCAGCGGTGGATTCAACGGTGTGACCTTGGTCAGCATATTTCTCCATGCCGTTGAAAAACAGGTTCAGCAAGATGGCAGATACGGCAGCCAGCAAGATTCCGCTATGCAGCAAGGGGGCCAGCGCAGGTGGCATTTTGTCCAGCAAGTGCTCGGCAACCAGGGGAATCATGCCAAAGCCCAGGCTGATGGCCACGATGTAGGGGTTGTAAGGGTTGCGGTTCAGATTGGCAGACATCAGGATCTTGATGCCGGTAGCGGCCACCATGCCAAACATCACGATGCCGGCACCACCCAGAACATAGTTGGGGATGGAAGCCACGATGAAAGCCATTTTGGGGAACAGGCCCAGCATGATCAGGAAGGCACCGCCCATGACACATACCCAGCGGCTGCGCACGCCGGTCACGCTGACCAGGCCCACGTTCTGCGAGAAAGAGCTGTGCGGGAAGGTGTTCATGATGCCGCCCACCAGGGTGCCCAGGCCGTCGGTGCGCAAACCACGCACCAGCGCTTCACGGTCAGTCGGACGGCCACAGATGGAGCCCAGTGCCAGGAACATGCCCAGCGATTCAACCATGATCACGACCATGATCAGGGACAAAACAGCGGCTGCACCCAGCAAGGCCCAGCTAAAGGTGGGAACGCCAAAGTGGAAGGGGGTGACGATTGCAAACCAGCTGGTCTGATCCAGGCCTTCAAAGGTGATGCGACCCATGGCCAAAGAGACGAAGAAACCGACCAGCAGGCCAATCAGCACCGCCACGTTTGCCAGGAAACCGCGGGCGAATTTGGTGATCAGCAAGATAACGGTCAGTACCATCAGGGCAATGCCCAGATTTTCCAGCGAACCGTATTCGGGGTTGGGTATGGACATGCCGGTGGCCGGATCTGTAATCGTGGGAGCGCCGCCACCAATCCAGTTCAGACCCACGCGCATCAGTGTCACACCAATAACGGTGATGATGATGCCGGTCACGACCGGGGGGAACAGGCCCATCAGACGGCTAAATACCGGAGCAATCAGAATACTGAAGATACCGGCCAGGATGGTGGCGCCAAAGATACCGGGCAGGCCCAGTTGCGGGTCCAGGCCGATGGCGATCATGGGGCTGACCGCCGCAAAAGACACACCCATCATGACGGGCAACTTGATGCCGAAAATACCAAGGCCACGGGCCTGGATAATGGTAATCACGCCACAGCACAGCAGGTCAGCATTAATCAGGAATGCGATCTGCTCTTTGGACAGGCCCAAGGCTGCACCAATGATCAGGGGGACAGCAACTGCGCCCGCGTACATCACCATGACGTGTTGCAAACCAAGGGTTGCCAGGCGCCCCGTTGGTAGGCGTTCGTCTACACCGTCGCAAGCAGCAGGTGTGGACACTTCTGGGTTGGCGGACATCCGGGTCTCCTTATTAATACGTTATGCGCAGCCGATGCCTGGGCCGCGTAAGCATAAAGTTATCGGATGGGCTGTATCACTGGAAGGCAGTACGGCTTGATAAGTAGAATACGTAAAAGCGTATGGCAGGCCGATGCTGACAGGGGGGAAAGGATATAAGCCCTGTAGATGGGGCCTGTGTTCAAGCCTGGGCCTAGCAGATTCCTGCTTTTTTCATGCGTTTTGCAGTGCTAGGGGTATTGCCCACCTAGTCCATCCTGAAAATCTATGTTAGCAGCCTCCAAACTACCTTTTTGTTCAGGTGTGAAGGACTGCCAAGTATCTGATAGATATAAAAAAAGCGGCCCTGTGGCCGCTTTTTTCATGGGTCTGATTTACTTGTCCGACCACAGGACGCCGGCCGTGGCCCAGTCTTCGCGTTTGACGTCGGTAAAGACCACATCAACGGCGTCCGGGGTACAGCCAAGCACACGACAGGCTTCTTTGGTCAGGGCCTGAGCGAGTTCACGCTTGATTTCCACGGGACGGCCGTCGAATAGTTGTACGTTAATAGAAGGCATAAAAGCTCCGTAGGGGTGGAAAGGGTGTTAGCGGCAAAATTCCGGCTCGCTCTGATAGAGCTTGCGCAGCAAGGCTGGCCATTCTAACAAGCCCTCTGGCTCGTCCCCCGGTAAAAGCTGGCGATGTGTCAAATCCAGAACATCCTTCGGGGGCAGGTGCAACTGCGGGCTGGCAGCCATGGCCGAGAGCTGAATGCGGCAGGCGCGCTCCAGCGCATCCATCAGAACATACGCTTCGGCAACGGTGCGTCCGCAGGTCAGGGCACCGTGATTGCGCAAGAGCAGGGCCGGATAGGAGCCTAATTGCTCGAGCAGGGCTTCCTGTTCCTGGGGCGGGAAGGCCAGACCGGCATAGTCGTGATAGCCAATGTCCTGCCAGAAACGCATGGCGTGTTGCGACAGGGGCAGCAATCCACAGGACAGGGCCGAGACCGCAATCGAGGCATCTGTATGTAAATGAATGACACAGTGTGCATCGGCACGGGCGCGGTGGACGGCACCGTGAATGGCAAAACCGCTGGGGTTGGCACGACGGCCTGTGCCATCCACGACCTGGCCCTGGGTATCAATCAACAGCAAATTGGAGGCGCAGATTTCATCAAAGCGCAGACCAAAGGGATTGATCAGGAAAATGTCGTCGTGGCCGGGCAGGCGCAGGGAAATATGGGTGTAGATGATATCGTCCCAGCCCTGGCGGGCCGCCAGCCGGTAAGCGGCGGCCAGATTGACGCGGGCGCGCCAGTGCTCGGGATCAATATCCGCCGGACGATGGGCGTAAATAGCCTCCAGGTCCGGCGTGACAGGACAGGACTGGCTCACGCTGCTGTGGTTTCCAGTTCAGCGATGATGGCTTTTTCTTCCAGCTGAATCACGTCGCAGTTGTCGCCGGGCCCTTTGCGGTCAATCACAATGAAGTCGGCCACTTGGTTCAGGGCCATCAAGGGGTGGTGCCAAACGCCGGTTGCGTAGTTCACGCCCTGATCGCCACGTGCCAGGAACAGGCGCAGATCGCTTGCCTTGGGAGTCGGGCCAGCAGGGGCCACAATCACCAGATAAGGCTGGCCGGACTGGGGAATGAAGGCCTGGCTCCCTTTGGGGTGGCGCTCCATCATCTCTACGGTAAAGGGCAGGGTGCGCGGCTGGCCACGGAAAATGGACACAATCGCGTGACCGTCCGCGCCGGGCTCAATCTTGGCCAGATCGTGGTAGCGCTCGGTATTGCCCTCGTTGATGGTGAAGTGCTGAACCGCGTCGGAGGCCTCGATGACATCACCAAAAGGCGCGAAGGCTTCGGCTGTCAGGGTTTCCAACTTCAATGTGATTGTCATGGCAGAGGTCCTTAATAAGGCAGACCCGCGTGGGGCTGAAAGCAGCCGCGCCACGAAGGGTCAGAGGAAACAAAGGGTAGCGTGCCCGCAGGCTGGCGCTACCCCGTGAACGGCTTGGATCTTCAGAAAGATCCAGAAGGCAGCAAAATCAGGCCAGCAGCGCATCCAGACGGAAACGGGCAATTTTGCCGATTTCGGTCAGACAAGCTTGAAACTCGGTTTCAACACTATTGTTCAGACGGGCTTCTACTGTATCCATGATTTGGTAACGGCTCAAACCTTTGACGGCAATCACGAAGGGGAAACCGAAACGCTCACGGTACTGGGCGTTCAGGCCACGCAAACGGGCCAGCTCTTGGGCTGAGCACTGGTCCAGTCCAGCGCCACGCTGTTCACCCGTAGATGCGGTGGTCAGCGTGCCTTGCTCGGCTTCCTTGCCAGCCAGCTCGGGGTGAGCACAGATCAGGTTCTTTTGCTCTTCGTACGATGCCTCTTTGACCACTTGCACCATGCAGGCGTGCAGTTGATCCACGCTTTCAAACGGACGCTGGTGCCAGCTACGCTCAGGGACCCAAGGGGAGTGTTCAAAAATACCTTCGAGCTTGTCCACGAATTGGCTCTGGTCCAGGCTGGAGAGTTCGGTTAGAGCCTGTGTGGTGGTAAGGGTTTGAGTTGTCATGTGTTAGTCCGATTATCTAAGCGTAAATAGTGCGAGCCGAGGCGGCTCCAGGACCAGGCCTGGGGGCCGTTTTATCAAGGGTAGTGGGTGGGCGTTTACAGGGTCTGTTTGATTTATTCAAACCCTTATAAACAACCGCCTGTGGGCTATGATTTTCTTATATGGGACCAGTTTAAGTTTTCTGTTTATAAATAAAATAGAATTAGGCGTATAAATGATATATGCCATCTCGTATTGTGCATGTATGTCATTATCATGCTGGAAAAAAGCGTAAGAAGGAGAGAATAAGATGGCCGCCCGACGTGGGGATAACCCGCTTGATACCTATCTTTTGAGGGTATTTTGCTTACTCGTTACCGAGCGCAGCGTCTCGCGTACCGCGTTCAAAATGAACCAGTCGCAGCCTGCCATCAGTGCGGCCTTACGACGCTTGCGTGACATTATTGGCGATCCTTTGCTGGTGCGCGAAAAAGGCGGCATGGTGCCCACCGAGCGTGCCATTGGTTTGCTGGCTCACGCCAAAGGAGCCCTGGCCGAGATCGACTGTATGGTCAATGCGCCAGACAGTTTCGACCCGCAGGTCAGTCGCAGCGAATTTCATATCGGAGCGCCGGATTATCTGGCGCCTGTTTTTGTTGGCGGGGTCGTCGAGCGCATGCGCCGCGAGGCACCGGGTGCGCGTTTGAATCTGCATTCCCTGGACGCCAGCTTTGATTTCGAGCGTTCGCTGGCGGAAGGTGATCTGGACATGGTCATCGGTAACTGGCCCGAACCGCCGGATCGCATGCACCTGTCCGTGCTGCTGGAAGATCAGATTGTCTGCCTGGTGGCGGCGACCCATCCGCTGGCCCGCAAGGGGCTGACCATGGATGATTACGTACGGGCGCGCCATGTGGTGCCCATGCCGTATTCCATTAACCAGCGCGGTGTCATCGACACGACCTTGGCGACCTTGCGTATTCAGCGTGATGAAAGCGTGGCGGTGCAGTCCTTCTCGGCAGCCCCGTATTTGCTACAGAATACAGATCTGATTTTTACGACTTCGCGTCATTTTGCCGAGTTCTATTGCCGTTTGCTGCCTCTGACGATTCTGGAGGCTCCGCTGGAGTTTCCGCCCATGCGCTTTTACCAGCTTTGGCATGAACGTAACCGGCATTCGCCCAGCCATCGCTGGTTGCGGCGTCTGCTGACCGAATGCGGTAATCAGCTGGCCTCGACAGAACCGTTGCCGCAACCCGATTCCTGAGCCCCAATCCCGCAAAATACTTGCTTTCGGGCTCGCGCTCGGGCAAATTAGCGTGCTACTCCTGCCTACACGAAAGTGATACGGAACTTGACGAAAATTGTTGCATTTAAAGCGACTAGTCACGGACACAAGCCGGAAGGCAGGTTGATAATGATGTAGTTCCTAACCTTGCAGGGTGTTTCGCGGTGTCTTTACCTCAGATGGGGGAATCCTTTACCTGGTTGTATATCTGTGTCGTGGCTTTTATGGTCGGCGGGCTTATTGTGGCCTCCGAGCGTTGGCACGGCCGTTTGACTGGGGACAGCGACCTTAGTAAACCCCAAGCGTCCCATTCTCGTCCTACCCCGCGTGTGGGAGGGCTGGCGGTGGTGGCAGGCAGTTTGGCCGGCTTGCTGGTGCTGGGTCCCAGCAACATGACACTGACCTGGCTGTGGCCGGTCTTGTTTCTGGCTGCCATGCCGGTTTTTGTGGCGGGCCTGGTCGAGGACATCACCAAGGACGTGGGTTCTTTGAAACGTTTGCTGGCCGCTTTCCTGTCGGCAGCGATTGCCTGGTGGCTGTTGGGCGGTGTGTCGCGCGTTGGGGTGAGCTGGGCCGACTGGGTTCTGGGCTTTTGGCCCATTTCGCTGCTCTTTACCATGATTGCCGTGGGCGGCTGTACTCATGCACTGAATATTATTGACGGGATGAACGGCCTGGCGGGCATGATCGCCACCTTGATGGCTCTGTCCCTGGCTCTGGTGGCCCTGCAGGTGCAGGACATCCCGATTTTCCTGATTGCGGCCTCGCTGGCCTCGGCCACCCTGGGTTTTCTGGTGTGGAACTTTCCTTTCGGACGGGTCTTTCTGGGCGATGGCGGGGCGTATTTCCTGGGCTTCATGCTGGCTGAGCTGGCTGTACAACTGGTGGTGCGTAATCCCAGTGTGTCGCCGTTCTACGCCTTGGCCGTGCTGTTTTATCCTGTTTTCGAAACCATGTTTTCGATCTGGCGCCGCCGTTTCAAACGGGGTGTGCCTGTGGATCAACCGGATGCGCTGCACCTGCACCAGCTGGTGTTCCGCCGTCTGGTGCGCTCCACGTTCAGTCGTGACAGCGGTGGGGCCTTGCCCGCGTTTTGTAATGCCATGACCTCGCCTTACCTGTGGGTTCTGGCCTTGATCGGTTTGGTTCCGGCCACGATCTGGTGGGACAATACCTGGGCTTTGTGCGCCAGCATGTTGGCCTTCTCACTGGTGTATATCTGGCTCTATTCCCGTCTGGTTTCGTGGCGCCGCCCCTCCTGGTTGCTGCTGCCGTCGGTACGGCGGCGCGTAGACCGGGATTGAGACTGGCAGGCGTTCAAGATTATTCCTTGCGCATAGCGCTAACTGGAGAATGAAGTTGCAACTTGAGAATGTGAAACTGGCCGTTATCGGCTTGGGATATGTCGGTTTGCCTTTGGCAGTAGAGTTTGGCAAAAAGCGTTCCGTTATTGGTTTTGACATTAACGCGCGTCGCGTCGCCGAACTCAAGGAAGGGGTAGACCGCACGTTGGAGGTCGAGAGCGCAGAGTTGGCCGAGGCCAGTGGCCTGAGCTACTCCTGCGAGGCGGATGAACTGGCACAGGCCAATGTCTTCATCGTGACCGTGCCCACGCCTATTGATGAATTCAAGCAGCCCGATCTGACGCCGCTGGTCCGCGCGTCCGAGACCATCGGTAAAGTGCTCAAGCGTGGTGACATCGTGGTTTACGAGTCCACGGTTTACCCAGGTGCTACCGAAGAAGTGTGCGTGCCCGTGCTGGAGCAAGTGTCGGGTCTGCGCTTCAACGAAGATTTCTACGCCGGCTACAGCCCGGAGCGTATCAATCCGGGTGACAAGGAACACCGCGTTTCCACCATCAAGAAAGTCACTTCCGGCTCGACGCCTGAAGTGGCTGAACTGGTGGATGCCTTGTACCGTGAGATCATTGTGGTTGGCACGTTCAAGGCCAGCTCCATTCGTGTGGCTGAAGCTGCCAAGGTGATCGAGAACACCCAGCGCGACGTGAACATCGCCCTGATCAACGAACTGGCCCTGATTTTCAACCGTTTGGGGATTGATACCCTGGACGTGCTGGAAGCGGCGGGCACCAAGTGGAACTTCCTGCCTTTCCGTCCCGGTCTGGTTGGTGGTCATTGCATTGGCGTGGACCCCTACTACCTGACCCACAAGGCACAAGCTATCGGTTACCACCCCGAAATCATTCTGGCTGGCCGTCGCCTGAACGACTCCATGGGTGGTTACGTGGCGTCCCAGCTGGTTAAGGCCATGACCAAGCGCCGCATTCAGGTGCAAGGTTCGCGCGTTCTGCTGCTGGGTCTGGCCTTCAAGGAAAACTGCCCGGATCTGCGTAACACCCGTATTGTCGATATCGTGCATGAACTCAAGCAATACGATGTTCATGTAGACGTGTATGACCCCTGGGTTGACCCCAAAGAAGCGCAGCACGAATACGGCATTACGCCTGTCGAGACTCCCAAAGCGGGCGAGTACGACGGCGTTATCGTGGCCGTAGCTCACAAGCAGTTCAAGGAGCTGGGCGTGGACGGCGTGCGCCAATGGGGCAAGCCCGAGCATGTGCTCTACGACTTGAAGTATGTGTTTGACCGCGAACAGTCCGATCTGCGCCTTTAATTTTGGAAAGCATTATGAGCTCTGCATTCGAACAGGCGAGCCAGCAACTGCGTAATCAGCCAAGAACCTGGCTGGTTACGGGTTGCGCCGGCTTTATCGGGTCCAACCTGCTGGAAGCCCTGCTGAAAATGGATCAGCAGGTGGTCGGTCTGGATAACTTTGCAACTGGCCATCAATACAATCTGGACGAAGTGCGCGATCAGGTTGGGGCCGAGCGCTGGGCCCGTTTTCGCTTTATTGAAGGCGACATCCGTAGCCTGGATACCTGTCGCGAGGCCGTCAAGGGCGTGGACTATGTGCTGCACCAGGCGGCGTTGGGTTCGGTGCCGCGTTCCTTGAACGATCCGCTGACCTCCAACGAAGTCAACGTGAATGGTGCCTTGAACATGATGGTGGCCGCGCGTGATGAACAGGTAAAAGCCTTTGTTTATGCGGCTTCCAGTTCCACCTACGGCGATCACCCCGGTTTGCCCAAGGTGGAAGACACGATTGGTCGCCCACTGTCCCCTTACGCCGTCACCAAGTTCGTGAACGAGCTGTATGCGGACGTGTTTGCCCGTGCCTACGGCTTCTCCAGCGTGGGCTTGCGTTACTTCAACGTGTTTGGCAAACGTCAGGACCCTAACGGTGCATACGCCGCGGTGATTCCCAAATGGGTGTCGGCCATGATCCAGAACCAGGATGTGCAAATCAATGGGGACGGGCAAACCAGCCGTGATTTCTGCTTTATCGACAACGTTATTCAAATGAATATCCTGGCCGCTGTACAGCAAAAGCCTGCTGTGGCCGAGGTTTATAACGTGGCCGTCAATGCCCGCACCAGCTTGAACGAGTTGTTCGAGCACCTGAAGCAGACCCTGAGCACCAATGGTGTGAACTACACCAAGCAGCCCATCTACGCCGATTTCCGTGCTGGCGATGTGTTGCATTCCCAAGCGGATATCTCCAAAGCCCGTACACAACTGGGTTACGAGCCGACTCACACGATTTTGCAGGGCCTGAATACGGCCATGCCCTGGTACGTGGCGTTTCTGAGTTGATCTGGGCCGGCCTGAAAGCACGTCTGTCTAGTCTGCATGACGACCACCGTCGCATCGCCCTGGGGGCGATGCGGGTGGCGTTTTTTCTATTGCTGGGCAAGGCAGCGGGCGCTTTCAAAGAAATGGCGGTGGCGTATCGCTACGGTGTGAGCGATGTAGTCGATGCCTATCAGTTCACGATGGTCATGGCCAACTGGCTGCCAGTGACGATCGTCGGCTCCATGTCTGTTGTGCTGATTCCGGTTCTGGTGCGCTTGCATCGCCTGGAACCGGCTGCGCGCAGCCGTTTTCTGGGTGAACTCAAGGCCTGGTGCATTGTGCTGGGTTGCGTGCTGGGGGCCTTGATCTGGATTAGCTGGCCCTGGGTGCTGCAATGGACTGGGCAAGGGCTAAGCCCCGCCGTCCATGAAATGAGCCGGGAACTGCTGTTTGCCTTTGCGCCTGCGGCAGTGCTGACGCTGATGATTGGCCTGAGCGCCGCGCGCTTGCGGGCGCATGAGCGCCATATCAATACCTTGCTGGAAAGTGTCCCGGCCTTTGTCATCCTGATCTGGGTGCTGGCAGCGGGCGGGAATGCCGGTATTGGTCCCTTGTTGTGGGGCACCTTGCTGGGCATGACGATCCAGGCCGTGTGGTTGATGATTCTGGCCTCGCGGGCCGACCAGATCTGGGCTCGCCCCACGATCAGCCTGCGCGCGGAGCAATGGCCGGATCTGCTCAAGGCTGCCACCATCATGCTGGTGGGGCAGGTTGCCATGAGTTTTGTCGGTCCTATTGACCAATATACGGCGGCCAATCTGGGGGCTAATGCCAATGCGACCTTGGGTTATGCCACTCGCTTGCTGGCGTTGGTTCTGGGTGTTGGCGCTGCTTCTGTTGGTCGGGCCGCTTTGCCTGTGCTGGCGGATATTCAAAGCCGAGGCGATAACGCCCGTGCTCGCTCCATGGCCTTGAAGTGGTCGGTCATGATGTTGCTGGCCGGTGGAGTTGCCGCCGCGATTGGTGTTCTGCTGGCGCCTTGGGGAGTGGCCCTGCTGTTTGAGCGTGGTGCGTTCACGGCGCAGGATACGGCCACGGTCGCCCAGGTGTTTAGCTGGGGGCTGGTGCAACTGCCCTTTTATTTTGGGGTGCTGATTCTGGTGCAGTTGCTGGCCAGTCAGAACCGTTATAAATCCATGGCAATTATTGCCGTGATCAATTTTTTGGTGAAAGCGGCCCTGAACCCGATTCTGGCGGCTCGCATGGGCCCGTCGGGCATCATGCTGGCGACCAGCCTGATGTATGCGGCTTCTTTCACTTGTTATTTCATCTTGGCCTTGAGGCCAGCCAGTGCCTTCGCGTCTGGTTCGCAGGAATAGGAAAACGTGCACAGTCATTCGGGAGTTCGCCCTCATATCATGCTGCTTATCCACTCTTTGGGTGGGGGCGGGGCAGAACGTGTCGCCGTCGATTTAAGCGCAGCCTGGGTGGCGCGCGGCTATCGAGTGTCTCTGGTGACGCAGGCCGGCCGTGACAAAGACGCGTATACCGTAGCAGAGGGCGTGGAGCGCCACGTGCTGGGAACGGCGGGCAGCAGTCGTGGCCGTCTGGATGCCTTGTGGAAGAACTGGCGGCGCGTGAGCCGGGTGCGCTCCCTGATACGCAAGACCAAACCCGATGTGGTTCTGGGCATGATGACCACTTCCTCGGTACTGGCCATTTCTGCCGCCAAAGGCTTGCCCTGCAAGGTGATTGCTACCGAGCATACGCATCCTCCGTCCCAGTCCTTGTCCTCTTTCTGGCAGAAAGCCCGCTTGCGTACCTATCCGCAAGCCCATGCGGTCATTGCGCTGACGGCCGGTACAGCAGACTGGCTGCGCGAGCACGTGCCCGGTAGCCAGGTGCAGGTGATTCCCAATGCGGTGCGCTGGCCCATGGACCGCGCCGAGCCAGTAGTGCCGGTGCCCGAACTGCCAGAAGGACGCAAACGCTTGCTGGCCGTGGGGCGGCTGCATCCGGTCAAGGGCTTCGATACCTTGGTCGAATCATTTGCCATGCTGTCCAATTATTTTCCCGACTGGGATCTGGTGATTCTGGGCGAAGGCGAGCAACGTACTCCCCTGGAGGCACGGATTGCGGAACTGGAACTGCAAGAGCGGATTCAGCTGCCAGGGCGTGTCGGCAATATGGCGGACTGGTATGAACAGTCAGATCTGTATGTGCTCAGCTCCCGTATGGAGGGCTTGTCCAACAGTTTGCTGGAAGCCATGGCCAGTGGTTTGACGGCAGTGGCCTTTGACTGCGATACCGGCCCGCGCGAGATCATCCGTGCCAATATCGATGGTGTTTTGGTACGCCCGACTGAGGACGTGGAGGCCTTGGCGGCCCATTTGTCCGACTTGATGTCCAACGAAGACAAGCGCCAGCGATTGGCGCGCCGTGCCACGGATGTGCGCGACCGCTTTTCTTCGGCCCGAGTGCTGGCGCTGTGGCAGCAAGTGTTGGAACAGTGCTTGCGTCGGACTTAAAATGGCGCTTTGCTTCGTGCCAGCAGGTCCAAGCTACCCGGTCGATGAGCCCATGGAGGCCCAGTGAATATTCTGTTTTTCGTCAGCTCCCTGAACGCAGGCGGTGCCGAGCGCGTCGCCTCTACCTTGGCCAATGCCTGGGGTTTGCGGGGCGATCAGGTCACCCTGGTGCCTACCTATAGCGGTGGAGGCAGTGCCTTTTACCCTATCGACTCCAAGGTGGAACTGGTGTGGCTGGCCCATCGCATGCGGGGCAGCTGGCTGCCCAAGCCCTTGGCCAAGCTGCGCGCCATGCGCAAGCTGGTGCGTGAAAAACAGCCCGATGTCATCGTGTCTTTTCTGACCAATGTGAATATCAATGTCTTGCTGGGGCTGGGTGGCATGGGTGTCCCTGTTGTGGTGGGTGAACGCACCAACCCGGCCTTTAGCAGCAGCGCAGGCAAGCTCTTGCAAAGCCTGCGCCGCCGTCTGTATCCCAAGGCACAGGTAGTGACGGTGCAGACCCGGGCCAGCGTGGCAGCCTTCCAAGCCATGGTGCCAGGCATGAAACAGGTCATGGTTGTGCCCAACCCCTTGCCGCAGGCTTTGAATGCCGTGCAGCGCGAGGTACGGGTAGAGGAAAACCGGCATTGCACCCTGATGGCCATGGGGCGTCTGGTGCCTTCCAAGCGCTTTGATGTCCTGATCCGCGTGTTTGCGAGTCTGGCTGCCGAATATCCGGAATGGAAGTTGAAAATCTGGGGTGATGGCCCGCAGCGTGCCCAATTGGTGCAGCAGATTGCCATGTCCGGAGCGGCTGACCGTATTGAGCTGGCCGGAAAAACCGCCCAGCCCTGGCAGGAAATGGCGCGCTCCCATGCTTTTGTCATGACCTCGGAAGTAGAAGGTTTTCCGAATGTGTTGCTGGAAGCCATGGCCATGGGTCTGCCCGCTGTAACGGTGGATTGCCCCAGCGGCCCGCGCGAGATCAGCTCCGATGGCAAGGACGCCCTGCTGGTCCCGGTGGGAGATGAAGGCGCCTTGACCGCCGCCCTGGCCGAACTGATGGGTGATGGCGTGTTTCGGGGTGTGTTGGGCCGTCGTGCCGCTGCAGCGGTGCGCCAGCGTTATGAACTAGAGCAGGTTTTGCTTAACTGGGACCAGGTCTTTCAGGCCGCCCGTGGCGGTATAGAAGAAGGAGCCAAAGCATGAGTGCATTGCAGCCAAGGTCGTTGAATCAGGAAACAGACGCCGTGGATGGCAAGTTGGAGAAAACAACGCCGCCTTTGCGGGTCGTGCATATTATTGCGGGGCTGGGACAGGGTGGGGCAGAGACGGTCTTGTTTCGTCTGGTGACAGCTCCCGGCCAGGATACCGAACATATTGTGATTTCTCTGGGCGAGGAAGATGTTTTTGGGCCGCAATTGCGTGCCGCAGGCATTCCTTTGTACTGCCTGCACATGCACTCGCCGCTGGGCTTTTTGAAAGGCTTGCGATCCTTGACTCGTGTGCTGCGCGAGGTGCAGCCCGATGTAGTGCAAACTTGGATGTATCACTCTGACCTGATTGGTGGCGCAGCCGCCCGCTTGGTTGGTATTCCGGCTGTGTCCTGGGGTATCCGTAACTCGGGCGCAAATTTGTATCAAGGCAGCCCGAAAGCTCGTATGGTGGCCTGGCTGTGCGCCCGCCTGTCGCGCTTTATTCCCAATCTGATTGTGTCTTGTGCCGAAAATGCCGCCCGACGTCATAAACAGTGGGGCTATCGTGCTGACATCATGAAAGTGATTCCCAATGGCTACGATTTAAGCCGTTGGCATCCCGATGAGCAGGCTCGTGAAGAAGTGCGCGAAGAATTGGGCCTGTCACTGGATACGCCTGTTATTGGTAGTGTGGCCCGCTGGAATCCGCTGAAAGATCATCCCAATCTGCTGGCCGCCTTAGCCCGCAGCTTGCACCGTCATCCCGGCTTGCGTTGCCTCTTGATTGGCGACGGCATGGACAGCAGTAACGAAACCCTGATGCGCTTGCTGGATCAGCATCAGCTGCGCGAGAGCGTCATTCTGATGGGGCGACGCAGCGATGTACCCCGCTTGATGAATGCGCTGGACGTACATGTGTTGTCCAGCTCGGCAGAGGGCTTTCCGAACGTGGTGTGTGAAGCCATGGCCGCCGGAGTGTCCAATGTGGTTACCGACGTGGGCGATGCGGCCTTGATCGTGGGCAACGAGGGTTGGGTTGTCCCCCCCAGCAATGCCGAGGCCTTGGCAGGCGCGATCAATAGCGCGGTTGATGAACTGGGTGCGCCGTCCTGGCAGGCGCGCCATGAGCATGCGCGTGAACGGGTTGCCCGCCTGTTTTCCCTGGAAGGCATGGTCAAGAACTACACGCAGGCCTGGAAGACGCTGACAGCGCAGTATCCGCCCAAGCGCAAGCGTAGTCGGCAAGCCTTGAATGTGTTGACGGACGATTCCAGCAAGAAGACACGCATGCTGATGTTCGTAGTCAATAATCCCGCTTTTTTTCTGTCGCACCGTTTGCCCTTGGCGCAAGCCGCCCAGCGTGAAGGTTATGACGTGCATGTGGCCACCATGGATGGCCCGGCAGTGGCCGAGATCGAGCGTCACGGCCTGCATCACCATGCTTTACCCATGACGCGCAGCGGGACCAATCCCTTGCAAGAGCTGCAAACCATCTGGGCCTTGTGGCGTCTGTTTCGGCGGGAGCGTCCTGAACTGGTGCATGCAGTCACCATCAAACCTGTTCTGTACGGTGGCATTGCGGCGCGACTGGCCGGTGTGCCGGGCTTTCTAGCTGCCGTATCGGGTTTGGGTTATGTATTTACCAAGCGCGACAAGTCCTTTGATCCCGTGCGCTGGATAGCACTGCAGCTTTATCGCATAGCTTTGGGACATCCCAATAGCCGTGTGATTTTTCAAAACAGCAATGACCGTGATGTCTTGCTGGAAGATCGTGTGGTCAAACGTGACCAGTGCATCCTGATTCGTGGTTCTGGGGTAGACCTGAACGAGTTTCAGGCCGTGCCAGAACCGGAAGGCCCGCCCGTTGCCTTGATGGTGTCACGTTTGTTGGTAGACAAGGGCGTGCGAGAGTTTGTGGAAGCTGCCCGTATCAGTGCCGCCCAAGGCAGCCCGGTGAAGTGGGTATTGGCTGGCAGTCCTGACCCTGGCAATCCCGCCAGCATCAGCGAGCAGGAATGGCAGAATTGGCAAAAGCAGGGCGTGGTGGAGTGCTTGGGTGAGCGTAGTGATATTGCGCAGCTGTACGCTCAATCACACATTGCCGTGTTGCCGTCTTATCGTGAAGGCTTGCCTAAATCCTTGGTGGAAGCCGCAGCCTGCGGGCGCGCGGTGGTTACAACGGATGTACCCGGTTGCCGGGATGCCATTGAGCCTGGAGTAACGGGTGTGCTGGTGCCAGTGCGTAATGCGCAGGCCTTGGCGGCGGCGGTGATGGAGTTGGGTGAGGATACGGCCAAGCGACAAGCCATGGGGGCGGAAAGCCGCCGTCTGGCTGAAGAGGCCTTTGATATAGGCCGCATCAGCGAGGCCCATCTGGATCTGTATCAGTATTTAAGCCGTTAAGGCTCTTTATGCCTTGGTTCAAGACCAAAGCATAAAAAATGGGCTGAGCTGTCTGCTGTGACTTGGGGCTGAATCCAAGGTTTCAGAGACAGTTCAGCCCTTTTTTTACCGCCGAGCCGCCCCAAGGCTGGTCGTCCCGGTAAAAAGTGCCCTCTTGGGGGACAGCAAGCCAAAGTTGCCGCGTGGGGGCATTTTTATACTGCGCTGGAGACTAGAGACTAGAGACTAGAGACTAGAGACTAGAGACCAGCGAGCAGGGATCTGGGTATTAGCGAACCTCCACCGCCTTAGAAAGGCAAGGCAGCATCAGGCTTCAAAGCCAACAATGCCGCACGGAATTCCCCCTGAATCCGATCCAGCGCCTCTTGGGACTGGGCCTCAAAACGCAGCACAATCACAGGCGTGGTGTTGGAGGCACGAGCCAGACCGAAGCCATCCGGATACTCGGCGCGCACACCATCAATCGTGTTGAGCTGATTGGAGCTGGGGAAGCGGCCTTCTTTTTGCAGGCGGGCAATTAAGGCATGGGGCTCGCCCTCGGCCAGAGGCAGTTTCAGTTCCGGTGTAGACAGGTCTTGCGGCAAGGCTTCCAGCTCGGCCGTAGGGTTGTCACCGCGAGAAAGGATCGCCAGCAGACGTGCGCCGGTGTACAGGCCATCGTCAAAGCCGTACCAGCCTTCCTTGAAGAACACGTGGCCGCTCATTTCGCCAGCTAAAGGAGCGCCTGTCTCGGCCAGTTTGGCCTTGATCAGTGAATGGCCGGTTTGCCACATCAACGGTTTACCACCGGCCTTGGCAATTTCCAGAGCGACGTGGCGGCTGCATTTCACGTCAAAAATAATGGTGGAGCCGGGCTCGCGCTGCAAAATATCGCGCGCATACAAGATCAGTTGGCGGTCTGGCCAGATGATCTGACCGGAACGAGTCACCACACCCAGGCGGTCGGCATCGCCGTCAAAGGCCAGACCCACTTCGCAGTCCGTGTTTTGAACATGGGCGATCAGGTCTTGCAGATTGTGCGGCTCGGCCGGGTCTGGGTGGTGGTTGGGGAAGCTGCCATCTACATCCTCAAACAGCATGTCCACTTCGCAACCCAGGGCCTTGAACAGGCGGGCGGCTACGACGCCACCGACGCCATTGCCGCAGTCCAGGGCAATTTTCATGGGGCGGGCCAGTGTTACCCGTTCCGCAATGGTGTTGACGTACAGGTCCAGCAGGTCTTTCTTTTCGTCAGTGCCTGCTTGTGGTGCTGGTTGAACCCCGGCTTGCATACGCTTCATCAAATCCTGGATGTCCTGGCCGTGCAAGGTCTTGCCAGCCATCATCATCTTGAAGCCGTTGTAATTGGATGGGTTATGGCTGCCTGTAATGGCCACGCCCGAGCCGGTTTCCAGCACATTGGCCGCAAAATAGACGACGGGGGTGGGCACCATGCCCAGATCAATGGTGTTCACGCCACCTGCCTGGATGCCTTTTCGCAGGGCCAAGGACAGGGAGGGGCTGCTGTGACGGCCGTCATAGCCTACTACCAAGGTCTGGACTTTCTGCTCACGTGCCGAGGCCGCCAGGGCCAAGCCTAATTGATAGGCAAAATCTGGATTCAATTGTTCAGGAACGGTGCCTCGGATGTCGTAGGCTTTGAATACAGCGGTCGGAAGAGCAGAAATTGGAGTCACTGTCGGATCCTGTGGAGTTAAATAAAGAAACCAGTTTAGCGCGAATGTCATCGGCTTTCGTGAGTTACCATTAAGAGCTGTAGCGCGACAGCAAGAGCGCCTGATTGTTTTTCTTGAGTGGCTTGGGTCATGACTTTTCTGAACGAACTTGAACAGCGTATTGGTCAGCAGCACGTGCTGACAGGACAATCCATGCAGCAGTACCTGGAGGATTGGCGTGGACGCTATACCGGTACTGCATTGGCGGTTGCCCGGCCTGCAACGACGGAAGAAGTGGCCCAGGTTGTGCGTCTATGCGCGCAGCACCGCGTGCCCATCGTCCCTCAAGGCGGCAATACCGGCTTGTGCGGGGGCGCGACTCCGGACAATAGTGCGACGGCGTTGGTACTGTCTTTGGAGCGCTTGAACAAGATTCGCAGCGTGGATACTGATAACGACACCATGGTGGTGGAAGCCGGCTGCATTTTGCAAAACGTGCAGCAAGCCGCCCGCGACCATCAGCGCCTGTTCCCCTTGAGCCTGGCCGCAGAAGGCAGTTGCACCATTGGGGGCAATTTGGCGACCAATGCGGGCGGCACGCAGGTTCTGCGTTACGGCAATGCCCGCGACCTGACATTGGGGCTGGAAGTCGTCACTGCTCAGGGCGAAATCCTGCATGGTCTGCTTGGCCTGCGCAAGGACAATACTGGCTACGACCTGCGCAACCTGTTCATTGGTAGCGAAGGCACCTTGGGCATCATCACCGCTGCCACCATCAAACTCTATCCCCAGCCAGTCGCTGCGTGTACCGCCTTGCTGGCGCTGAACACAATTGAAGATGCCGTACAAGTGCTGGCCCTGGCCCGTCAGGGGCTGGCCGCTTCCTTGACCGGCTTTGAGCTGATTGCAGGCAACTGCTTGCAAGCGGTACTGCACTGCTACCCCGATCAACGCATGCCTTTCCAGGGGCCGGCAGAAAAAGCGGCCTGGTATGCCTTGCTGGAACTGTCCGATAGCGAAAGCCTGGAGCATGCCCGCGAGCGTTTTGAGAGCGTGATCGGTCAGGCACTGGAGCAGGATCTGGTGCAAGACGCCGTTATTGCCGAGACCATCGCACAAAGCAAGGCGCTCTGGCACTTGCGTGAAAGTATTCCTCTGGCTGAAAAAGCCTATGGGAAAAGCATCAAGCATGATGTGTCCATTCCCGTGTCCGTGATGTCCCAGTTCGTGCATGAGACGGACAAGGCCTTGCAGGAAGCCTTCCCCGGTCTGGAAAACGTGACGTTCGGGCATTTGGGGGACGGCAATCTGCACTACAACGTGGCGCGCGGCACCGCCTTCACGGAAGAAGAGCTGCTCAAGCGTCAGGACGAGATTTACGCCCTGGTGCATGACAGCGTGCATCGCTTCAATGGTTCGATCAGCGCCGAGCATGGTGTGGGTCAACTCAAACGCCAACTGTTGCCACGTTATAAAGATCCCGTTTCCCTGACCTTGATGAAGCAGATCAAGATGGCACTGGATCCGTTGGGGATCATGAACCCCGGTAAGGTATTGCCCGACTGATTGAAGTTACTTGGTGTGTAGATGTTTTTTCGTCCTTATATCGTTGCCAGTGCCGTTTTTTTTACTGTTTTGGGAATCGTCGCGGCCGTGACGATGGGTTCGGCAACGGATCTGTCTCTCAGCGCCTATTTCTATGACACGCAAGTCCAGGATTTTTCCTGGCGTTTGCAGCCTTTTGTGGATTTGTTCGGGCGCAGACTGGTCTGGTTCGTCCCCTTTGGCGGCGCGGTGATATGGACGATTGTGGCCTGGCGGCAGCCCAAGGGCTCCTGCCGCCAATTGGCCTGGGCGGGGGCGGCTTTCTTCATGGGCAGTGGCCCTTTGATGGTCGGCGTACTGAAACATCTGACCGCCATGCCAAGGCCCTTTAATCTGGCCATGTTCGGTGGCACAGAATCCATGCCTGCCTACTTTTGGGCACATTCCTGGGCTGAGGCCGGCAATGCCTTGCCCAGCGCTCATGCCGCATCCGGTTTTGTGCTCCTGTCCCTGTTCTTTGTAGGCCTCATGACAGGCTGCCGCAAATTAGCCGCCGGGGGCTTTGTACTGGGTATCGGCGCCGGTTTGCTGTTCGGCTTTTTGCGTATCATGCAGGGCTACCATTTTCTTAGCCAGGTGCTGGCTTCGGGCGCTGTGCTGGGATTGTATGGCTGCGTGCTGTTTTATATCTTGTGGTCCTGGGCCAGACATAAGCAATTGCCTGCCTAGTGGCTCTATGAATCTGCAAAAGGGGACTTCAAGTCCCTTTTTTGTTTTTGCGAGCCTGTTTCTATAGGCTTTACGTAACAACACCCCGAAGCCAGATAGCGGCTGCGGGGTGTTGTTCACAAGCAAGCGTCTCTTGCCAATCAGACCTTTGCCGGTCAGGGTGCCTTGAGCTTAAGGCACGGCAGGCAGTACACGTCCGGCGCATTCACCAAAAGACAGGGTTGGGTAGCCTTCTTGACGGCACAGGCCCTTCAAGATGATCTCGTCCTGATCTTCCAGGAATTTGCGCTGTTCGCCCCAAGGCAGATCAATGGGGTTCTTGCCGCCCTGGTTCATTTCCAGCAAGGAGCCTTCCTGACCCTTGGCCGGGCCAGACAAGGTGCCGGTGCCCAGCAGGTCGCCGGTTTGCAGGTTGCAGCCGTTCACGCTGTGGTGGGCGACCAGTTGGGCCACAGTCCAATAGGCTTCCTTGAAGTTGCTGCGCGAGAGCAGAGCCGGATCTTTCTTTTGCTGGCGAGACTGCTCAGTGCTCAGGTACACCTCCAGTTCCACGTCCAGAACGCCACTTTCCTGGTTGGCCTGATCCTGCAAGTAAGGCAGAGGCTGGGGATCGGATTCAGGACGGCTGAAGGGGCGACGGAAGGGAGCCAGGGCTTCCAGTGTCACTACCCAGGGGGAGATCGTCGAGGCAAAGTTCTTGGCCAGGAAAGGGCCCAAAGGCTGGTATTCCCAGGCTTGCAGATCGCGTGCCGACCAGTCATTGAACAGGCACAGACCAAAAACGTGTTCGTCTGCCTGAGCAATAGGAATACGGTGACCAGCTTCGTTGCCCTTGCCAATCAGAATGCCCATCTCCAGCTCGAAGTCCAGGCGCTGGCAAGGACCAAAGTTGGGCTGCTCCTGCCCTTCGGGTGGGCGGGTCTGGCCGACGGGGCGCGGGAACTGCTGGCCGGATACCCCAATGCTGGAGGCGCGGCCATGGTAGCCGATAGGCACCCACTTGTAGTTGGGCAGCAAGGGCGCATCGGGGCGGAACTGTTTGCCCACCGCCGTTGCGTGGTGCACGGAAATGTAGAAGTCGGTGTAGTCTCCAATCTGCGCGGGCAGGGCGTATTCCAGCTTGCTGCGTTCGATCAGCATGGGGCGCAGGCGTGATTCGGCCGAGGAGCCCTGACGCAAGTCGTGCGACAAGGCGGCACGCAGCGCGCTCCAGTATTCCTGTCCTAAAGCCATCAGGCCATTCAGTGCCGGTTTGACGCAAGCGGCCAGAGCGTCGGCGGCTTTGCCGTGCCAGGGGGTATCGCAGGCCAGTAGGCCCAGGTCCAGCGCGTAAGGGCCAATGGCCACCATGACGCGGAAGTCTTCCTGACTGTCACGGCGACGGGCCACGGCAAAGGGCAGGTTCTGGATGGGGAAACCGTTATCGGCCTCGTTGGCGCCGGGCACCCAGCTTTGCAGCTTGGGGTCGTGAGTGTCATTCAGATAAGGTCGGGTCATGCCTTTTGTTCCGTAGAGAAGTGTTTTTCCAGTCCGTCCCAGACGGCATCGTAATTGGCTTGCAGACTGCCGCTTTGCAAGGCCTGTGGCGAGGGGCGGATGACTTTGCGGGTCTCGAACATAAAGGCCATGGTACCGCGCAGATAGTCTGCCTTGCTCAAGTCCGCACTGCTGGCCTTGTCAAAGGTGTTGGCATCGGGGCCATGCGGGCTCATGCAATTGTGCAGGCTGGAGCCGCCGGGTGCAAAGCCATCGGCCTTGGCATCGTACACACCCTGGATCAGGCCCATGAATTCGCTGGCGAAGTTACGGTGGAACCAGGGGGGACGGAAGGTGTTTTCCATGGCCAGAATGCGTGGTGGGAAAATCGCAAAATCCAGGTTGGCCGTGCCGGGGGTATCGGAGGGCGAGGTCAATACGCTGAAAATGCAGGGATCGGGGTGATCGTAGCTGATCGAGCCGATCACGTTGAAGTCGCGTAAATCGTATTTGTAGGGGGCGTGCGTGCCATGCCAGGCCACTACGTCCAGCGGCGAGTGCGTCAGTTGCGCAACCCAGAAACCGCCTGTGAATTTGGTGACCAGCTCATGCGGCTCGCTGACATCTTCGTACCAGGCTACCGGCGTTTTGAAGTCGCGGGCATTGGCCAGGCCGTTGGAGCCGATCGGGCCCAGTTCGGGCAAGCGCAAAGGCGCACCGAAGTTTTCAAGCAGATAGCCGCGGGCCACATCGTCCAGCAACTCTACCTTGAAGCGTACGCCACGCGGCATGACGGCAATCTCGCAAGGCTCGATTTCCATGATGCCCAGTTCGCTGACCAGACGCAGGCGGCCCTGTTCAGGCACGAACATCATTTCGGCGTCGGCGTTGTAGAACACGCGCCGACCCATGGACTGGTTGATGGCGTATAGATGGATGGCAACGCCGCTTTGCGAGTCGCTGCTGCCATTGCCCGCCCAGGTATGGACACCGGCCAGAAAATCGGTGGGTGTGTCGGGCAGATTCAGCGGGCTCCAGCGCAGGCGATTGGGGTTGGCCGGGCCCTGGCCGAAGTCTTCATTCCAGTGGGAAGCGCCTTCAAATGCCGTAAATGCCCCTTGCTTGGCGCTGGGGCGAATGCGGTACAGCCAGGAGCGGCGGTTATCGGCGCGTGGTGCGGTAAAGGCCGTGCCGGACAACTGCTCGGCATACAGTCCGTACGGGCAGCGCTGTGGCGAGTTGCGTCCCAGCGGTAGCGCACCGGGCAGAGCCTCGGTGGCAAAGGCGTTACCAAAACCAATCTGATAATTCAAAGAGCTCATTAGGGGTCTCCAGATTCAGGCAGCCTGCTCCAGGCAGGTCTGGCGGGCAGCATCCAAGGCTTGCTTGATCACATCCAGCGAGCCGACATGATTGCACAGCAAAAGCACCAAAGCGGCATTCATGGCATGGCTTTGTGCCGTGCTCAGACCTTGGTGGGCATCGATCAACATTTGGTAGAAATCGTCCGCCCGTTCCAGGGGGGTATCGGTATTCAGTGTAGACATGAAGCACTCTCCAGGAAATGGCCACAGGCTTTATGCAAGGCAGCCTGGACAGCTTGCCCATCCAGATGACGCCAGCGGGCGCACAGGTGTTGGTCGGGGCGAATCAGATAGCAGGAGCCGGGCTGGGCGTCGTAACGCTGGCGCAGCATATCCTGGCTGTCGATGATGCCACCCTGGGCCTGGGCGGCGATGGTGCCAGCGGGCCAGACGCGCAGGCGGGTCAAGAGACCTTGGGCGACCAGTTCTTCTAGCGCTTCAGACTGGCTGGCCTGGCCTTCGCCAAACTCCAGCAGCGTGAAGCCGTTACCCAATTGACCCAGCCACCAGCCTTGCTGACCGTTTTGCTCGATAGGCGCGTCGGGGACGCAGGCGCCCAGTGGCGTAGCCTTGGCGGAAAACTCCTGTTTGTCAGCCGTATTCAAGGGGCTGTCCGGGTAGGCGCTGGGCAAGGACAGGCGGCCGCTATTAACCAGTACACGGGCAAAGGCGTGGCGACGCGCCAGAATCAGGGCCGCATCACGGAACAGACGGCTGACTTCGCTTTTAGGTGTAATGAAATCGGTTGAACGGCTGGAGTGGCGGATGTTCTCGTCCGCGGCCAACTCGCGTTCATGGCTGTAGCTGTCCAGCAAGCTGTCGGGAGCCTGGGCATTCAGAACCAGATTCAGCTTCCAGGCCAGATTGTCGGCGTCCTGGATACCGCTATTGGCACCGCGTGCGCCAAAGGGCGAGACACGGTGGGCCGAGTCTCCGGCAAACAGAATACGGCCATGGCGAAAGCGCTCCATGCGCTCGCAGGCAAAGGTGTAAATGCTGACCCATTCCAGCTCAAAGGGGGCGTCGGCACCCAGGAGGGCGCGAATGCGGGGCAGCACGTTTTCGGGTTTGACGGCTTCCACCGGGTCGGCATCCCAGCCCAATTGGAAGTCGATACGCCAGACATTGTCCGGCTGGCTGTGCAGCAGAACAGATTGATTGGGATGGAAGGGCGGATCAAACCAGAACCAGCGCTCGGCGGGGAAGTCGGCCTGCATGCGCACGTCTGCAATCAGGAAACGGTCCTTGAACACACGCCCGCTGCTGCTTTCACCCAAGGCACGGCGAATGGCCGAGCGCGAGCCATCGCAGGCCAGCAACCATTCCGCTTCCAGCGTGTAATTGCCTTGCTGGGTTTCTACCTCCAGATGCACGCCTTCTGCCTGGTTCACCACGTTCAGCACTTTATGACCGGAACGCAACTCGATCAGAGGCTGGGCGCAGACGGCTTCGTAGAGATAGCCTTCGCAGTAATACTGCTGCAAATTGATAAAGGCGGGGCGCTGGTGGCCTTCTTCGGGCCGCAAATTGAAGCTCCAGACTTCCTGGTTGCGGAAAAAAACCTTGCCCACATTCCAGGACACGCCCTTGTCCATCATGCGCGAGCCCACGCCCAATCGGTCCCAGATATCCAGGGTGCGTTTGGCAAAGCAAATGGCCCGCGATCCTTTGGACAGCGTAGTGTCGTCATCCAGAATCACGACCCGGTGGCCTTTGGCCGCCAGATCCAGGGCCATGGTCAGCCCCACCGGGCCGGCACCCACCACCACAACAGGGTGGCGGGCATGGGTAGCCGGTGGGGGCGCTTGCGTCAGCTCCAGGGTCTGGTAATTAATGTCTCCCATCTTCTTTCTCCCTGGCCTTGCGTCTTACTGACCTTCGAGCTGTTTCCACATTTCCAGATCGCGCTCGGCGGTCCAGATGCGTGGGTCTTCGTGGCCGTTGACTTCGTCGTAGGCACGGGATACGTCAAAGGGCATGCAGTGATCAAAAATGACCCAGTCTGCGTAGCGAGGCTTCATGAAATCGTAGGTTTCGCGGTAAATGGTCTTCAGATCTTTACCGGCTGCTGCACCTTGCTGCACGCTGGAGTACAGGTCTGTCAAGAACGCGCGTGTGCCGGCCAGCGCCTGACGCACTTCGGTGGCGTTCTTCAGTGCCGGGCCACGGCCAGGAACCATTTGTTCGGCTTTGAAGTCACCCAGACGGTCCAATGTGCGGGGCCATTCGCGGAAGTAGCAGTCGCCTGCGTACGGGGTGGATTGGTATTCAACCAGGTCACCGGCGAACAGGATTTTCTGCTTGGGCAGCCAGGCAATGGTGTCGCCCTTGGTGTGGCCACGACCCACTTGCATCAGGTGCACTTCCAGATTGCCCAGGTCCACGGTCATGTGACCCTCAAAGGTCATGGTGGGCCAGGTCAGGCCGGGAGGAATGGACTCGGCGTTGCGGAACAGGCGGGGGAACCGACCGATTTCGCTGGCCTTGTCTTGCTCGCCACGCTCCACGATCAGGTCGTAAGTGTCGCGGCTGGCCAGGATTTCCTGGGCATCGTAGGCCGAGGCGCCCAGCACGCGTACAGCGTGGTAGTGCGACAGCAGCACATATTTGATGGGTTTGTCGCTGACTTCGCGGATGCGACGAATAACGTCTTCAGCCATGACAGGTGTGGCCTGGGTGTCGATCACCATAATGGCCTCGTCACCAATGATGATGCCCGTGTTGGGATCACCCTCCGCCGTGTAGGCGTAGGCGTTCTCGGACAGTTTCTCAAAGGCAACGATTTTGTCTTCCAGGTCGTTATGCGAGGCGAAGGACTTGCTCATGAAAATGACTCCACAGTCGATAGGGATGGTGTCAGATTAGTTTATGGTGAATCAGTTAGATATAGGTGAATACCTGAATAGGGTGGGTTCAATTGAAGAAAGGCAGACGAGCGTCTGCCTGCCGGAATCGGCATCAGACGCTGTCAAAAAGAAGGGGGCGGGGGCTTAGCGGCGCTGGCAGCGCGAGCAGTAATAGGTCGCGCGCTGGCCTTGGACGATTCGTTTGATAGGCTGTTGACAGCGTGGGCAGGGTTTGCCGGCACGCTCATACACATTGGCGTGAATGTCGAAGTACGCGCCCGGTTCACCACTGGCATTGACGTAATCGCGCAAGGTGCTGCCCCCGGAGTCCAGGGCGGATTGCAAGGTGCTCAGGATGGCCGAGTGCAGTTTTTCGCAGCGATGCAAGGAAACTTCACCGGCGGGCAGTTCGGGGTGAATACCGGCCAGGAACAAGGATTCGGAAGCGTAGATATTGCCGACTCCCACCACAATCTTGCCGCCCAGCAGGGCCTGTTTGATGGCGACGCGCCGCCCTTGCAGGTGTCGGTGCAGATACTCGGGGGTGAACAAGGGATCGAAAGGCTCTACACCTAAAGTACGTAGCAAAAGGTGGTTTTCCAGAGGGCCGTCCTTATGGGCGTGCCATAATATCGCACCAAATCGTCGTGGGTCGTGCAGCAGGAAGCGGGCCTCATCAAAGATCCATTCCGCATGATCATGCTTGCGGCGTTCTTCATCCAGATCCACACGACGCAAGGAGCCGGACATTCCTAAATGGATGATCTGGACACCTTGTTCAAAATGCAACAACAAGTATTTGCCTCGACGCGTGCAATTCTGGACGGCCTGGCCTTCAATCCATTGCGGCAAGGAGGCAGGCACGGGCCAGCGCAAACGGGGCTCGTGAACCAGGAATTGTCGGACATTTTTTCCCTGGATAACCGTCGCAATTCCGCGACGAGTTGTTTCAACTTCTGGCAGTTCAGGCATGGGGGGGTGATACCATCAACAAATCTGATTCCTTTATTGTGCCATCGGGCGTTTTGTCGCGCGTATCAGGGCACGGGTTTTTCTGGATGAATGCTCTGACCTTAGCACTAAAGCTGGGCCTGATGTCGTTGCTTGCAGCGGTTTCGGTGCAAGCACAACCATCTCTTCCCATACTCAAGGCGGAGCCGCCTGCAGACACCATCCGTTTGCGTAGTGGGCAATTGCCTCTGGTCGGTCTGACCCCGGATATTCTGTATCGTATTCTGGTTGCTGAAATCGCCGCAACGCGTGGTGAATATGATGTTGCCAGTCAGACCTTTCTGTCTTTGGCGCGTGACACCAGCGATCCTCGGCTGGCTCAAAATGCCTTTCAATATGCGATGGCCGACCGTGATTTAGGTCGTGCCTTGCGTGCCGCCAAAGAATGGGCCTTGCTGGCCCCCAATGATCCTGAAGCCAAGGCGACCGCTTTGGCTCTGGAAGCCTCCAGCGGTCAGACCGAAGGCTTGGCCGATGCCTTGTGGCTGCGTATCTCTCGCGCCCAGGATAAAGAGCAGGCCGTGGTGCAGGCCATGAGCATGGTCAGCAAAATGGTGGATCGGCGGTTGGCATTGGAAGTGCTGGACAAGGCTTTGCAGCAGCCCGTGCGTTCCTTGCCTATTGCTCGCTTGGCTTTGGCTGACACGGCCTGGAGCGCCGGGGACATTAACCGGGCCGAGCGCGAAGCGCGCGAAGCCCTGAAACTGGATCCGCATTCCGAAGCCGCCGCACAACGCGTGCTGGAATACGGCATCAAGGTTGATCCTTCGGCTGCCTTGCAAAGTGCCCGCGCGTTTGTACGAGACAACCCGGACAGTCGCAAGCTGCAACTGTTGCTGGCCAACCGCCTGGTGGAACGTCAGCAGTTTGATGAGGCCCAGGCTATTGTCGGCGCCTTGCAGCGAGCGAATCCCGAGGATTTTGATCTGCTGTATACCCAGGCTGAAATCCATATTCGCGCCAAGGAGTTTGATCAGGCCCGCAAACTGCTGGAGCAATATATTGCGGTTCAGCAGCAGCGCCGTCAGTCCCTGAATGATGCGGTCAACACCGCCTTGGCCAGTATTTCTGAAGCCCGCTTGTCTTTGGTGCAAATCGCCGAAGCGCAGGGCGACATGAACGAAGCTATTCGCCAGCTGGACTTGATTGAAGAGCCTGCCCTGCGTTTCCAGGCCCAGATTCATAAAGCCGTGCTGCAGGCCCGCCAGGGCAATCTCCCACAAGCACGTCATACCCTGGAGAACTCCCGTCCACGCGACATGAGTGAGCAGGTTGTCGTGGCCTTGACGTACTCCTCTATCTATCAGGATAGCGGTCGTACCGACCAGGCCCTGGAAGTGCTGGAGCGCGCTGATCGTGAGTTGCCCGACAGTGCCGAGATCAAGTACAACCTGGCCATGCTGTACGAGCAACGCGCCAAGCATGACAAGTTTGAAACCTTGATGCGTCGTGTGATCGAACTGCGCCCGGATCATGCCAATGCGTATAACGCCTTGGGCTACACCTATGCGGATCAGAATCGCCGTATGGACGAGGCTCAGGATTTGCTGGAACGCGCCATGGAGCTGGAGCCAGACAATCCTTATATTCTGGATAGCGTAGGCTGGTATTTGTTCCGTGTAGGCGATCTGCAAGCTGCGCTGGAGTATTTGCAACGTTCCTATGAGCGCCTGCCTGAAGCGGATGTTGCCGCCCATTTGGGCGAGGTGCTTTGGGTAAAAGGCCGTCGCGATGATGCCATGCTGGTATTTCGGGCCGGCCTGAGCAAAGATGCTGAAAACCGAACTTTGAAAGAAACCATCAAGCGTCTGGGAGTACCGCTGCCGTGAGTATCTTGAAACAGCGGGTCTGGACCCGAGCAGGGGCCTTGGCTCTGATTGCTTTGTTAAGCGCTTGTGCGACCCCTCCCAAACCTGAAACAGGCAGTGCCACCGAGGCGACCCAGGCAGCGAGTTCTTTGTCTCGTTCCGGCCGCTTTGCGCTGAGTGTGACTCACTCCAGTTCGCAGGTTGAAGCGGTGCAGGGGGGCTTTTCCTGGCGTGATGATGGTCGCAAACTGATGCTGGACCTGAGCAATCCTTTGGGCAATACCTTGGCACGCGTCTGGGTGCTGCCAGGTCAGGCCCTGCTGGAGCGCACGGATGGCAGTCAGGAAGTAGCGACCCATCCGGATGCGCTGGTTGAGAAGGTCCTGGGCAGCCCTGTTCCTGTGGCGGGCTTGCGTGACTGGCTGCATGGCCGCACGGGCAGTGCCCCCGTTCAAAGTGAACGCAGGGACGATCAGCAAAAACTGAGCGGTTTCGAGCAGTCCGGCTGGCGTGTCACGCTGTCGCGTTATGACGAACAAGGTCCGCGCCTGCTGCAATTGAATCGTCATGAAGCCAACCGCTCCATCAGCGTGCGCTTGGTTGTGGACCAGTAAAGCCCGAGCAGGTTTGTGTAATGGCGCTCTACAACGTCCCGGCTCCGGCCAAGATCAATCTGTTTTTACACGTCACGGGTCGTCGTGAAGACGGCTACCATTTTCTGCAAACCGCCTTCCGCTTTGTGGATCTAAATGACTACCTGAGCTTCGTTCCACGTAGCGACGGACGGATCCGTCGGGTACACAGTACTTTGAGCGATGTGGAGCCTGAACAGGATCTGGTGATCAAAGCCGCTCGTGCCCTGCAACAAGCGACGGGCACCCGGCAAGGCGTGGATATCTCTTGTATCAAGAACATTCCTTCGGGAGCGGGGATGGGCGGTGGCTCCAGCGATGCGGCCACCACCTTGATTGCCTTGAACCGTTTGTGGAACCTGGGCCTGAACCGTCAGGCCCTGATGGATATTGGCTTGCCCCTGGGCGCCGATGTGCCGGTTTTTGTATTCGGGCAGGCGGCGTTCGCAGAAGGGGTCGGGGAACAACTGCAAGCCATTCAGATGCCGCCCCGGGACTACATCATCATCCGTCCACCGCAATTTATATCCACAGGGAAAATATTTAGCTCCGAATGCTTGACACGCGATGAGAAACCCATCAAAATAACGTTCTTTACTGATTGGCAAGAAAAATTCTGGCAAGCCAAGGACAACAATCCTTACTTTGGCAGAAACAACCTGGAATCAGTAGCATTTAATCTTTATCCTGATTTAAAAGTTTTGAAACAGGGTTTGCAAAGTTTAAAATTAAATGCTAGAATGACAGGCTCAGGTTCTTGCTTGTTTGTTGAGTGCAGAGACAAGCAAAGTGCCAAGACAGGTCAGTTTGAAATTGACCGAAATAGCAGTAAAATAGATTTTTCTGGTAGCGAAGAATCAAATAGTGGTAAATTGCTGGTCGAACAAACTTGGGTTTGTTCTGGATTGCAAGATCATCCGCTACGCTACTGGATTAAGTAAGTATTTGGGGAATCGCCAAGCTGGTTAAGGCACTGGATTTTGATTCCAGCATGCGAAGGTTCGAATCCTTCTTCCCCAGCCACCTTTCAGGCCTAGCCTGCGATAATGTAAAGCTGTTGAGTCGTTACCTTAACGAGGTCCCGATCAACAGCTTTGCTTTTCCTGCATCAAAATCTATCTCCCATCATGGCACAAGACCGATTCATGATCTTCACCGGCACGGCTAATCCTCGCCTTGCTGTCGATGTCGTCAACCACCTTGATATGTCGCTGGGGAAGATGACGGTGGGTCGCTTCTCCGACGGGGAGGCCATGGTTGAAATCAATGAAAACGTACGCGGTCGCGATGTTTTCGTTCTGCAGCCCACCTGCGCTCCCACCAACGACAATCTGATGGAAATCATGGTGATGGTCGATGCCTTGCGCCGCGCTTCGGCCGGTCGCATCACCGCTGCCATCCCTTATTTCGGTTATGCCCGTCAGGATCGACGCCCCCGTTCGGCGCGTGTGTCGATCTCTGCCAAGGTCGTGGCCAATATGCTGCAAGTGGTTGGTGTTGATCGCGTCATGATGATGGATCTGCACGCTGACCAAATCCAGGGTTTCTTCGATATCCCTGTCGACAATATCTACGCTTCCCCCATTTTGCTGGGTGATATCTGGCGCTGTAACTACCAGGACATGGTGGTTGTCTCGCCTGACATCGGCGGTGTGGTGCGCGCACGTGCATTGGCCAAGCAACTGGAAGTGGATCTGGCCATTATCGACAAGCGTCGCCCACGTGCCAACGTATCCGAAGTCATGAACATCATTGGTGACGTCAACGGACGCACCTGCATCCTGATGGACGACATGGTGGATACGGCCGGTACGCTGTGCAAGGCGGCTGAAGCTCTGAAAGAGCGCGGTGCCAAGGCGGTTTACGCCTACTGTACCCACCCTGTGCTCTCGGGCGAGGCCATTGAACGTATTACGCATTCCCAGTTGAACGAGCTGGTTGTCACGGACACCATTCCTTTGTCCGCCAAGGCCCGCGAGTGCAGCAAGATTCGCCAGCTGTCCTGTGCAGCGCTTTTGGGCGAGACCATCTTGCGTATCTCGAACGCCGAGTCCGTCAGCTCCTTGTTCACTGACTAAGTTTTTTAGCGTGCGCTGGTCGCGGCGCACGTCAACTAGGTAGGCAACTACCGTTTTTTCGCAGTGGTCCATGACCCTGCAAATTGGAGTTTTCCATGAAATTCACCGCTACGTCGCGTGATGTACAAGGTACGAGTGCGAGCCGCCGCCTGCGTCACGCTGGCCGAGTTCCTGCTATTGTTTACGGTGGCGAAGAACAGCCCGTCGTGATCTCTCTGGATCATAACGAGACTTACCACAACCTGCGCAAAGAAGCCTTCCACGCTTCCATCCTGACGATGGAACTGGACGGTAAAGCTGAAAAAGTGCTGTTGCGCTCGGTTCAGTGGCACCCCTACAAGCAGCAAGTTCTGCACGTTGACTTCCAACGCGTTCTGGCTTCGCAAGCCATCACCACCAAAGTTCCTCTGAACTTTGAAGGTGGCGATGTGTCCCCAGCCGTCAAGCTGAGCAGCCAAGTTATCAGCCACATCCTGACCGAGCTGGAAATCACCTGCTTGCCAGCCAACCTGCCTGCGTCCATCACTGTGGACCTGAGCGGCATGACTGCCAACGCCAACGTGCACCTGGACAGCATTAAGCTGCCACGTGGCGTGACTTACGCTGGCAACGACACCAACCCTCTGCTGGCTGCTGCTTTGCCAGTTGGCGGTGGTGCTGCTGCTTCGGAAGCAACAGAAGAAAGCGCCGAGTAATCAAGATTGCCAGCCGGCTTCGGTCGGCTTGCAGCTTGGCGAATCAACCCCTGTCAGCGTATGCTGGCGGGGGTTTGTTATTTGTGCCTGCGCCTTTGCCGGAGCAGGCGCTTTCTGCGAAAACATTCATGTCTGAGCCTATCCGTTTGATTGTTGGCCTGGGGAATCCTGGCCCTGAGTACGAAACCACCCGCCACAACGCGGGCTTTTGGTTGGCAGACCAGTTGGCCGATGATCTGCATGCAACGTTCAACCTGGAAAAGTCCTTTTTCTCCTGGGTGGCCAAGGCGCGTTTCGAAGGTGAAAACGTCATCATCGCCAAACCCATTACCTTCATGAACAAGTCCGGGCAAGCCGCCGGTGCCTTGATGCGTTTCTACAAGCTCAAGCCCGAACAGGTGCTGGTCCTGCATGACGAACTGGATTTGCTGCCCGGTCAGGTGAAGATGAAAAAAGGGGGGGGACACGCTGGGCATAACGGCCTGCGCGACATCCAGTCCGCCTTTGGGACACCGGATTTCTGGCGCTTGCGCCTGGGCATTGGTCACCCTCGCACCTTGGGCCTGGCCCAGCAAGTGGTGAACTTTGTGCTGCATACCCCTCGCAATGAAGAGCTGCGCGAGATCGAGGATGGCATGAACCGTTGCCGCGTCATGATGCCTGCTTTGCTGCGTGGCGACTTTGAGCAGGCGACCCGCCAGCTTTACGCGCCCCAGAAGGCTTGATACATGAAGCCAGCGCCAAGCAGCCAGATGCGTTTCCGGGACGAGCTTAAAGACTTCTTTTATTTTCTGCGTCACCCTCGCAGCGCCCGGCGTTTGCCTGGCAGAGTCCAGGGTGATGGCTGGTATCTGGACTGGTTTGCTCCCTTGCCCTGGAAGCGTCTGCTGCAATGGGCGGGCATGCTTTGGCTGATTAATGCGCTGGTACTGGGCCCGATCGCAGTCTCGGTAGCGGGTGTGGGTGGTGCGCAGCATCGTCTGGACCCGACTCGTATTCCCTGGGTGCAAGCTATTATCTGGGCACCCATTGTGGAAGAGCTGGTCTTTCGTTTCGTGCTGAGACGGCCGTCACAATGGCTGACGGTTGTTCCGCTGGCGGTGTTCCTGATGTTTCAGGGACCAGGCTGGTGGTTGATACAAGGCTTGCTGGTCTTGTGCCTGGCTATCTGGATAAGCCGTTATACCGGCATGCCACGCGAGGCTTTACCTGCAGGCAGCAGCTGGTGGCGCAAACTGGTGGGCGCCTTGCAGGGAAGGGCGTGGCGCTTTTCAACCATGCGACGCTATTGGCGTTTCTTTCCCTGGGTGTTTTATGGTGCAACGCTGGCCTTTGGTGCGCTGCATTTGTATAACTTTCAGCTAAACAGCATGAGCTGGTATTTGCTGCCCATGCTGGTGCTGCCCCAATGTCTGACAGGGCTGGTGCTGGCCTGGCTGCGAGTGCGTCGAGGCATGGGTGCCTCGATCGTGCTGCATGCCATCTTCAATGGTGGCCCGGTCTTGCTGATTATTGGCCTGCTCAAGCTGTTTGACGGCATTCCTGTCTAGGCAAGCCCGCATTTCAAGGCGCTAGCCTGTGTCCCCGGCACGACTGTTCTGACCCGTCTGCGGGCTTTGTAGCGCCCAAGGGCGCTACAATAGCGCATCGTTTATATAACTCTTTGATTTTCAGGATACTCATGGCACTGCAATGCGGCATCGTTGGCTTGCCCAACGTTGGTAAATCCACTCTGTTCAACGCTCTGACCAAAGCCGGCATTGCGGCTGAAAACTACCCCTTCTGCACCATCGAACCGAACGTCGGTGTGGTCGAAGTTCCTGACCAGCGTTTGCAAGATCTGGCCAAGATCGTGAACCCCGAGCGCATTTTGCCTGCCGTGGTGGAATTTGTAGACATCGCCGGTCTGGTCGCGGGTGCTTCCAAAGGCGAAGGCCTGGGTAACCAGTTCCTGGCCAACATCCGTGAAACCGACGCCACCGTGCACGTGGTGCGCTGTTTTGCCGATGACAACGTGATTCACGTTGCCGGTAAAGTGGACCCCCTGGCTGACATCGAAATCATCAACACTGAATTGGCTCTGGCTGACCTGGGCGTGGTTGAAAAAGCCGTGCACCGCAATCAGAAGCTGGCTCGCTCCGGCGATAAAGATGCTGCCAAACTGGTGGCCTTGCTGGAGCGTATTGAAAAAGCCCTGGGCGAAGGCAAGTCCGTGCGTTCGCTGAAGCTGGACGAGGACGAGCTGCACCAGATCAAATCCTACGGCTTCATCACCGCCAAGCCCACCATGTACGTGGCCAACGTGAAAGAAGATGGCTTTACCAACAACCCACACCTGGAAGCCGTGCAGAACTATGCTGCCGCTGATGGCGCTCCTGTTGTGGCTGTATGTGCTGCCGTAGAAGCTGAAATCGCTGAACTGGACGACGCTGACAAGATTGAGTTCTTGTCCGATCTGGGCATGGAAGAGCCAGGCCTGAACCGCGTTATCCGCGCCGCCTACAGCCTGCTGGGCCTGCAAACCTACTTCACCGCAGGCGTCAAAGAAGTCCGTGCCTGGACCATCCGCGTGGGCGACACCGCCCCTCAAGCCGCTGGCGTGATCCACACCGACTTCGAGCGCGGCTTCATCCGTGCACAGACCATCGCTTTTGATGACTTTGTGGCCTGCAAAGGTGAGCAAGGCGCCAAGGAAGCCGGCAAGATGCGCGCTGAAGGTAAGGAATATGTCGTGAAAGATGGTGACGTGCTGAACTTCCTGTTCAACGTCTAAGCTTCTTGCAAGTGTTGTGGATGTGGCAGGTGCCTGATATCAGGCACCTGCCATTTTTCTGCTATTATCTATAACACTTAGTGTTATAAATTACGCTTGAGGCTGTGGTGAGGGTTTTCAAAAATGCATGGTTCGAGCGGTTCGCCCGCAAACAGGGCATTGCGGATCTGGCGCTTTTGGATGCGATAACACGAGCCGAGCGTGGGCTTGTCGATGCAGATCTAGGCGGGGGCTTGGTCAAGCAGCGTGTGGCCCGTAGTGGTCAGGGCAAGGCGGGTGGGTTTCGGACCATTATTCTCTACCGTACAAACGAGCGTGCTTTCTTTGTATATGGTTTTGCTAAAAGTGATCGCGCCAATATTGATGCGGATGAAGAAGCGGCGTTCAAGAAGGCTGCCGCTTATGTGTTGGGTTTGTCAGAAGCCCATTTGGCCCAGCTGATCAGCATGGGGCAATTTACGGAGGTACATGATAATGACAAAAAAATATCGAAGTGAAGCTTACGCCGCAATCCATGAAACGATGCAGGCCTTGCAAGAAGTTGGCGCTATCGACAAACAGACCATGCGTGAGTTTGATGAGTCTTGTTTAACGCCAGTCCTGCCTATGCCGCCTGAGCGTATCCGTGCTTTGCGTGAACGTGAGCATCTTTCGCAGCCTGTGTTTGCACTCTATTTGAATGTCAGTAAAAACCTGGTTTCCGACTGGGAGCGTGGAGTCAAAAAACCGGGTGGCCCCGCTTTGCGCCTGTTGACGGTGGTCGAGAAGAAAGGCATTCAAGCAATCGCTTGATTCTCTTACCGTTGCTTGACCAAGCTGTATTCAATCCCCTGTCCAGCGACACGTTAAGCGTTTAGGGCCTCGGGGCTGCATTGAGGAAAGCAGCCCTGCCAGTCCTTATGCTTGTTTTGTGTCGCTAATACTGCTTTTGAAGAGACCTTGTTGAATGCTGGATCCTGAAAATCCAAACGGCCAGTTGCAAGCTGCCTTGGCGCTTGTACAAGAAATCCTGAATCTTGATTTGCAAGCTCTCTATCTGCACGGCTCGGCTGTGGCAGGAGGACTGCGACCACAAAGTGATCTGGATATATTGGCGGTCGTTGATGCTCCTTTGTCAGATGAACAGCGTCAGGATCTGATTGCGGCTTTATTGTCTATTTCAGCCCCTCATCCGGCTACGCCCGGTGGTCCGCGTTGCATCGAGCTGGTGGTGTGTCGTCTGGCTGATCTTCAATGCAATGAGCATCCGGCCAAGGTGGAGTTTATCTACGGCGAATGGCTGCGTGATGCCTTCAAGGAGGGCTACTTGTCCGACGCCGCTGCTGACCCGGAATACACCTTGCTGTTGGCTCAGGCTAGTCAGCAGGCGCAGTTGTTATGGGGAAGAGACGTGCTGGCCGATGTGCCTGCCACGCCGATTGAGCATATACGCCAGGCGATGCGGGATGGTGTAGAGCCCTTGTATGAAGGGCTGCGTGGAGACGAGCGCAATGTTCTGCTGACTTTGGCACGCATGTGGCGAACAGGTGTTCATGGGGACTTTGTGACTAAGGAACAGGCGGCTGAGTGGGCTATTCCCAGCCTGCCTGCGGAGTTGGCCAAGACTTTGGAATATGCGCGTCTGGCGTATATCGGTGAGGTGTTTGATCGCTTGGACACAAGGGGCGAGGAAGCAGAGTGTTTGGCGCAGGCACTACTTGGGAACATTAAGCAGGTTTTGTAAAAGTGCGCCCTGAATTTGGCCCTCGGACCCACCGCTATCAGTGGTTGTCGTTCAGATAGCGGGGGAGCGCCACTTATGTTTTGCGCCGCTACCAAGGTAGCAATCTCCAGCCTTCTTCGCTAAATTCCAGCCGTTCCGTCAGCCCAAGATTGTTCATGAAAGCATCGTCATGCGACACCACCATCAGCGTGCCTTGGTAGCTGCTCAACATGGTTTCCAGGGCCAAGGTTGAAGGCAGATCCAAATGGTTGCTGGGTTCATCCAGAAGCAGCAGTTGTGGCGGAGGATCAGCGTACAGCACGCAGGCCAGGGCGGCTTTCAGGCGTTCGCCACCGCTCAAGGCACCGCTGGGGCCGGTGACTTTTTGGGCATCCAGTCCCAGTTGCGCCAGACGCATGCGCAAGTCGCCCTCGCTGCTTTTGCGGTTGACGGCCTGTATCTGTTCCAGCACGGTTTGCTGTGGATCCAGATCGGCCAAGCCCTGATCCAGATAAACATGTTGTGGCATTACTATGCAGTGGCCAGCAAGGGGCTCCAATTGGCCTGCAATGACCTTGAGCAGCGTGGATTTGCCGCAGCCGTTCGGACCTATGACTCCTACTCGTTGCTGGCCGCTTAACAGCAGTGTGACCGGGGCTTGGTTGGCCGGAACATAGGGGAGCTTCACCTCATCCAGTTCCACAACGCGCTGGCGGGTCAGCGGCATCAAGGGCAGGGCGTGAAGATTGATAGCGGTGTCCTGCTCGATCAACTCGGCTGCCTCCTGTACGCGTTGTGCCAACTGCTTTTGGGCCGTCACGTGTTGCTGACGCAGTTTGCCGGTGGTGGCTTCACTGCGACCCTTTTGCCTGTCCAGCAGAATCTTGGCCTGATTGGCTTGCTTGCCCTGTTGATTCCCGCGTGCCTGTCTACGCTCTTGCCGTTGGCGTTGCTCTTGCATGGTGCTTTCTGCACGCTGACGTTCCAGTTTGCGGTGCTCCAGCTGGTCCAGGGCGTTTTGCTGCTCCAGGGCTTTCTGCTCGGCGTAGTGGCTGTAATTACCGCCATAGCTACGCAGCCCCAGGGAAGACAGCTCCACAATGCGCTCCATCGTGTCCAGCAGTTGGCGGTCATGGCTGATGACCAGCAGGCCGTGGGGCCAGTGTCGTAACTGCTCAATCAGGGCAAGCCGGTTGTCGCGATCCAGGTGGTTGCTGGGTTCATCCAGAATCAGGAAATCGGCCTGAGACAGCAAGGCATTGATCAGCGACAGCCGCATGGCCTGGCCGCCGCTTAATGTTTCGGCAGGTGTCCCGGCAGTCAGATGACCCAAGCCATTGCGCTCCAGCGCTTCCTGTAATTGCTGCCGAATATCCCAACGGTCTTCGATCAGATTGAAGTCTTCCATGGCGCTACTGCCGGCTTCAATCCGGGTAAGTGCGTCCAGCGTTGGCCCGACACCCGCCAGATCAGCGACGCGCAGGCCGCTGACAGACGCCACTTGCTGTGCCAGATAATGGACTTTGCCGGAGCGCAGGCAACGGCCACTGCTGGGCTGGAGTTGCCCGGCCAGGATTTGAGCCAGAATGGTTTTGCCCACGCCATTACGTCCGACCAGGCCGGTGCGCCGCGAGTCGAAGGTTTCGTTCAGTTGGGAAAACAGAGTCTTGCCCTGCGGCAAGGTATAGGACACGCCTTCCAGCGTCAGATAAGGATTCGTCATACGTGATGCTTCCATTAATGCCAAGAACTCCCCCTGCGTTGTGGGGGCTGGTGGAGACTGGCCGTCTAGGGGACGGCGGCATTAGTGGCGCATTGGACGAATACCTCACGGGAAATGAATCGAAGCCACACTATAAAAGCATTGTGCCGGGAAGGTAAAGTCGGCTGGGCTTCTCAAGGAAGCGATGAAGGTCGTGTGATTCCATCACAGGAGCGGGTTTGGGCTCAGAAGCCTGGGCTTGTCTCACGGTTGTGGGGTCGTGATTTACAAGCTTCAGCGCGGTGAGGTCTGTACTGCTGCAGGTCGCTTGAAATACCGAGCCGCGAGAGATGGCCACCCAGCAGGAAATGAAGTTTATTTCCTGACGTTTATTCAATAAAGTGGAGTCCTCGGCTTTTCATCCTCTGTATCGCTTCATGTCTGGAGGATAGAGCCAGGACTGCCTTTTCTCTCCCAATCCGGGAAGCCGCACCATTTTGAAGGAATGTCATGAACACATTCAATTTACCCGCTCGTTCGATTGTGTATGTGCAGGATGTGTATTGCGGTTGGTGCTGGGGTTTTGCCGAACGCATGGTCGAGTTCGAGGCGGCCAACAAGCATCGCATTCCTTTTACCGCTGTCTCGGGTGGCTTGTTCGTGGGTGACCGGGCTGCGCCCATGTCCCGCTACCCTTATATTTCCGAATCCAACGAGCGCATCGCGCAAATGACGGGGGTGACGTTTGGGGCTGCTTATAAAGCCTTGGCCGAGGAAGGGACCACGGTTATGGACTCTTTGGATGCGGCGACAGCCTTGGCGGTGCTGCGAGCGCAAGATCCGGAGCAGGCCATTCATTGGGTGCACGAATTGCAGCAGGCTTTCTACTTGAACGGACGCAGCTTGTCTGATCAGGAGGTCTGCCTGGGAATTGCTGCTGCCAATGGCCTGGATGTAGAGGCTGTGCGACGCCATTTAACTGACGGTTCAGGCCGGGAACAAGCCTTGGCTGATTTTGCCCTGGCACGGGCTTTGGGCGCGCAATCCTATCCGACCTTGCTGTTTGTGGATGGTCGAAAAGTGACAAAGCTACCGGCGGTTGGTACTCCTTTGGAAACGCTGAATCAGACACTGGATTCCTTATTGGGCTGATTAGCAGTTCGGTACATAAAGCAGATTGAAATTGCGGCATCCGGGCCAGGCCAGGATGCCGCATTGGTTTTTACTGCAAGCAGGCTTAGAAGCGGTAAGCCGTATTCAGATGCACGGCCGTTTGTGCGTTGGTGCCTTTGCCTACTTGGGCGCTGATACCGGCCCCCAGCGTCCAGTTATTGCTTAACTGGCCCACGGTTCCCAATTCTAGCAGACCTGTGTCACGCACTCGCTTTTGGTCGGTAGGCAGATAAAACTGGCGATTGTTGTAGACGCCATCCTGCAGGTGCGCGCCCAGTTGCTTTGCTGGTTTCTTGAACTCGTGCAGCCACTCTGCAGAGGCATACACAGCCCATTGATTGCTGAGCGCCACATTGATTTGATAGCCCAGGCCACTTTGTACAGAGGTCTGATCCTGGGCGTCGAAGCCCATGGAGGTGGACAGACCCTGCCCGTCCTCGGACAGGGATTTGATCTTGGCTTTCTGCAGACTCAAGCTCAACAGCGGACCATGGGTGACAGTACCGACCTGCCAGTCGTAGCCTGTACTTATCTTGCCACCGTATTGGCTGCCGCCCGCTTTGGCCTGGTGCTCGCGTGTGGCGGCACCAAGACGCAGGTGGCGGCGGGTTTTATTGTCCAGATCGCTGTAGAACAGCTGGGCGTTGAACCATAGATTGCTGGCTTGCCAACGTCCGTACAGGCCGGCTGACTGACGTTTTTGGCTGTAACTGCCGTTGTTGGCGGTTTTGCCATCCAGGTCCTCGTAGGACAGGTAAGCACCTGCCGTCCAGTCGTTCATGCGCTTGTCCACACCGAGCTTCCATCCCGCCTGGGTACCGTCCAGACGCGAGTTCGAGCTGCTGCCATTGCGGCTGATGGCTTCCCCCTGGAACCAGACGGACAAACCTGGGTTCCCGGACGAGCTGACAGTGTGCAGGCGACGATCAATATGCTGCATTTGCATTTGCCCGGCGGTATTGGCGGAGGAGGCCAGTACGGCTACCTGACTGGGAGCGCTCAGGACAGCATGGGCATAGTCAGCAATCGTTCTATGGCCGCCTGAACTGGGGTGTACGCCGTCGGCAAACAGATAGTGTTGATCTGCTCCGGCTGCGACCAGATCGGCGGGGGTGCACAGGCGGGAGGAAACACTGCCGCAGGCGGCAGTGTTGACGTTGCTAAAGCCATAGGCTTGGGGATCTGCGGCCACTTCATGCAAGAGCGCCGAGACATTCAAAGGAATGATGTTGGCTGAGCTTGTTGCCAGTTGCTGGGTGAAAGCCTGGTTGTAGCTGTCACTGAGCAAGGTGGCGATACCTGCGCTGATCGGTGAGCCGGAGAACTCCGGAGTCATGCCCAGGTCAGGGATGTTGGGGACCAGAATATAGCGCGCGCCTGCTTGCGATAGCGCGTTGACAAGGGCAGCTTGATTGCCGACGGAATCAGCCACGATCTGAGACATATTGAACGGATCTTTTACGGCGGCAAACAAGTCATTCGCGCCACCCCAAACGGTGTACAGGGCCTGCCCGTCCAAACGCCCGTTGCTCATGGCCAGCAGTTGGTTGGTCTGGGTTGTCATGGCGGGCAAAGGTGGATTGGTGGGGCCGGGAGGGCTGCTGGGGTCCAGCAGCTCATCGACGGCCACGCGAGCACCACCGACAGCATAGTTGCTGCCGCCCTGGCTGCTAGGTGAGGCGTCGGTTTCCAGCTTTTGAGCCAGAACCTGGGACCAGACCTGGCCAGGATTGGTGGTAAAGCGCGAGCCGAACTGTCCACTGTCAGTCAGGCTGTCGCCGATGAAGTAGGTATTGGAGAACGCTTGGGCTTGTGTCCCGGCATGCAGGGTCATCAAGGCCAAGGCAAGACATGTTTTTTTCATTGCGCAGTCATTAAAAAGGCGTTCCCCAAGCAGCACCTTTTGAACAGCCCTTTGCTTTTTGTGTCGTGGCGTTCAAGGTCAATCAGCATCTCGGATGGAACAGGTGGATGAAAAGATCATCGGATCAGGACCATCATAGTCAGGAGGCGTTTATTTCTGACACAGACAGGCACAGGATTGTGCGGTCAGGATAAACGCGGGCAATGGGCAAAAAAAAAACGCCATGCAGTTGCATGGCGTTTTGGTTCAATCCTGATTGGGCTTAGCCGCGGACCAGGGGGGCGACACAGACATTGGGGTTGTCGGCCAAGGGCACAAACTTCATGCTGCCACCGTCATAGGCGTCGATGGTGCCAGACTCAATGTCGTAGACCCAACCATGCAGCGTCAAGCGGCCTTCGGACATGGCCAGGCGCACGGAAGGGTGGGTCTGGATATTGGCCAGTTGGGCAACCACGTTTTCCCGCACCATGGAAGCAATGCGATCTTGCTCGCTGGCGTGCGTGCGGGCTTCATTGACCAGACGTGCCGAGTCGGCATAACGCAGCCAGTGCTCCACAGCAGGCATGTGATCCAGGCACTGACAGGAGGCAATGGCGGTCATGGCGCCACAGTCGGAGTGGCCGCAGATCACGACATCGGATACACGCAGGGCGGACACGGCGTATTCCACGGAGGCGGTCACCCCACCGGGTTCTGGACCGTAGGACGGGACGATGTTGCCAGCGTTACGAATCACGAACAGATCGCCGGGTTCACGTTGTGTCACCAGCTCTGGGACCAGACGGCTATCGGAGCAAGAGATAAACAAAGCGCGGGGGTTTTGTTGTGTAGCCAGATTTTTGAAGAGCTTGGCGCGCTTGGGGTAGGCTTCCCGTTGAAATTTCAGGAAACCGTCGATAATGTCTTTCATCCTTGTCCTTGTAGTTCGGCTTGGATAGAAGATTAACTCTTCAAGGTCATAAGGTAAAATACCGATTTCTGATGCTTTTCATTGGCTTTGCTTATACGAAGGCCCCTTATGCTCTTGCGCCATCTTAATTACTTTCTGGCGGTTGCCCAGTATCAAAGCTTTACCCGCGCCGCGCGTGCCTTGCACGTGTCTCAGCCGGCCCTGTCGCAACAGGTGCGTCAGCTTGAGGAGCATTTGGGCGCGCAATTGTTTGACCGCACCGGGCGTCTGGTGCGTTTGACCGATGCCGGTGAGGTCTATCTGCGTTATGCCCGGCAAGCCTTGCAGGATCTGGAGGAAGGGCGGCGGGCCTTGCACGACGTCAGTGATCTGAGTCGAGGCTCCTTGCGGGTGGCGGTGGCACCGACCTTTACGTCCTACCTGATTGGTCCTTTGGTGGAGGCCTTCTACCGGCGCTATCCCAATGTGCGTCTGGTGATTCAGGAAATGTTGCAGGAGCGCGTGGAAACGCAGCTGGTCGAGGACGAGCTGGATATTGGTATTGCGTTTGAAAAGCCTACCTCGGCTGCAGTGGAGTTCCAGCCTTTATTGGTGGAGACGCTGGCCCTGGTGATGAGCCGTACGCACCCCTTGGCCGAGCGGCGCAGCATTGATAGGGATACCTTGACGCGTGAATCTCTGGTCTTGCTGACCCCCGAGTTCGCCACGCGCGGACAGATCGAACGTCATTGTCGTCAGCATGATCTGGACTTGAAGGTATCGATGGAGTCCAACTCGCTCAATGCGGTCATTGAGGTGGTGCGGCGCACAGGTCTGGCGACCTTGTTGCCCGCTGCCATTGCCAGCAATAGCGAGTATTTGGTAGCGGTGAGTCTGGACCCGGCACCGCCGCAACGGCGGGCCATTCTGATGCAGCGCAAAGGCGCATATCAATCTGCTGCGATGCGCGCCTTTATTGAGCTGGCGCTGAAATACGGCGCGGCATCGACGTTTTAATACGGGTGTCCGGCAGAGCGGTAGTCACGCTCTGCTGCGGGCACTTTACAGCGCCACCACCACACTTTGTTCCAGCGGACGCAACTCGCTTTCCACAGCAGGTTTGCCCTCGTTCAAATGGGCGACCAGATCTACCGTGGTAGAGATACGCGTCAACATCAAACAGGCCACTTCACCCCCGGCAACACGGCTGCTATGCCAGCAACCGGGACGCATGCATACACCTTGCCCTTGAGGGATGCGGAAGGCTTTCAGGGTGGACAAGTCCGGGCCGCCTTCTGGCTTGCTCTCGGCCACGATATGGATCACTTCACCGGTCAGCGGGATCAGTGCCTGTTGTGTCAGCAGGTGGTTTTCCAGCGTCGTGATGTTGCGATCCTGAATCCGGTAATTCACCCACAACACTTCGGTCTGACCGCTTGGACCTGTGTCAAACGCATGTTCATGCCAGAAATCGGTAGCGGCATTGCTGAAGGCTGCCGTCGCAGGCGCCGTGGCCAAACCTTTGCCCAGCATCCAGCCATAAGGGGCAAAAGCCTCGGGGCTCAGGGGCTGGGGAGTCAGGGTGATTGGGGTGCTCATGGTTTATTGCTCAAAGAAAGTACTAAGGCAGCATCTTATCAAGAATGTAGCCTCGAACCCGGATTGGCCTAGATCAATAAGCTTGAGTTTCTCGTGGGTATTGTGGAACTAAGTAAAACATCCCCTGTCTTGAAGAGGGCTCGTCTTTACTTAGCGAGCTAAGCAAGCCGCCTTTTTTCATGGGCGGCTTCGCTCTGTTTGCTTTCTTGACAAGGGGTTGCTGTGCTTCAAGCTGTTTCGCTGACCTGTAGACGGGGCCAGCGTCGTGTGTTCTCCGAGCTGAGCCTAAGGCTTGAAGCTGGCCAATGCTGTTTGGTCAGTGGGCCCAATGGCAGCGGCAAAACCAGCTTGCTGCGCATCCTGGCCAATATCGCCCAGGCCGATGAAGGTCAGTTGATCTGGCGCGACCGCCCCGTGCAAAGCAACGATAGCGATTACCGACGACAACTGGTGTACGGCGGACATGCGCCAGGGCTTAATGGCAGCTTGTCGGTGCAAGAGAATCTGGACAGCCTGCTCATGCAGGATCGTGTGCCGCTGGAACGGGAGGCCTGTGATCAGGCGCTGCTGGCAGGCGGTTTGCTGGCTTACCGTCGCGTGCCTGTACGGCAGTTGTCGGCTGGACAACGCCGCCGCGTGTTTCTGGTGCGCCTGTCCCTGAGCAACCGACCCTTGTGGATTCTGGACGAGCAACTGACTGCGCTGGATAGCGCTGGTCAGAAGTTTCTGGGCGAGTTGATTGCGCAGCATCTGCACAAGCAGGGCGCTGTCATTCTGACCAGCCACCAGACCTTGCCCTGGGATTTGGAGGTGCAGCATCTGGATCTGGGGCAGGCATGTTGAGCCTCTTTTTAGCCTTGATGAAGCGCGAGTGGCGCCTGGCGATGCGTCGCCCCGGCGACGTTCTGATCCCTCTGGTTTTCTTCCTGGTGGTGTGCAGCCTGTTCCCCTTGGGCGTGGGGGCGGATGCGGCCTTGCTGTCCAAGATGGCCCCCGGTGTGCTGTGGGTGTCGGCCTTGCTGGCCACCATGCTGTCGTTAAGCCGCCTGTTTGAGCAGGACGAGCAGGACGGCGCGTTGGAGCAGGTGCTGTTTTCGCACTTGCCGTTGAGCCTTTGGGTCTTGGGCAAGGTGTTGGCGCATACCTTTTTGACAGGGGGGCCTTTGCTGTTGCTGGCGCCGATTCTGGGGCTGCAATTCAGTCTGCCTACGTCCAGCCTGGGTGTGCTGATGGTGTCTCTGGCGCTGGGCCTGCCCGTTCTGACCTTGCTGGGGGCGATTGGTGCGGCCTTGGTACTGGGTCTGCGCTCAGCCGGGGTCTTGCTGGCTTTATTGATTTTGCCCTTTTACGTTCCCGTGCTGGTCTTCGGGGCGGGGGCGGTGCAAGCGGTTCAGGCCGGATTGGGTGCGCAAGCGCATCTGTCCGTTCTGGCCGCTTTTTTACTGTTGGCTTTGTTCTTCGCGCCACCTGCTACGGCGGCGGCGCTGCGCCTTGCTCTTGAGTAAATTCCATGAACTTTTTGTATCGCTACGCTGCCCCGCAGAATTTTTACTTCCTGGCCGGACGCATTGTGCCTTGGGCATCCGCTCTGGCTCTGCTGCTGTTCGTAGTTGGGGCGTATGTAGGTTTTTTCCTGGCTCCAACTGATTTCCAGCAAGGCGAGGGCTACCGCATCATTTTTCTGCATGTGCCGGTCTCATGGATGTCCATGCTGATCTATCTGGCCATGGGCTTCTGGTCCTTGATCTGCCTGGTTTTCAATAGCCGCACGGCGGCCATGATGGCGGCCGCGCTGGCACCGACCGGAGCCATCTGTACGGTCTTGTCTTTAGTCACGGGGGCTTTGTGGGGCAAACCCATGTGGGGCGCCTGGTGGGTCTGGGATGCTCGTCTGACTTCCGAGTTGCTGCTGCTGTTTCTGTACATGGGTTTCATGGGATTGCGCGGTGCCATCGATGACCCGCGCCGTGCCGATAAAGCCGCTTCCATCCTGGCCTTGGTCGGGGTGGTGAATGTACCCGTTATTTATTTCTCGGTGCAATGGTGGAACACCTTGCATCAGGGGGCTTCGGTATCGCTGACCAGCTCGCCGTCCATGGCCACCGTCATGCTGACGGGCATGTTGCTGATGAGTCTGGCCATGTGGTGCTACAGCATTGCCATCGCACTGTACCGGGTGCGCAATTTGATTCTTGAACGTGAGGCGCATACCGCCTGGGTTCGCAACTTGACGGAGGGCTGATGATGCATTGGTCGAGTGTGGGCGATTTTTTCGCTATGGGCGGCTATGCCGTGTATGTGTGGGGCTCGGTGCTGGCCTGTACCGTGTTGATGCTGGGCGAAGTGCTCAGCGTCCGGGCAGGGCGGGCACGGGCCTGGCAGCGGGTACGTGACGAGCGCGCCCTGGGGGATAGTCGTCATGACTAAGCGACAGAATCGTCTGGCCCTGATTCTGGGCGCCCTGGTCGTGCTGGGGGCAGCGACGGCCCTGATCTTGAACGCTTTTCAAAGCAGTCTGGTGTTCTTCTTTACCCCCACGGAAGTCAGCCAGGGACAAAGCCCCGAGAACCGGACTTTCCGAGTCGGTGGCATTGTGCAGATGGACAGCATCCGTCGTGGTGGCAATCAAGGTATGGCTGTGAACTTCGTGGTGACGGACGGCGCGGCCCAGGTGCCTGTCAGCTACACCGGAATTTTGCCGGACCTGTTTCAAGAAGGGAAAGGCGTGGTGGCCCAAGGGCGCTTGAACGAACAGGGGCATTTTGTGGCGGAAGAAGTGCTGGCCAAGCACGATGAAAACTACATGCCACCGGAGGCCATGCATGCCATGGAGCAGGCCGAGCGTGCGAAACAAGGAGCTCAGCCATGATCCCGGAGCTTGGGCACTTTGCCCTGATTCTTACCTTTGTGCTGGCGCTGGCCCAAGGCATTGTGTCCTTGTATGGGGCCTGGCGCGGCAATCTGGCCTGGATGGCCTTTGCCCGTCCAGCGGCCCGCTGGCAATTCGGTTTGGTGACCTTCAGCTTGCTGTGTCTGGCCTGGTCTTTTGTCAGCTTTGATTTTTCTGTGGCCTATGTGGCACAGAACTCCAGCACCAAACTGCCTTTGTTCTACCGCATTGCCGCGGTGTGGGGCGGGCATGAAGGCTCGCTGCTGCTGTGGATGTTCATGCAAACGGGCTGGGCTTTTGCCGTCAGTGTTTACTCGCGCTCCTTGCCCGAGGCCATGCTGGCTCGTGTGCTGGGCGTACTGGGTCTGATTACGGCCGGTTTCCTGCTGTTTGTGCTGATCAGCTCCAACCCCTTTGAGCGCATGTTCCCGATTCCGGCAGAAGGTCTGGATCTGAACACGCTCTTGCAGGATATTGGCCTGATTGTTCATCCGCCCTTGCTGTACATGGGTTATGTGGGTTTCTCGGTGGCCTTTGCCTTTGCGATTGCTGCTTTGCTGGCAGGCCGTCTGGATGCCAGCTGGGCGCGCTGGTCGCGCCCCTGGACAACCTCGGCCTGGCTGTTTCTGACCCTGGGTATCGCCGTAGGTAGCTGGTGGGCCTATTACGAGCTGGGTTGGGGCGGCTGGTGGTTCTGGGACCCGGTGGAGAACTCCTCCTTTGTGCCGTGGTTGGCGGGCACCGCCTTGATTCACTCTTTGGCGGTCACGGAAAAGCGCGGCAGCTTCAAGAACTGGACGGTTCTGCTGGCAATCAGCACCTTCTCGCTGTCCATTCTGGGCGCTTTCCTGGTGCGCTCCGGTGTGTTGACTTCAGTGCATGCATTTGCCACTGACCCGGCACGTGGTGTGTTCATTTTGAGTCTGTTTGCCGTCATTGTTGGCAGCTCTCTGATCCTGTTTGCCTGGCGTGCACCGCGCGTTGGGGCAGGTGGGCAGTTTGCCGTGGTGTCTCGTGAGTCCTTGCTGCTGGTCAATAACGTTTTACTGGTTGTGGTGACGGGCACGGTCTTGCTGGGGACTTTGTATCCCCTGATTATGGATACGCTGGGCCTGGGCAAAATTTCCGTGGGGCCACCTTATTTCAACAAGGTATTTGTGCCTTTGATGATCCCGGCCCTGGTTCTGATTGTGTTTGGCGTCATGGCGAATTGGAAGCGTGCCAGCATGATGGATATGGTGCGCCAACTTGCCCTAGTGATTGTGTTCAGCGTCGTGCTGGGTGCAGCCATTCCTTTGCTGTACGGCCAGTGGCAGGGTACAGCCGCTTTGGGAGCCGGTCTGGCCATGTGGATTGTGCTGGGCAGCTTGTTTGATGTGGTCAAGCGTGTGCGCGCTACGCGTTCCGGTGTGTTCTCTCAGCCGCGCAGCTGGCTGGGCCAGCATCTGGCTCATATCGGCGTGGCTGTCTTTGTGCTAGGAGTGACCATGGTCAGCCACTACGAGACAGAAACCGATGTCTTGTTGCAGCCTGGCCAGACGGCGCAGGTAGGCGCGTATGACGCGCGCTTCCAGGGCGTACGCATTGTGCCCGGCCCGAACTACTCGGCCGAGCGTGGCACAGTGGAGCTGCTGCAGGACGGCAAAGTGGTGTCGACCTTGTACCCGGAAAAGCGTACCTATCTGTCCTCGGCCTTGCCCATGACGGAATCGGCTATCAATGCCAATGGTTTGCGTCATATTTACGTGGCGCTGGGCGACAACTTCGACCAGGGCGGTTGGAGTGTTCGCCTGTACTACAAGCCCTTGGTGGACTTCATCTGGCTGGGTTGTTTGTTGATGGCCTTGGGCGGTGCTTTGGCCATCAGTGATCGACGCTATCGCGCCAAGCAAACCCGCGCCGCCGTTCAAAACAAAGCCATGAATACGCAGGTGCAGGCATGAACCGTTTTACCGTCCCTTTGATCGGCTTTGTATTGCTGCTGGTGTTTTTGGGCATTGGCTTGACCTTGAAGCCTAGCGAAGTGCCTTCGCCCTTGGTTGATAAACCGGCCCCGGCGTTCAGCCTGCCTCAATTGCACAATCCCGAAGCCCGTTTTTCGGGGGAGCAAATGAAGGGCCGTGTCTGGCTGCTGAATGTGTGGGCCTCCTGGTGCTACCCGTGTTTGACGGAACATCCTTTTATCAAGGAACTGTCCACCAAGCACAAGGTGCCGGTGGTGGGTCTGAACTACAAGGACGTGCCCGAGGAAAGCCGTGAGTGGTTGCTGCGCAATGGCAATTCTTACGAGGTCTCTGTCATGGACCGGGATGGTCGCGTGGGCATTGATTTCGGTGTGTACGGTGTGCCGGAGACCTTTGTGATCGACAAGCAGGGCATTGTGCGCTTCAAGCATATAGGCCCCGTGTCGCGTGAATCCATGGAGGAAACCTTGTTGCCCTTAATTCGTCGTTTGGAGCAGCAGCCATGATGATGCGTCAATGGATGGCGGCATTAGCTACCAGCGTGTGGCTTTTCATACCCTCTGCCCAGGCCCAGTCGGGGGCGCAAGGGGAGCAGGAGTCGGTAATGCTGGAAATTGCTGCTGAGCTGCGTTGTCTGGTGTGCCAGAACGAGTCTATTGCAGCTTCGCGTGCCGAGCTGGCTGTGGACTTGCGCCATCAGATCATGGAGCAGTTGGGGCAGGGCCGTAGCCCGGATCAAATCCGCTCGTATATGGTGGACCGCTATGGCGACTTCATCTTGTATCGCCCGCCCTTCAAGTCCACTACTGCACTGCTCTGGCTGGGACCAGCCCTGTTGTTGCTGACAGGCTTTCTGGTCTATGCCTTTACCCTGCGCCGTCGACGCCGTGCGGGTGATGAAACGGCCCTGACTGATGAGCAACGCCGCCAAGCCGATGCTCTCTTGCAAGGCTCTTCTCGGGATGAACAATCGTGACTATTGTTTTTTATATTGTGGCCGCGCTGCTGGTCCTGGTGTGTGCGCTGTATTTGATGTTGAGCGTCAAACGCAAACCCGCCTTGCAGCGTGTGGTTGAACACAAGCAGGCGAACCTGGCGATCTTGCGCGAGCAGTTGAAAGAAATCGAGCGAGACAAGCAGGCTGGTGTCTTGTCCGCTCAGGATTTCGAGCAGGCGCAGATGGATTTGCGTCAGCGCGTCCTGGAGGAGAACGAGGGATTGAAAACGGAGTCGGTGCAACAAGCCGGCGCACCAAAACTGGCCTGGACCTTGATGGTCAGCATCCCGGTTGCGGCCATTGCTTTGTACTTTTATCTAGGCAACCCGGTGATGCTGGACCCAGCCGCCGTGCAGCAACAAGCCAATGCGCAGCCCGTGGATATTGAGGCCATGGTGGCCCGTCTGGAACAACGTCTGAAAGAAAACCCGGATGATCCTGGCGCCTGGCTGATGATGGCCCGCTCGCACCGTTACTACGGTCGTCATCAGGAAGCGGCAGAGGCCTATGCCAAAGCCATGCCGGTGGTGGACGGAGATCCGACTGCCCTGGCTGAATATGCCGAGTCCATGCTGCTGGCTGGAGTCGACACTCTGGATGGCTTGCCCGGCCGTTTGGTCAAGCGTTCCCTGGACCTTTATCCGGAAGAGCCTTTGGGCCTGATGCTGGCAGGAGCTGCCGCCTTGCACAAGGAGCAGTATCCCGAGGCAATCGATTATTGGCAGCGTTTGCTGGCGCAATTCCCGGCGGATTCGGAAACTGCCAAAGTGGTGAATCAGGGCTTGCAGTTGGCGCGTGAGCGTATGCGTATGCCAGCGAACTCGGCACCGGAACCTGCCGCGGCCCCCTGATATGGAAATTGTGTCTTTGGATTTGGGGCTGGTCGCCCTGATAACGGCTTTTCTGGCGGGGATGGCGTCGTTTCTGTCCCCTTGCGTCCTGCCTTTGGTGCCCGGCTATCTGTCGTATCTGGCCGGGGATGGGCAAGCCTATACGCAGGTCAAGCGTAGCCAGTTGCTAGGCCGCAGTGTTTGTTTTGTTGCTGGCTTTTCGCTGGTGTTCATTGCACTGGGGGCGAGCCTGTCGTACCTGGGCCAGTTGTTGATGGCGTATCGCTATCAGCTCAATCTGGCAGCAGGCGTGATGGTGGCCTTGGCCGGTTTGAGTGTGATGGGTGTGCTGCGCATGCCCATGAGCCTGCAACGCTACTATCGCTTTGAGTCCGGCAAGGCGGCTGGTCCTGGCGGTGCAACGGTGATGGGCCTGGCCTTCGGCTTTGGCTGGACGCCGTGTATCGGCCCGATTCTGGCTGGCATTCTGATGATGGGGGCCAGTACCGCCAGCGCAGGCAAAGCCAGTATTCTGCTGTCCGTTTACGCCTTGGGCCTGGGCGTCCCTTTTATTCTGGCTGCCTGCTTTGTGACGCCGTTTTTGCAACGCATGACGCAAATCAGGAAGATCGGGCGCTATGTGCGCTGGGGTGCGGGACTGGTATTGATAGTGATGGGCTGGGCCATGGCAACGGGCGAGCTGGCACGTTTTGCTATCTGGGTTCTCAAGACGTTCCCGGTTTTAGGGCAGTTGGGCTAATAAGCGTCAGTATTTTTCGGTAGGCGCTGCGGTGCTTTATCTGCTGTCAGGAAGCACCGCCTTGTCATTTCACGGCCGCATTGCCGCCATCGGCAAACAGGGCAGAGCCAGTAACAAAACTGGACAGGGGGCTGGCAAGAAAAAGTGCAGCGGACGCAATTTCTTTGGGCTGGGCGATTCGCTTCATGGCGTGCAGTCCTGCCGCCCATTCCTTGGTGCTCTGATCTCCGGCGATATCGGTATCGGTTCCGCCCGGTAACAGCGCATTGGCCCGTATTCCTTTGGCTGCATAGTCCGCTGTGATGCCTTTGACCAGTCCCATGAGTGCCGCTTTAGCAGCACCATAGGCGCTCATGCCGGGCAGGCCGACACTGGTGCCGACAAAGCTTGATGTGAAAACGATCGAACCGCCACCGCGCTTGAGCATGGCTGGAATCTGGCTACGCGCACCCAGAAAGGCTGCTCCAAGATTGGTATCCAGTGTTGCTTGCCATTCTTCCAGCCTCATCTCGGCCAGCGGCTTGAGGGCACCGACAATACCGGCGTTATTGATTGCAATATCCAGCCCGCCAAATCTGCTGGTCGCGGTGTCGATCAACTGCTCATGGGTTTCAGCCCGTGTAACGTCGCCCGCCACAAGCTCAGCGCGGCCGCCATGCTGCCGGATTTCCTTGGCGACGTCCTCAAGCAAAGCGCTGCGCCTTGCTGTCAGGACAACAGCTGCTCCGTGCTCGGCAAACATCAATGCCGTGGCGCGGCCAATGCCGGAGGATGCGCCAGTAACCAGGGCAACCTTGCCATCAAGTAAAGCCATGAGTGAAATCTCCTGTGGTCCCATTGAGAGTTCACATCGTAGTTATCCTGGCCTGACAGGGAACTCCGTTTCTTGCCCTCAAACCTGTTCTTGAGCTTTGGGCCGCCAGCCGATCTCAGTCTTGCACTTCACGGCGCAGCAGTTCACGCTTGCGATCTATGCCCCAGCGGTAGCCGGCCAGATCGCCATCGCGCCGCACAACGCGATGGCATGGGATGGCGACGGCTATGTGGTTGTTGGCGCAGGCCTGGGCCACGGCGCGCACTGCTTTGGGCGAGCCTATGCGTTCAGCAATCTCGGTGTAGCTGACGGTGGTGCCTGGCGGGATCTCGCACAGTGCGCGCCAGACACGTTCCTGGAAGGCCGTGCCTTGCACATCCAGCGGCAGGTGCAAGCCAATGGAAGGGGTTTCGATAAAGCCTACGACCTGGGCGATCAATTGTTCGAAATACCCGTCGCTGCCAATGATCTCGGCTTTGGGAAACTGGTCCTGCAAATCGCGTACCAGTTGTTCGGGGTCCTCGCCCAGCAAGATGGCGCAGATGCCGCGCTGGCTCTGGGCGACCAGAATCGCCCCCAATGAACACTGGCCCACCGCGAAACGGATAATCGCACCGGCACCACCGGCCCGGTAGTCGCGTGCACGCATGCCTAACAACTGTTCAGAGGCTTCGTAAAAGCGGCTGTTGGAGTTGAAGCCGCTGTCGTAGATCGCACTGGTGATGGACGTGTCCGGGCTGCTCAGTTCTTCGCGCAGTCTGCGAGCCCGATAGGCCGAGCTGTATGCCTTGGGCGTCAGGCCCGTTTCCGCCTTGAAAAGACGGTGGAAATGAAAGGGGCTTTTGCCTACCTCGGCCGCCAGCTGCTCCAGCGATGGCTGCGTCTCCGAAGTTTCGATCAGGCGGCAGGCGCGCGCTACGATGGCGGCCCGTTCGGCTGCCGCACTGGTCTGATCGCCATGAAGGCGACGGCTGTAGCGATAACCCGCTGCTTCAGCGTCCTGGGCTGAATCGAAAAACTCGACGTTCTCGCGCTTGGGAAGACGCGTTGCCGAACTGGGCTGGCAGTACACGCCTGTGGTGCGTACCGCATAGACGAATTGACCGTCGGCAGCGGGGTCTCGTGCTTGCACGGCTGCCCAGCGCTGATCCTCGGTTTCGTACGCACGCTTTGTAGTCATGGGGCATATGTCCTGACATCATTCATTACGAAGCCAGAATACGCTGGTCTTTCATCGCAAGCACTCCGATTCTTGCGGCCAATATTGGCAGGTCTGACCGGTATTGTCTCAGAGGTGGGCAGCGATTGCCGGTATGCTTGTGCCCGCCAAGTCCGCCATAGAAAAAGGCCGGTATCAACCGGCCTTTTACGCTCTGCTGGATTAACGCCATGAAAGGCGTTGCAGGCTTACAGGGCGCTGGGGGTGTAACCCGCTTCTTCAATCACTTTCAGGGCTTGCGCGCCATCCAGACCTTGAACGGTAACCTGGTGTTTTTCCAGATCCGTGCTGACAGTGGCTTGAGGGGCGACAGCCTGAATGGCTTCGGTGATGCTGCGCACGCAGTGGCCGCAGGTCATGTCGGGTACGGAGAAGGTGGACATAGCTGACTCCTTTGATAAAAACAATGGAGTCAGCTTAAGGCTTGCCACGGGGGCAAGGTCAAGCGCTGTTTTCTTTAAAACAGGGCTGGCGACATCAAACGGATCTGATCAAACTCGGGATTGCCTAGCCATTGAATCTGGCTGCTGGCCAAACCTGGGCCTGATTCCTTGTTTTCAACAAAGGCACCGTAGGGGATGGTCTGTTTTTGTGTGTCCAGCAGGACAACGTAGCTGGAACTGGTGCAGTCATGGGGCTTGCAGCCCTGGAACAACTGATAGTCGCGGCCATCCAGAGAAACTGTTTCGCCTGGCGAGGCTGTACCAAAGTCTTTAACCCAGCTGGCGTGTTTGGCTACGTCCTGCATCAGGCTTTGATACTGCTGGGCCACTTGCTTGTTGGACTTGGCCAGGTCAGCCAGATAAACGGATTCCGAGGATTGTGCATGGCCCAGGAAGGGAACGAGCAACGCGCTGCCAAGGACCAGACGGCACAAAGAATGGGAAATACGCATGGGATCTCCAATAATGAGGCGAGCCCCCAGTTTAGCAGCGCGTCCGGCGCGGCATTGTTAACAAAATCAAGGAAAACCTGCATAAACGGCTCTTCGTACAGTCGTTATAGTGCTTATCCGTCCATGGGATTGGCAGGGGGCTTTGTTTCCGGTCGAATTACCAGGACATTTGAGGGGTGTAGGTAAAAACCACAGCTTGCCAGCAAAATTGTTTCATAACTAAACTATTTATAAATGAATGGTTGGCATAGTTGAATTTGTAGTTCGATCTGCTGTGCATCTTAATTAAAGACAGCCTATAAGCGCGGTGGCGCAAGGAGATAACATGAAACGTATTGCATTGACTGTGGCTTTGGCTGCGGCTTTTGGCGGTTCTCTGGCTCACGCCGAGACCATCAAAGTGGGGATGGCAATGGACACATCCGGTCCGTTCGCTGCCGTTGGTGGTGAGGTTCGTGATGGCTTTAATCTGGCCATCAAACAACTGGACGGCAAGCTGGGTGGTTTCCCGGCCGAGTTCATTCAACAGGATATGGCCGGTAATCCCGACCAGGCCCGCCAATTGGTCAATCGCTTCGTGCAGCGCGACAAGATCGACTTCTTTACTGGCCCAGTGGGTTCCAACGTAGCTCTGGCAGTGGCTCCCGCTCTGTTCTCGGCCAAAGTGCCTTACCTGACCAGCAATCCGGGTCCCAGCCAATTGGCCGGTGCCGGTTGTAATCCGTACTTCTTTGGCGTGTCCTACCAGAACGACGCCTTTGACGAGGCCGCCGGTAAAGTGGCTGCGGATCGCAACTACGAAAAAATGTTCATCATTGCCCCTGATTATCCAGCCGGCAAGGATCACCTGAACGGCTTCAAGCGTGGTTACGGCAAACCCGTCAACGACGAGCTCTACACCAAGCTGGGCCAGATCGACTACTCGGCTGAACTGGCACAGATCCGTGCGGCCAAGCCGCAGGCCGTGTTCTTCTTCCTGCCCGGCGCCATGGGCATCAACTTCATCAAGCAGTTCGTGGCTGCTGGCCTGAACAAGGATGTGGTCTTGCTGGGCCCGGCCTTCTCGGGTGACGAGGACATCATCCCCGCCGTGGGCGAGCCTATCCTGGGCATGTTGAACACCGCCCAGTGGTCGCCTGACCTGGATGTTCCCGCCAACAAGACCTTTGTGGAAGAGTTCCGCAAAGCCTACGACGGCCGCTATCCATCGGTTTACGCTGCTCAGGCTTATGACGTGATTCTGGCTATCGACGCTGCCGTCAAACAGGTTGATGGCAAAGTGTCCGACCGCGAAGCGGTGCTCAAGGCATTGAAAGCCGCCGACTACAACTCGGTTCGTGGCCCATTTACCTACGGCAACAACAACTTCCCCGTGCAGGCTTACTACCTGCGTGAAGTGGTCAAGGATCAGGACGGACGTCTTGTGAACCGCATGGTCAGCAAGGTGTTTGACTCCTACCAGGACGTCTACGCCAAAGAATGCAAACTTAATTAAGATTCACAGGTGGTAAAAGCATGTCGCTCATTCTGATTAGCGAGCAATTGCTGAATGGTTTGCAGTTTGGTTTGATGTTGTTTCTGATTGCCGCGGGCCTGACTTTGGTCTTCGGCATTATGGATATCATGAACCTGGCCCACGGCTCCCTCTATATGGCGGGAGCCTATGTGGCCGCGGAAACCATGCAGCGTACAGGGTCTTTTACCGCCGCCATTGTGGTGGCGGTGGCAGTGACAGCCCTGGTCGGTATTGCCCTGGAAATTCTCATTCTGCGCAAGCTGGTCACTCGTGATCACCTGGCTCAGGTATTGGGAACCTATGCCGTTATTTTGATCGCCAATGACGTGGTCAAAATGATTTGGGGGCCAACCCCCGTAATGTTGAATATGCCTGCCTTGTTGTCCGGGCCGGTAGAACTCTTGCCTGATTTCCTCTATCCCGCCTTCCGTCTGATGATTATCGCGGTCGGTCTGGTGATGGCGCTGGCCCTGTATGCCTTCGTGACCAAAACACGGGCTGGGGTGCTGGTGCGAGCAGGTGCCTCCAACCGACAAATGGCGACCCTGATGGGGGTACGCGTTCCCATCCTGTTCCTGGGTGTGTTCACTCTGGGAGCCGCTTTGGCAGCGCTGGCCGGTGCCTTGTTGGGTCCGATTACCGCGGTCCAGATCGGTATGGGCGAGGACATTCTGATCCTGGTTCTGGTCTGCATCGTGATTGGCGGGATTGGTTCGATTCGTGGCGCGTTTGTAGGGGCCTTGCTGGTGGGTATGGTCGATACTGCTGGCCGTGCATTCCTGCCCATGCTGCTGCGTAACGTCTTCCCGGCAGATGTAGCTTCCAGCGTGGGTCCTACGATTGCTGCCATTTCGATCTATGTCCTGATGGCTGTTGTTCTTGTTTTCCGTCCTTCGGGCCTGTTCCCGGCGCGAGGTTAATGTATGTCTACTTCGCGTATTTTTTCGGTCCTGGTGCTGGTGGCCTTGCTGGCTTTCCCATTGATTGCACCGATGTATGGACTTGAGTTCTACATTTCCTTTGTGCGTCGTATCTTCATCTACGCCCTGGCCGCCAGTGCCCTGAATCTGGTGCTGGGCTATGGCGGGATGGTGGCTCTGGGGCATGCCGCGTTTTTCGGAGCAGGGGCCTACACCGTGGGCATCCTGGCCACCGAAGGCGTGCAAAGCGGTCTGATTGCCTGGCCTGCCGCCATGGTGATCTCCGGCCTGCTGGCTTTCCTGACCGGCGCCGTGTCGCTGCGTACCCGTGGTGTGTACTTCATCATGATTACGCTGGCCTTTGCCCAGATGATCTTTTATCTGTTCATTTCCTTGCGCCAGTACGGTGGCGAGGACGGCCTGAACATGTACAGCCCTTCATCCTTGCCCGGTATTGATCTGAGCAATGAGCTGAGCTTTTACTACCTGGTTCTGGCCATTCTGGTGGCGGTCCTGTTCCTGTTCAACCGTCTGGTCAATGCCCGCTTCGGGCAGGCCCTGATGGGCACTCGTGAAAACGAAAGCCGCATGACAACTTTGGGCTACCCCGTCTACCGTATTCGTTTGACGGCCTACACCTTGAGCGGTGCCATCATGGGACTGGCAGGTGCCTTGCTGGCCAACCATAACTTGTTCGTCTCGCCCAGCCTGATGAACTGGACCCAGTCGGCTGACCTGATCATCATGGTGCTGGTTGGTGGTATTGGCTTGCTGTATGGCGGGGCCCTGGGCGCTTTTGTGATGTTGGTGCTGGAAGAGTTGCTGCGCAACTGGACCGAGTACTGGCACATGCCTTTGGGTATTTTGTTGCTGCTGGTGGTGTTCTTTGCACCCAAGGGCCTGGCCGGATTGGTACGTATCCGCTCGGCTGCTGATCCAGCTACTACCGCCAAGGAGCAAGCATGACGAACACGATAGCAGCCGCCTCCAAGGCGGGCAGCGGTACGGCCGCTTTGCAAGCACGTGGTCTGATGAAGCGCTTTGGTGCCTTGCAGGCGACCAATGATGTTTCTTTGGATCTGGTGCCCGGTGAAATCCATGGCCTGATCGGCCCGAACGGGGCGGGCAAATCCACCTTGATTCACCTCTTGTCGGGCACCTTGAGCCCGGACTCGGGTCAGCTCTTGCTGGGTGGGCGTGATGTGACTTCCTTGTCGGGTCATGAACGCGTTGCTGCTGGCCTGGCGCGCTCCTTCCAGATCACCAATATCTTCAAGAACTACACCGTGCTGGATAACCTGGTACTGGCTCTGCAGGCATGCAGCGGCAGCAGTTTCCGCTTCTGGCGTGCTCGCCAGGCGGAAACCGAGCTGTACGAGCAAGCCCGTGCCCTGGCCGCCGAATGTGCCATTGATGCCTCCTTGCTGCACACCCAGGCCGGTGTCTTGCCGCACGGCGAACAACGCAAGGTGGAGTTCGCCCTGGCTTTGGCCAGCCGTCCGCAAGTTCTCTTGCTGGATGAGCCTATGGCCGGGATGGGGCCGGATGAAACGCTGCGTCTGACTGAATTGATTGAGACCATGCGTGGCAAAGCCACCATGTTGTTGGTCGAGCACGATATGGAAGCGGTTTTCCGTCTGGCTGACCGGATTTCTGTATTGGTGGCAGGTCACATCATTGCGACCGGTACGGCTGCCGAAATCCGCGATAACGAGGCTGTGCGTCAAGCCTATCTGGGTGACGATGACACGCCAGTTCCAACCAAGGTAGAAAGCCATGCTTGAAACGACTCAATTACAAAGCGGCTATGGCGCCAGCCAGGTGCTGTTCGGGGTAGACCTGTCCATTCGTAGCGGACAGGTCGTGACTGTGCTGGGCCGTAATGGCATGGGCAAGACGACCTTGCTGAAAACCATTCTGGGCCAGTTGCCGGTGCGTGGCGGCGATGTGAAGTTCGACGGCCAGTCCATTGCGGGCTGGAATCCGGACCGCATCGCCCGGGCCGGGATCGCCATTGTGCCCGAAGGGCGGCAGTGCTTTCCCAACCTGACCGTGGCCGAGCACTTGACGGCCTTTGCCTGCAATCGCAACCCCAAAGCCAACAAGACCTGGACGCCCGAGCGTGTCTATGACTTTTTCCCGCGCTTGCGCGAGCGTGCGTCCAATATGGGCAACCAGCTCTCGGGCGGTGAACAGCAAATGCTGGCCATTGGTCGTGCACTGGTTACCAACCCCAAGCTGCTGATTCTGGATGAGGCCTCCGAGGGTCTGGCCCCCAAGGTGCGTGAAGAAATCTGGAATTGTCTGGCCGTCTTGCGTGAGGAAGGGCAGACCATCTTGCTGATCGACAAATATGTCGAACGCCTGATGGCCTTGTCGGATCACCACATTATTCTGGAACGTGGCAAATTGGTCTGGCAGGGGAACTCCGAAGCGTTGGGAGCTGATCGCACCTTGTGGACACGTTATTTGGGCGTGTAAAAAGCACAATTTGCAATAATCCTGACGTGCCGCCTGCTTGATCGCAGGCGGCATTTTTTATGCCTTTCGTCAAGGCGCTCCAGGGGAATGTTGCGGAGTAGTTGCACTTTCTTTTGAAAGTTCCCTAAGGGTCTCAGGAAAGATTCTTTCCTTGCGATGTATCAATGTGTAATGAAATGGCATTCCTTACGATGTCCATAAGGCCAGCAGGGTTATGGGTCCTACCCGGACCTCACTGGCAGGAAGCTCTGTCATCCCATAAGGAAGTTGTTATGAAATTACGCCTGTTCACTCTCTCTGCTCTGGCCGCCGGTTTACTGCTCGGCAGCGCCGCGCAAGCCCAGGAAAATGAGCCTGTACAGCCGATTCCCGCCGCTGTTGTTACAGACCCAGCACGTGTTGAACTGGGTAAAAAGCTGTGGTTTGAACCCCGCTTGTCCCGTTCGGGCTTTATCTCCTGTAATTCCTGTCACAACCTGAGCATGGGCGGTACCGACAATATCCGTACCTCCATCGGTGACCGCTGGCAGGAAGGCCCCATCAACTCGCCTACGGTCTTGAACTCCAGCCTGAACCTGGCCCAGTTCTGGGACGGCCGCGCCAGCGATTTGAAAGAGCAGGCCGGTGGCCCGATTGCCAACCCCAAGGAAATGGCGTTCACGCACGAACTGGCCATGGAGTTCCTGAGCTCCATCCCCGAGTACAAGGCCGAGTTCAAGCAAGTCTTTGGCAAGGCCGACTTCGGTATTGATGAAGTTACCTCCGCGATTGCTGCCTTTGAAGAAACCCTGGTTACACCCGATTCGCGCTTTGACCTGTGGTTGAAGGGCGACAAGAAAGCCATTACCGATCAGGAACTGGCCGGCTACCAGCTGTTCAAGGGTAGTGGTTGCGTGGCTTGCCACAATGGCCCTAACCTGGGTGGTACGTCCTTCCAGAAAATGGGTCTGATCGAGCCTTACCAGACGAATAACCCTGCCGAAGGCCGTGCGGCTGTGACGGGCAAGGATGCCGACCGTTTCAACTTCAAGGTACCTACCTTGCGTAACGTCGAGCTGACCTACCCCTACTTCCACGACGGTGCGGTCAATACTTTGACCGAAGCCGTGGATACAATGGGTCGTCTGCAGTTGGGTCGCAGTTTCACCGCAGAAGAAAATGCCCAGATCGTCGCGTTCCTGAAAACGCTGACGGGCAAACAGCCTGAAATCATGCTGCCAATCCTGCCTCCGTCGCGTGACAACACGCCTCGTCCAGTGCCATTTGGTTCTTGATAACAGTCTGTGCAGGCAGCAAGCGCTTTTAAGAGCTTGAGCTGCCTTTGTATGACCCAGGTCTTGGATGTTGTTTTCTGAGCCTGGGTTTTTGTATTTGGCATTGGATTCATCGTCCTGGACTGCCAGTCAGGCTTGAATCCCCTGCTGCTATTGTTGATGCTCGATCAGGCGGGCTAAAAAAATAGTACCATTTAGATACTATTTCAATGACTGGAACCATCATGAGTCGCATTGTCCTGTTTGAGAACATTCATCCTAGCGCCCGTGAAGTTTTTGAGGCTGCTGGTTTGACCGATATTCAGACCTACAAGGGAGCCTTGTCGGGTCAGGAGCTGCTGGACGCTGTCAAAGGCGCCGAAGTTGTCGGAATTCGTTCCCGTACCCAGTTTGACAGCCGGGTGCTGGAGCACGCAGACCAGCTCAAAGTACTGGGATGTTTTTGTATTGGTACCAACCAGGTGGATCTGGACCAGGCCCAGAACCATGGCGTACCAGTCTTTAATGCGCCGTTCTCCAACACCCGCTCCGTTGCCGAGCTGGTGCTGGGCGAGGCCATCTTGTTGCTGCGTCGCATCCCCGAGAAGAACCTGCGTGTACACCAGGGTTTCTGGGACAAGAGTGCCGATGGCGCTTTCGAGATCCGTGGCAAGACCTTGGGCGTGATTGGTTACGGCAATATTGGTTCTCAGGTCGGTACCTTGGCCGAAGCGCTGGGTATGCGCGTGCTCTACCATGATGTGGAATCCAAACTGCCGCTGAGCAATGCCCGTGTCTATGGCAGCCTGAAGCAAATGCTGGCCGAGTCCGATGTGGTCACCTTGCACGTGCCAGGCGGGCAGGGCACGCATAACATCATGAATGCCGAGACGATCGCAGCGATGAAGCCAGGTTCCATCCTGATCAACGCATCGCGCGGCACCGTCGTGGATATTGATGCCCTGCATCAGGCCTTGGTCAGCGGCCATCTGGCAGGCGCTGCACTGGACGTGTTCCCCACTGAGCCGAAAAGCGTGGACGAGCCCTTGAAGAGCCCCTTGATTGGCATGCCCAACGTGATTCTGACGCCGCACATTGGCGGTAGCACCCAGGAATCGCAAGAGAATATTGGCCGTGAAGTGGCCGAGAAACTGGTCAGCTACTTGCGTAGTGGTGCTACCAAGGGCGCAGTGAACTTCCCTGAAGTGTCGTACTACGATATCCAGGGGGCTGTGCGCCTGTTGCATGTTCATCGCAACGTTCCCGGCGCGATGGGTGGCTTGAACAATATTCTGGCCCAGCACGGTATTAACATCACCCGCCAGCAGCTGCAAACGCAAGGCGAGCTGGGTTACGCCATGACGGACCTGGATCGTGTGCCCGAGCAAGGCTTGCTGGACGCTGTGCGCGCCCACCCCGGTACTGTCCGTAGCGATCTGATTTTCCCGGCTTAAAGCGGGTAGTCAGACCCTGAACAAACGGCCCCGGATTCAAAAGAATCCGGGGCCGTCTGCTATCCGTCCGTCTGCTATCCGTCCGTCTGCTATCCGTCCGTCTGCTATCCGTCCGTCTGCTATCCGTCCGTCTGCTATCCGTCCGTCTGCTATCCGTCCGTCTGCTATCCGTCCGTCTGCTATCAGGCCGAGTGCATCGACTTGGTGGGCCAGGCAATCGTCTGTTCTGGGCTGCTGCCGGGAACAATAATGTCGCGCAAGGTGTAGTTATCCAGATAACTCAGGAACTGGACCAGCGCCTGTTTAAGGATATTGCTCAGGTTGCATCGACCGCTCAGGATGCAGTGGGTGCCACTGCCCAAACATTCCACCACTGCCAGATCCGTTTCGGTATAGCGCACCAGCTCGCCCAGGTTGATGTCTTCGGGCGCACGCGCCAAACGCATGCCGCCATTTTTCCCGCGCTGCGTCTGAATCCACCCGCCCTTGGACAGCAGGTGGGTGACTTTCATCAGGTGGGCTTGGGAAATCTGGTGGTACTGGGCAATTTCCGCGATGGTACAGAGCCTGTCTTCGTTCTGGCCCAGATACATCAATTGACGCAGGGCATAGTCGGTAAGGTTGGTCAGGCGCATGATCAGGGCAGTTGCAGCTCGCTGGCCACTTTGGTGGGGTTGTGCTGGAACTGATAGCCAAACCAGAAGCTGCGGGCGATACGCTGGGCGTATTCCAGCGCCAGTTCCGCCATGGCCTGGTTTTCACGTTCCTGACAAGTTTCCTTGAACAGACGCAGCCATTGTTCAAAGTGGCTGGCCTGAATATGCTGGAGCGACAAATGCTTGGCCATGGGGTTGCCATTGAAGCCATCGGTCTTGAGCAGCAGGGACGACCAGAACTCTTCCATGACACCCAGGTGCGTATCCCAATCCTTGATGCGGTCGGAGAAAATCGGGCCAAGGACATCGTCCATGCGGATGCGATCATAAAAGTCCCAGACCAGGTCATGAATTTCCTGGCGGGTACACAAAGCATTGAGAGCCATAATATTTTGAATTTAAAGATATATATTTTATCTATCTTATTGGTATGACTCACCGGGGTCAAGCCGGAAAGAAAACCGCTGCATCGAGAACGGTTCCACACTGAATTTCACGCAGATTCAACGCTTGCTTTTCTACACTGGCCGCATGTTTCAGAATATGGATGTTGTATTTTAGATGTTCAGCTCAAGTGCTCGACTTGCAAAGGAAGCGCGAGTCTTGAATTGTGCTCTTTTATGGAAGACAAGTATCACGGAAGGCAAATTGCACTAGGCGGTCTGGCAGGCTACGATTACTTTTTGTTGGCTAGACCTCGCTTTTGTTACAGCTTCGTGCTCAAGGAATAATGATTAAAAAAAGACAGGCCCAGACGCTCTCTTGTGTCATCCCTGGTTTGAATGAAGCAGAGAACCTGCCCGCATTAATGCCGGTCTTGGTGGCGAAGTTGTGCGAATTGGTCCCGGATTTTGAAATCATTTTCGTTGACGATGGCAGCACTGATGCCACGCCTTTGGTTATTGAGCAATTGCGTCAAACCTATCCTCAATTGGTGTATCTGCAGTTATCGCGCAACTTCGGCAAAGAAGCGGCGTTGACGGCAGGCTTGGAAGCCAGTCGTGGGCAGGTGGTCGTGTGCATGGATGCGGATTTGCAGCATCCTCCTGCCTTGATCGAAGCTATGCTGGAGCGTTGGTCTACGGGGCTGGAAATGGTTTATGCCGTGCGGGAAACCCGCGACGACGAGACCTGGATGAAGCGGGTGGGCACCAGCTTGTTTTACAAGTTGATGCGTACGTCCAATGGCTTGCGTGTGCCGCGTGATGCAGGCGATTTTCGCTTGATGGATCGCTGTGTAGTGGATGCCTTGATGGCCTTGCCCGAGCGTAGCCGCTTCATGAAGGGGCTATTCGCCTGGGTGGGTTTTCCGTCCGAGCCTATTTACTACTCGCCATCCGAGCGTTTGCATGGAGTTAGCCGATTTCGCCCCACCAAGTTGTTGCGTTTCGCGGTGGACGGTTTGACGGCTTTCACTACCTGGCCGCTTCGTTTGTTGAGTTTCTTGGGCGCGGTGCTGGCCATGCTGTCTTTCAGCTACGGCTTGTTCATTATCTTCAAGCATTTGCTGTATGGAGATGCTGTCCGCGGCTGGGCTACCTTGATTACGGTGGTACTGTTTTTTGCGGGTGTGAATATGCTCTCGTTGGGGGTGGTGGGCGAGTATGTCGCCAGCATCTTTGCCGAGGTCAAGCACCGGCCCCTGTATCTGGTGCATCGTCGCCGGGGGCAGGGTTTGGCTTCGGGGCAGCCGCCTGCACCAAGCCAGGGTCAAGACAGCACCCAGAGCCAGACGCAGCAACAGGACTGAGAGCCAGTCCGGTCGTTTAATTGCCGTTTTGCTCTCAAGTGTAATTGAACGCTACATCGATATTCTGAATCGTTTTGACAGCCACGACGGTGGCTGCCTAACCCCTTTGGTTTGGCTATAGACGATGAGTATCGAAAATTCTTTTCCCCCTGCTGGCGTAACCGTGCCACTCGGGCACGCGCGGGGTCCAGCCTATTGGCTGAGTCTGGGCGTACAGCGCCTGGGCACACTTTCCAGCCTGTCCGTGGGCTTGCTGGCGCTGCTGTGGTTTGCACTGACCCTGGGGGTCTATCCTCTGTTGATTCCGGACGAGGGGCGCTATGTCGGCGTGGCCTTGTCCATGCTGGAGTCGGGTGATTATCTGGTGCCGCGGCTGGATGGCCTGCCGTTTTTTCATAAACCCCCTTTGCATTACTGGCTCACTGCCTTGAGCCTGAAAGTGCTGGGTGTGAATTTTGTAGCCGCTCGTCTGGTGCCTGCCTTGATGGCAGCCTTGCTGATTGCCGGTATGCATGCCTTCCTGAAGCGTCATGCCAGCTTGCAACATGCGGGCTGGACAGCCTTGATTCTGCTCAGCAGCCCCTTGCTGTTTGGGGCCTCCCATTACGCTAACCTGGACATGACGGTGGCGGCCTTGATCAGCAGTTGTGTGCTGCTGGGTGGCCACGCTGCCTTGCAGGTGGAGCAGGGGCATTCCTATCGTTGGGCCGTGATGGGCCTGTATGCCACCGCCGGTTTGGCCTTTCTGGCAAAAGGCTTGATCGGGATTTTGATTCCCGGCGGCATTCTGGTGTTCTGGTTGCTGGGCCGAGGGCAGTGGCGTATCTTGCTGCGTCTGTTTTCCTTGACCGGCCTGGGTGTCCTGTTGCTGGTTGCCACGCCCTGGATGTGGGCCATGCAGGCGCGCTATCCGGGCTTCTTTGACTATTACATCGTCTACCAGCACTTCCAGCGTTTTCTGGAAACCGGTTTCAACAACCCTCAGCCTTTCTGGTTCTACTTTGCCCTGATGCCCGTTGCCACCTTGGGTTGGACGCCACTCTTGCTCAAGCGCCTTCGTGGTTCTGCCAGTACTGCCGATGGTCTGGGAGCGATACGTGGCTTGATGCTGTCTGCCCTGCTGACCGTGCTGATTTTCTTTTCCATTCCTGCGTCCAAGCTGGTGGGCTATGTCTTGCCTGCGATTGGTCCTTGGGCGTTCTTCCTGGCCGATGTGGTGATTCGTCGCAGCCAGCGGGATGGAGAAGCCAAGGTAGAGCGCTTGGCCGTCTGGAGTCTGGCCGTTTGCGTAGCGATTTGCGCGATTGCCGTGGTGACGATGATGCTGCGCCCACAGGTCAACAGCCAGGCCCTGGGTCGTGTGCTGGCCAGTGAATATCAAAAGGGCGATCGGGTCGTCTTTCTGAATAACTATCGCTATGACCTGGGCTTTTACGTTCCGGGCCTGCAGAACATCAGCGTCGTGGGGCGCTGGGATGATCCGGAGATCATGCGTACCGATAGCTGGCGTAAAGAGCTGCTGGAAGCGGCCCGTTTTGAGCCGCAGCGTGGGACGATGACCTTGATCGACCGGGAAACCTTGCGTCAGCAGCTATGTCGGGACAGCAAGGCGGTGGTCTGGCTGATCGGTTCGCCAGATGCCGTCCGTCAAAGTCAGGTGCTCAATCATGCCCAGCGCCTGTATGAGGATCAGCGTATCGCGCTGTGGCGCTTTGATCATGATGAGTACGAGCTTATGTGCGGCGAAACGCCCAAAGTCGCCCCGCCAGAAACGTCAGCACAGCCAGGCCGATAAGAATCAGGCCCAGCAGCAAGTCGTAGCGCAGACCGGAGTGATTCAGCAAAAACGCATAGCTGGCTTCGTTCACCGCGAAGCCAGCGGCGGACACCAGAAAAAAACGTGTCAGCGCGGGCAGAAAACTGGCATTCTGGGAACGGAAAGTCAGCCAGTAGTGGCCGCCAAAAGACACCAGAAATGCAATCAGCCAGCCAAAAAGATTGGCCAGCAAGGGCGACAGACTCAGCGTTTGCACCAGGGCGATTACAATGCCCCAGTGTGTGAAGGCGGCCAGGGTGCCGACCAGAATGAACAGAATGATTTGACGAGACATAAAGCGGAGCGAGCAGTGGCCAAGGACAGGCAGATCAGTATATGCGCGGATGATTTTGGGATGGCCCCTGCCGTGGACGAGGCCATACTGAAATTGGCCCAGGCCCGACGCCTGACAGGAACATCCTGCCTGGTTGATGGGGACAGTTTTGTGCAAAATGCACCAGCACTGCGCCAGAGCACGCTGCAAAAAGGTTTGCACCTGAATTTTACCGAGTTTGCCTCCCAGAAGGGCGTGTATGCCATGCCGCTCAAGCAGGTGATTATCCGTAGCCTGTTACATCGTCTGGACAGTCAGAAGGTCAAGGACAGCGTGGCCCGTCAACTGGACCGTTTTGAAGAGGTGATGGGGCAGGGTCCGGACTATATAGATGGGCATCAGCATGTGCATCAACTACCCATGATACGCGAGGCCTTGCTGGTGGAAATGGAGCGTCGTTATGCCGCTTCCATGCCCTGGCTGCGCTATACCGGCGCCCAGCGTCTGGCCACGGGTTTTGCGTTTAAAGACCGATTCAAGGCGCAGATTATTGCCGGGCTAGGTTCCAGAGATTTGCTGCGTCTGGCCAGAGCCAAGGGCGTCACCATGAATACCAGCTTTACCGGGGTGTACGACTTTCAGGGTGGCAAGGAGCGCTACAGCGCCCTGGTCAAGGCCTGGCTGGCCGTGATGCAGCACGGGGATAGCATGATGTGCCATCCCTCCCTGAGCAGCGTGCAGGACGATCCTGTGGGCTTACAACGCCTGGCGGAGTATGAAGTGCTGGCAGGTTCTGACATGCAGCAGTGGCTGGAGCAGTACAGCCTGCGTATTGCCTGAGAAAGAAGATTAAGCCGATTGGGCAGGCTGGCTTTGGCTGCCTTCGCCCAGACTGCGCTGCATGATGACCACATCAATCCACTGCTGGAATTTATAGCCCACGGCTGGCTGAGTACCCACATGGGCAAAGCCCAGCGAACGGTGCAGGGCAATCGAGCCACGGCTGTCATGGCCGGAGATGACGGCCACCATTTGCCGCCACGGGCCTTTCTCGCACTCCAGCAGCAATTGTTCCAGCAAGGCCTTGCCCAGACCTTTGCCAATCTGACCTTGAGCCAGATAGATGGAATCTTCTACCGTGAAGCGATAGGCAGGGCGGGAGCGGTACGTGCCTGCATAGGCATAGCCCACGATCTGCCCGTCCAGTTCCGCGACCAGCCAGGGCAAGTTTTGCTCGCGCACTTGTATATAGCGGGCACCCATTTCCTGTTCGTCGGGCGGGCTTTGTTCAAAGGTCGCCGTGCTGTGCAGCACGTGATAGGCATAGATGCTTTGTACCGCTGCCATATCGCCCAAGGTCGCGTGACGTATCAGCAAGGCGCTGGCGTGATTGCCTTGTGGCAGGGACGCAGAGAAAGGGGCTTGCGTACTCTCGGGGGGGAACATACTATTTTTCCTTTGAACTGATTTAGTTTATCCCGATTTCAGGAGTTTCTATGTCCTTCCCACACCAGTTTTTGACCGAGCAATTGGCCGTCGCGCCGCAGTTATCGGGAGAGGACATGCAAGCCGTGGCCGATGCCGGTTTTAAAAGCGTCATCATCAATCGACCCGACATGGAGGGTGGTCCCGACCAGCCTCTGTCGGCAGACGTGATGCAGGCCGCTCAAGCCGCAGGCTTGCAGGTGGAATATCAGCCAGTGGTGGGTAGCGCTATTACTTCTGCTGATGTTGCCCGTTTTGGTCAATTGCTTGAAGCTTTACCGAGCCCGACTCTGGCCTATTGTCGCACCGGTACTCGTTGTGCTGTATTGTTCCGTGCATTGAACGAATCCTGACCTGGCTCAAGGTTCAGGTCTGTACTAGCTTGTCCTGTGCCTGTATGCAGCGGTAAGCTATCTGTCTCCATTCAAAGGGGTTATGCCATGTTCAAGAAAATTCTGATTCCAACTGACGGTTCCGAGCTCTCCTCCCAAGCGGCCAACAAAGGCGTGACTTTTGCCCGCCAAATTGGTGCCGAGGTTCTGGCTTTGCACGTGACGCAGCCTTTTGCTGCCACAGTTGGCTTTGATGGTATGGCTGCTGCGTACGCCATCACCGACGAGGACTACGACAAGACCGCCAAAGAACAGTCGCAGAAATACCTGCAACAGATTCTGGACCGTGCCGAGACTGCTGGCGTCAAGGCAACCGGTAAATCCGTATCGAACTTCAACGTGGCCGACGGTGTGGTCCAGGTTGCCGAGCAAGAAGGTTGCGACCTGATCTTTATCGGTAGTCACGGCCGCAGTGGTCTGTCCCGCCTGTTGCTGGGTAGCGTGACCATCAAGGTGCTGAATATGGCCAAGAACACCGTGCTGGTGTACCGCGTCAAAGAAAACGATTAATCGTTTTTCAGCCCAAAGAAAAAACCCGCCTAGGCGGGTTTTTTTGTGTCTGCGGCAAGGCTTATTGGCTGCGCGGTTCCAGTTGCTGTTTATGGGTCACGACTGCCTGCAGAACAATAGGCAACAGCTCGCCATCTTCGCTTTTACCGCTAGGGTTTTGCGCTACAAAATCCAGCAGGGAGCGGCGCATGCGTGGGTCCCAGAACTTCTGGATATGTTCCGCAATCTCGCGCAGTCCTTGTTCCCGATTGCTCAGGATTTCAAAGAACTGACCGATCTGGTTGGCCATGGGAATCAAAGGAACAATGTTCATGGTGATGTGGCCGAGCGTGACTCGGCAGAATTCAGGTAGTGGGGATGGCTGTACAGCGTGAAGCTGCGGTCACGGGCAAAGGCGGCCAGCATGACACCCAGTTCATCGGCAATCTGCACGGCATAGGCGGTGGGGGCGGAGACCGCCACCACAAAGTTGATGCCCATGGCAGCGGCCTTCTGGACCATCTCGAAACTGGCACGGCTGGAGATCAGCACTATGCCAGAGCGGGGATCAATATTGTTGCGCAGCATGTGGCCTAGCAGCTTGTCCAGCGCGTTGTGGCGGCCTACATCCTCGCGCACGGCCAGGATATCGCCTTGCAGATTGCACCAGGCAGCGGCGTGGGTAGCCCCCGTCAGTTGATGCAAAGGCTGGCTGGAGCGCAAGGCATCCAGCGCCTGGAAGATGGCGGCGGCATCGGGGCTGTGCTCGGGGGCGTCCAGACGGGGTAGCTGGCGGCGTACCTCGTCCAGGCTTTCCAGACCGCACAGGCCACAGCCCGTACGACCGGCCAACTGGCGGCGACGCGCCTTGAGCTGATGCTGGCAGGCACTGGCAATCTCGATTTGCAGCAGGCTGCCGCGCTCGCCTTCCAGCACATCCACGCCGCGTATATCGTCAGCTGTACGAATAATGCCCTCGGTCATGGAGAATCCATAGGCCAGATCTTCCAGATCACTGGGGCTGCACAACAAGGCACTATGGCTGATGCCATTGAATTCCAGGGCAACGGCCTGTTCGCGCGCCAGCGCATCCTGATCCTCTTGGGGCAGGGTGTCAGCTTGTGCTTCAGCTGGGGTACGCGCCTGCCGCCATACGGTGGCAGGGGCGCTGGCATCACGAAAATCTGCCTGGCTCACGTGGGCAACTCCTTAGGGCCTGTTTAGACGCATCATACTTTCGCGACGGCCTCGTCAGGCTCATGCTGGTGGCTGTGATCCGCATGGGCCAAGTCTTCGGCCGATAGGGTCTCGCCTTGCAGGAGACGCTGCTGAATATCGTGGAAACGGTTCCAGCGATTTTGCCAGGCCGACTCGGAGGTCACGCGCTGAATTTGCACGGCCGTCACCTTGTACTCGGGGCAGTTGGTTGCCCAGTCCGAGTTATTGGTGGTGACCACGTTGGCGCCCGACTCGGGAAAGTGGAAAGTAGTATAGACCACCCCTGGCTGCACCCGTTCGGTCACTGTCGCCCGCAAGGCAGTCTCGCCCGCACGGCTCTTGACCGAGACTTTGTCGCCACTGCGAATGCCACGATCTTCAGCATCTACCGGGTGAATTTCCAGCAAGTCCTCTGCATGCCAGGCCACGTTGTCGGTACGGCGGGTTTGTGCACCCACGTTGTATTGCGACAGGATGCGGCCGGTCGTCAGCAGCAAGGGGAACTTGCGGCTGCTGCGCTCTTCGGTAGGCACGTACTGGGTCAGCATGAAGCGACCCTTGCCACGCACGAACTCGTCGATGTGCATGGTGGGGGTGCCTTCAGGCGCTTGCTCGTTGCAAGGCCATTGCACGCTGCCACCCAGTTCTTGGATGCGATCGTAGGACACGCCGGTAAAGGTCGGTGTCAGGCGGGCGATCTCGTCCATGATCTGGCCGGGATGCTCGTAGCTCATGGGGTAGCCCAGAGCCCGGGCCAGGGCGCAGGTGACCTCCCAGTCAGCCATGCCCGCCTTGGGCTCCATCACTTTGCGTACGCGGGAAATACGGCGCTCGGCGTTGGTGAAGGTGCCATCTTTTTCCAGGAAGGACGAACCGGGCAGGAACACGTGGGCGTACTTGGCGGTTTCGTTCAGGAACAGATCCTGCACTACCACACACTCCATGGCGGCCATGGCGGCGGCCACGTGCTGGGTGTTCGGGTCGGACTGAACAATGTCCTCGCCCTGGCAGTACAGCCCCTTGAAGCTGCCACTCAAGGCGGCGTCAAACATATTGGGAATGCGCAGGCCGGGTTCGGATTGCAGGGACACGCCCCAGGCCTCTTCAAATTGCTGACGTACGCTGTTGTCGGAGACGTGACGGTAGCCAGGGAACTCGTGCGGGAAGGAGCCCATATCGCAGGAGCCTTGCACGTTGTTCTGACCACGCAGCGGGTTCACACCCACGCCTTCGCGGCCCACGTTGCCGGTTGCCATGGCCAGGTTGGCAATGGCCATCACGGTAGTGGAACCCTGGCTGTGTTCAGTCACGCCCAGACCGTAGTAAATCGAGCCGTTGCCGCCGGTGGCGTACAGACGGGCTGCGCCACGGATGTCGTCGGCAGATACACCGCAGATCTCGGCCATGGCTTCTGGCGAGTTCTGGGGCTGGCTGACAAAGCTGCGCCATTCATTGAAGGCAGCGGTATCGCAGCGCTCGGCCACATAGGCCTCGTTCACCAGATTTTCAGTGACGATAACGTGGGCCATGGCGGTCAGCATGGCGGTGTTGGTGCCTGGACGCAGGGGCAGGTGGTAGTCGGCCTGGATGTGCGGCGAGCTGACCAGTTCGGTCTGGCGCGGGTCGATCACGATCAGGCGGGCACCTTGGCGCAAGCGGCGTTTCAGGCGCGATGCAAATACGGGGTGGGCGGCGCTGGGGTTTGCACCCATCACGATCACCACGTCGGTGTGCATCACCGAGTCAAAGGTTTGCGTACCGGCGGACTCACCCAGGGTCATCTTCAGGCCGTAGCCGGTAGGGGAGTGACAGACGCGGGCGCAGGTGTCCACGTTATTGGTACCAAAGGCGGCACGAACCAGCTTTTGCACCAGATAGGTTTCTTCGTTGGTGCAACGCGAGGAGGTGATACCGCCCACGGCGTCACGACCGTGCTGATCCTGAATGCGACGGAACTCGGACGCGGCATAATTAATGGCCTCGTCCCACGACACTTCCTGCCAAGGGTCCGTAATGCTCTTGCGTATCATGGGGCTCAGGATACGGTCCTGGTGAGTGGCGTACCCCCAGGCGAAACGGCCTTTCACGCAGGCATGACCACGGTTGGCCTTGCCGTCTTTCCAGGGCGTCATGCGAATGACCTTGTCGCCTTTCATCTCGGCCTTGAAGCCGCAACCCACACCGCAGTAAGCGCAGGTGGTGATGACGGCGTGTTCGGGTTGCCCCAGATCGATGACGGATTTTTCCATCAGGGAAGAGGTCGGGCAGGCCTGGACACAAGCACCACAGGACACGCAATCGCTACCCAGGAAGCCATCGTTCTGACCGGCGGTGACGCGCGATTCAAAACCACGCTTGTCGATGGTCAGTGCAAAGGTGCCCTGAACTTCCTCACAGGCACGTACGCAGCGATTGCAGACAATGCACTTGCTGGAGTCGTAGGCAAAGTAAGGGTTGGAGTTGTCGGTGCTGTCGTCCAGGTGGTTGGCACCATCAAAGCCATAGCGCACGCTGCGCAGGCCCACCACACCGGCCATGTCTTGCAGTTCGCAATTGCCATTGGCAGGACAGGTCAGGCAGTCCAGGGGGTGATCGGAGATGTACAGCTCCATCACATTGCGGCGCAGCTTGTGCAGGGTGTCGTTTTCGGTTTGGACAACCATGCCTTCTTCCACCAGGGTGGTGCAGGAAGCAGGGTGGCCGCGACGGCCTTCAATGTCCACCAGACACAGACGGCAGGAGCCAAATGCTTCCAGTGAATCGGTGGCGCACAGCTTTGGAATATTGATACCGGCCAAGGCGGCCGCGTGCATCACGGAAGTGCCAACGGGCACTTCAATCAATTTGCCGTCAATGGTCAGGTTGACCATCTCGGTCTGGGTCGAGGCTGGGGTGCCCAGGTCACGTTCGCGTACGGCGACTGTTTCTTTCATGGTGATCTCCGTCTTAGACCTTGGCAAGGTCCTGCTCGGTTTGCGGGGCCAGTCCAAAATCCTGGGGGAAGTGTTCCAGCGCGGACAGGACGGGATAAGGGGTCATGCCGCCCAAGGCGCACAAGGACCCGGAGAACATCGTGTCGCACAGGTCGCGCAGCAGCTCGACATGGTTGTCCATATCTTCGCGGCGACGGATCTTCTGGATGGTCTCCACGCCACGCGTAGAGCCAATGCGACAGGGGGTACATTTGCCACAGGATTCGATGGCACAGAACTCCATGGCGTATTGCGCCATGTGGGCCATGTCTACTGTGTCGTCAAAGGCCACCAGACCACCGTGACCGACCATGGCATTGATCTTCATGTAGGCTTCGTAGTCCAGCGGGACATCCCACTGGTGTTCGGGCAGATAGGCTCCCAGGGGGCCACCGACTTGTACTGCACGCAAGGGACGACCGCTGGCGCTGCCGCCACCGTAGTCGTACAGCAATTCACGCAGGGTGACGCCAAAGGCTTTTTCCACCAGGCCACCGTTTTGCAGATTGCCGGTCAACTGGAAGGCCAGCGTGCCACGCGAGCGGCCCATGCCGTAGTTCTGGTAGTAGGCACCGCCCTTGGCCAGAATCACCGGCACGGAAGCCAGCGACACCACGTTATTGATGACCGTAGGCTGACCAAACAAGCCCTTGATGGCAGGCAGAGGCGGTTTCACACGCACCACACCGCGCTTGCCTTCCAGACTGTCGAGCAGAGCGGTTTCTTCGCCACAGATATAGGCACCGGCTGCCTTGCGTACTTCCAGGTCGAACTCGCAGCCGCTGCCCTGAATGTTCTTGCCCAGCCAGCCTGCTGCGCGCGCCGCCACAATGGCTTCGTTCAGCGCCTGCACGGCCAGCGGATATTCGGAGCGTACGTAGATGTAGCCATAGGTCGCTCCGACGGCCAGACCGGCAATTGCCATGCCTTCAACCAGGCACAGCGGATCGCCTTCCATCAGTATGCGATCAGAAAACGTGCCCGAGTCGCCTTCGTCGGCATTACAGACAATGTATTTCTGCTGTGCCGGGGTGTTCAGTACCGTGTTCCATTTGATGCCGGTCGGGAAAGCGGCACCGCCACGACCACGCAGGCCGGAGTCTGTGACTTCTTTCACAATGGCGGCTGGCTCCATGGCCAGCGCTTTGCTCAAACCTTCAAAGCCACCACAGGCCTGATAATCGGCCACGCTGACCGGATCAATAATGCCCACGCGAGCAAAAGTCAGGCGTTCCTGATTCTTCAGGTAGGGGATGGCGTCCGTCAGACCGTGGCACAACTTATGTGCACCGCCTTGCAGGAAACCAGCGTCGAACAGACCGGGCAGATCTTCAGTCTGGACAGGGCCGTAAGCCACACGGCCTTCTGCCGTTTGCACTTCCACCATGGGCTCCAGCCATAGCAAACCGCGCGAGCCATTGCGCACAATCTGCACATCCAGACCGCGCTCCTGAGCCTGGGCCGCCAGTTGCTGGGCAATCTCATGGGCGCCCATGGCGACCGCCGCGGTGTCGCGCGGAACGTAAACGGTAATGGTGCTCATGACTGCGCCTCCTGGCTGCTTAGCAGGGCGTCCAGTTTTTCGGGGGTGACGCGTGCATGGGGTACGCCGTCCAGCATGACAGCGGGGGACTGAGCACAGAGGCCCAGACAGTAGACAGGTTCCAGAGTGTACTGGCCGTCGTCGCTGTTTTCATGGAAGTCGCAGTTCAGGCGGCGACGGGCATGAGCCGTCAGCTCCAGTCCACCCCGCGCCTGACAGGCTTCTGCCCGGCAGATTTCCAGGGTATGAGTCGCGTGGGGCCGGGTGCGGAAGTGGGCGTAAAAAGAGATAACGCCATGGATTTCCGCACGGGACAGGGCCAGTTGTTCGGCCAGCACCGGCACCACGGACTCGGGAATACAGGCAATCCGGTCCTGAATCGTGTGCAAAATAGGCAACAGGTTACCCTTCTGGCCGGCGTGCTCCTGCACGGCCTGCAAGGCGACCTCTTCAGGAGTCAGACCGGACAGGTCCTGCTCCTGGTGATGAGGGGTTGTTTGCATGTCCTGTGTGCGCGGTGCCCGGATAGGGAGCCTGCGCCTCCATGTTTTTTATGCACAGCTGTGCATATTATTTGACAGTGTTTTCCCTTGTAATCTAACCACTTAAGTCCATAACTTCAATAAGCAATATTTCGCATATATAATGTTTGGTACATGCAGCACAAAACATAAATACGAAAACATACTGGTCTACAAAAACATATGACCAAACAGAAATTCAAAGCCCGGCTGCGCTCTGAATGGATTCTGGAAAATGCAGACGGCGTGGAACTCCCCATGGGGGATGTGCTGCGTTTGTTGGGTGCCATCGAGCGACTGGGGCACTTGGCGGGAGCCAGCAAGGAATGCCAGTTTTCCTACAGACATGCTTGGGGCTTGTTGCGCAATGCCGAACAACAGTTTGATGCGGCCTTGCTGGAAACGTCCCGGCGCAAAGGTACCAAGCTGACCGAGTTTGCCCAGCGTTTGCTGTGGGCAAACCGGCGTCTGGACGCGCGCTTGACGCCGACCCTGGAAAGCATGGCTTCCGAACTGGAAGAGGAGCTGGGCCGCTTGTATGCTCAGCCTCTGGATCGTTTGCGCTTTCAGGCCAGTCACGGATTTGCGATTGAAGGCTTGATGCGCTTTGCCAACGAACACGATGGCTTGCCGCTGGAACTGCGCTATCGCACGGCGATTGAAGCGCTGGCTTCGCTGGAGCGTGGGGACTGCGATCTGGCCGGTTTCCAGGTTCCGGTAGGCGAGTTCGAGGTGGCTGCCATGCGCCGTTATGGGCAGTGGTTGTCTCCCGCACGTCATCGGCTGATTTTCCTGTCTACACGCCGAACCGGCCTGTTTGTGGAAAAGGGCAACCCCAAGAACATCACGGGCATGGCGGATTTGCTACGGCCCGATGTGCGCTTTGTGAACCGTCAGATGGGGTCCAGTACCCGCTTTCTGGCCACCTTGCTGCTGGGTCAGTTAGGGGTAAACACGAATGCGGTGCTGGGCTTTGAAACAACAGAATTGACGCATATGGCGGTGGCGGCCCACGTCGCCAGTGGCATGGCCGATACCGGCCTGGGTGTGGAAACAGCGGCCAGCCGATGCGGGCTGGAGTTCATTCCCCTGGCGCAGGAGCGTTATTTCATCGCGGTCGAGCAAGAAGCGCTGGATAAGGCTCCTATGCAGCAACTGATGAACGTGATTGGCGGTTCCGCGTATAGTCAATTCATGGAAGATCTGGTGGGTTACGACCCACGAGGTTTAGGGCAGATCATGACGCTGGAACAGGCATTCGGCCAGGCCGCCGACATGCTCTGGCGTTAGACCCCTTCGCTTGACGAAAACACACATACACCATGAGACGGGGACAACCCTGTCCTTGAAAGAAAGAGAACACCATGAGAGATGATCATGGGCCAAAACGTGAACCGCTGTCTGTAGACGAGGTTCAGGCCAGGCCATATCAAGAAGTGGCTTCCCCAGGCTCCGAGGCTTCATCTGCGGGGCGGACTGACGCGGCGCCTGCTGGATCGGGGCTTGTACTGTCAGGCATCGAACAGGGGATTCAAACGAGTGCTGCTGAACCTGCGCGCCGTCCAACGGTGCGCATTGCTGCTGTGTCCGGGCAACCGCTGGACAAGCGTCACCGTCCGTTTCACGATCTGCGTATTTCCCTGACCGACAAGTGCAATTTCCGCTGTACCTACTGTATGCCCAGGGAAGTGTTTGGCACGGACTATGAGTTCCTGCCTCACTCTTCCCTGCTTAGCTTTGAAGAGATCGAGCGTGTGGCACGGCAGGCGGTTTCCCTGGGCGTGCGCAAGCTGCGGCTGACGGGTGGCGAGCCACTATTGCGTCGAAATATTGAAGTGCTGATTGCCATGCTGGCCAAGCTGCGCACACCGGAAGGTGATCCGGTAGAGCTGACCTTGACCACCAATGGCACCTTGCTGGGCCGCAAAGCACAGGCGTTGAAAGACGCGGGCTTGAATCGCGTCACCGTCAGCCTGGATGCTTTGGACGATGCCCGCTTTACGCAACTTAGCGACAGCGGCGTGTCCGTGTCCACTGTGCTGGATGGCATTGCCAAGGCGCAGGCCGTGGGTTTGAGTCCAGTGAAGGTCAATATGGTGGTGCGCAAAGGCCTGAACGATGACCAGATTCTGCCCATGGTGGAGCACTTCAAAGGCTCAGGTCAGATTCTGCGCTTTATTGAATATATGGACGTGGGCAACAGCAATGGCTGGAATCTGGAAGAAGTCGTCAGTGGCGCGGAGATTGTGGAACGCATCCAGTCCTGTTTCGATCTGGAACCGGTTGCCGCTCAGTATCGCGGCGAAGTCGCCAGCCGCTGGCGTTTCAAGGATGGCACGGGTGAAGTCGGCGTCATTACCAGTGTGACGCAACCCTTCTGTGGGGACTGTTCGCGCATGCGTCTTTCTCCTGAAGGACGTCTGTTTCTGTGCCTGTTTGCTTCCCAAGGTTATGATGTGCGGGCGCAATTGCGCTCGGGTGCTTCCGACGAACAGTTAGCCGCCTATATGCACGGTGTCTGGACGGGACGGCAAGACCGATATTCCGAGATTCGGGGTGAGCAAACCACGAGTCGTGACCGTATAGAAATGAGTTACATCGGCGGATGATAAGCACACAGGACATTAGCGGTATTGTGCTGGCGGGCGGACGGGCTCGGCGTTTTGATTTGTCGGGCCAGATCGATAAAGGCTTGCTGCTGTTGCAGGGCCAGCCCTTGGTCCAGCATCTGGTGCGTCGCCTGCGTCCGCAGGTGGGGACTATTCTGATCAGTGCCAATCGCAATCCTGAACAATATGTCCATTGGGGCCGTGTAGTACCGGATGCGCTGGAGCTGGAGGGCTACCTGGGCCCGCTGGCGGGTTTGGCCAGTGTGCTGGATCAGATCAACACCCCATGGGCCTTGTCCTGTCCGGTGGATTTGCCCTTTGTACCCGTGGATCTGGGCAAGCGTCTGATCAAGGCTGTTGAGGAGCAGGGAGCCGTGGCTGCTTACGCACAGGCAGAGCGCAGTCACCCTTTATGCCTGTTGATACGCACGGATCAGGCTGCGGGCCTGAAAGAATACCTGCTTAGCGGCGAGCGCCGCGTCATGAGCTGGCTGGAAAGCATAGGCGCGGTGGAAGTGGACTTCCGCGATGCGCCGGAACATGCCTTTTTCAATATCAATACGCCGCAGGATCTGGATCAGGCCCAAAGCTGGTCCGTTAGCCCCTGATTGGACAGCACATAGAAAAAACCGCCCTGGAAGGGCGGTTTTTGTATGGTAAAGCCAAAGCGTGAATAAAGGCCCGAGCTTATGCCTGCCACTGGCTGTATTCGTACAGACGCACCACATCGCCGGGGGCGATATGAGAGTCAGCAGGGATACGCGCCAGCGCTTGTGCCCAAGGCAAGGAGCTGATGACGCCCGAACCCTGATTGTCGAAGGGGCGTACCAACAGGCGGCCTTGCTTGTCGTTGTCCACTTGCACGCGGATGAATTCTTCGCGGTCACCTTCAAAGTGGCGTTCACCTTGCAGCACCCCGTAGCGCGTGGTGGGCAGCACCTGCTGGCGGCCTTGCAGACGACGAATCAGCGGTGACACCATCAAGGAAAACACGGCGTAAGAGGACACCGGATTGCCGGGCAGGCAGACCAGAGGCTTGTCGGCGATGTAGGCCAGTGCCAGCGGTTTGCCGGGCTTCATGCGCACTTTCCACAGATCCAGCTGGCCGCCTATGCCTTCAATGGCGGGCTTCACAAAGTCTTTTTCCCCGACCGAGACACCGCCTACGGTCAGAACCAGATCACAGTGTTGCAGCAGTTCTTTCAGGGCGTCCTGAATGGCTTCCAGTGTGTCTTTGGCGTGCACCGCATGAACCGATTCCACACCCAGCGCTTGCAGCTGCGCACGCAGCATGGGCGCGTTGGAGTTGTAGATCTGGCCGGCTTTCAGGGGCTGACCGGCTGGGGTCAGCTCGTCGCCTGTGGTCAGAATGCCGACGGTCAGCAGTGGGTAGACCTGCAATTGGGCATGGCCTTGCGCAGCCAGCTGGGCAATATGGGCCGCTGTCAGCTTGGTGCCTGTCGTGATCAGCACTTCACCTATGCGCATGTCCTCGCCCCGGCGGCGGATGTTCACGCCAGCCACGGGCATTTCCAGAATGCGCACGCCGTGTTCGTCTTCCTGACAGTTTTCCTGAATCACCACCGTATCCGCACCGGGCGGCAGCATGCTGCCAGTAAAGATGCGAATCGCCATGTTCTCTTTCAGCGTTTCAGGAATATCGCCGGCATAGCAGCGCTGCTGAATGGGCAGTACCTTGCCGTCGGCAATATCAGCCAGACGCAGGGCATAGCCGTCCATGGCGCTATTGTCGGCAGGCGGCATGTCCAGCTGGGCCTGAATATCCTGGGCCAGAATGCGTCCCAGGGCTTGCGACAAATCGCAGGTTTCGGTTTGGGTAGGAACTTGCCCTGCCTGGGCCAGCCTTTGCTGTGCTACGTCAAATTCGATCATAGGATGGATAAATTCGATAAAACAATTCGTGGCTCAGGGCGTCAGAGCACGGTGGAAAAGAGGGCGTTCCGGAGCTGGCACTGCCATGCCTTTGCAGGCATCAGGGCTTGGGTGGCTCCAGATACTCAGAGGCAAAATTGCAAGGGTGATGGCGGCTGTCCAACTGCTCTTTCAGGATCTTTTCCCAGGCCAGCTTGCAGGCACCGCCCGAGCCGGGAATGCAAAACAGCAAAGTCCGGTTGGCCGTTCCTGCCAGCGCATCGGATTGCAGGGCAGAGGAGCCAATATCCTGGTATGACAAGTAGCGGAACTGTTCGCCAAAGCCGGTAATAACCTGATCGAGCAAAGGCGTGACCGCCGCAATCGTGGATTTCTTATGGCTGAAACCGGTACCGCCATTGCAAATAATGACATTGATTTCCGGGTCCAGAATCCATTGGCTGAGCAGGGCGCGGATGGCGTAGATATTGTCCCTGCTGATGGCGCGCTGCACGCAGTAATGGCCGCTGTCAGTCAGGCTGGCCGCCAGATAATCGCCGGAGGTGTCATCATCCGGGCCACGGCGGTCCGAAATGGTCAGCACAGCAGCGTTCAGGCGAACAGCGGGTAAATCGGTCTTGGCTTTAGACATGCTTGTCGGTGTCCGCAGAGGTATTCCAGGAGTCCGTTTTCTGGGCGTCGCTGTCGCGCTGCTGTACCCAGAAACGCTTGCCGTCGGCCAGAGTTTCGCGCTTCCAGAAAGGGGCGCGAGTTTTCAGCACGTCCATGATGAATTCGCAGGCGCGAAAAGCGTCGCCACGGTGGGCGCTGGTCACGCCGACATAAACGATTTGTTCGGTCAGATGCAGTTCGCCCACACGGTGTACGACCAGCGTATCCAGAATGGGCCAGCGTTGGCGGGCCTGGTCACAAACCGCGTCAATCTCGCGCTCGCACATGCCGGGATAGTGTTCCAGGAACAGGGATTCGGTGGCGGTGCCATCGGCCTGATCGCGCACATAGCCGGTAAAGGTCACCATGGCTCCTGCCTTGCCGCCAGCCGTGGCGCGCAGCTCGGCGTTCAGGGCGGCAACATCAAAATCTTCGGTCTGGATGCGAATCATCTCAACCTCCGGTGACCGGCTCGAACACAGCTACTTCATCGCCGGGGCGGACGGGATCGGTGGGCTTGGCGTGGAACTGGTTCACCGCGACATGCAGGCGGCCTGCCATATCGCTCAAATTCGGGTGGCGCTGCAGCAGTGCGTCCGTCCATTGCTGGACGGTGCCTTCCTGAGGCCATTCCCAGTTTTCCTGGCGCTGGCCTGTGCGTTCGGCCACTTGGGCGAAGTACAGGACGCGCAATGTTAAAGGGCTTGTCATGCTATCTCCGTGAAAGGGCTTAGAGCTGAGCGGTCCAGGTCCCGCTTTTGCCGCCGGTTTTCTCCAGCAAACGAGTCTGTTCAATCACAATGCCTTTGTCGGCCGCTTTGCACATATCGTAAATAGTCAGGGCGGCAATGGAGCACGCCGTCATGGCTTCCATTTCGACGCCGGTGGTGTAGCGGGTGCGGCAGGTGGCCAGCACCGCAATGGTGCCTGCGGCGGCGTCGCTCTCAAAATCAATGCCGACAAAATCCAGGGGCAGGCTGTGGCACATGGGAATCAGCTCGGCACAGCGTTTGGCGGCCAGCACACCGGCCACACGGGCGGTGTTGAGCACTTCGCCCTTGGCATTGTGCTGGGCCGACAGCAACTGGTACGCAGCGGGACTCAAGCGCACCACGGCGCGGGCCGTGGCCGAGCGGGAGGTGGCGGATTTGTGACTGACATCGACCATCTGAACTTTCCCATCTTCATCCAGATGGGAAAGGTGCAAATCTGTGTTTTCGGTAGTGGTGCTCATGATCGCTCCGGGGACCGGGCCTAGTGCGCGGTTCTAATTGTTTATGGTTGCATTATATACACCCGGTGCGCGGGCCCTGACTAAGGCCCCGGTGGGTTGCGGTCTTCGCGCAAGCGGGCCGGGTCCAGCAGTCGCGCCAGTTCGATCAGGGTGCGGGACTGCATTTTTTCCAGTGCCCGGGCGCGATGAACCTCTACCGTGCGCATGGTGATGTTCAGGTCCTGGGCAATCTGTTTGTTCAGTCGTCCTTCCAGCGCCAAGGCCAGCACTTCGCGCTCGCGCTGGGACAGGGTGTCTAGTCGCTCTTCCAGCGCCTGTTCATTGTCGCGCTCTGCCTGGCTGGCCTCGTAGCTGCGCAGCACATCCAGCACACGGTCCACCAGATCGTTATCGTTAAAAGGCTTTTCGATGAAATCCGCCGCGCCTTGTTTCAGCGCGTTTACAGCCAGGGGCAGGTCACCGTGGCCGGTCAGGAAAATAACGGGCAGAGGGGACGGGCGTTCGCGCAATTGCTCGAACACTTCCAGGCCGGACAGCCCATCCATACGTATGTCGAGCAGGATGCAGCCCTGGGTTTCGGGACTGAGGGCATCCAGAAAGGCTTCGCCACTGTCCCAGAGTTCGGTATTGACCTGACGAGTGGAAAAAAGCCAGGACAGGGCATCGCGGATGGCCGGGTCGTCGTCCACGATGTGGACCAAAGGAGCGCGCTTAGTCATGTTCGATCAAGGGTAAGGAAAACAGGAAGGTAGCACCGTGGGGAACCCCGTTTTCAAACCAGAGTTTGCCATGGTGCAGCTCCACAATGGAGCGGCAAATATTCAGGCCAATGCCCAGGCCCTGGGCTTTGGTGGTGGTAAAGGCCTGGAACACTTCGGCCATGATGGTCGCCGCCACGCCAGGGCCCTGGTCAGCCACCATCACCAGAACCACGCCATTGCTGGCCTGCATGCTGACCTCCAGTATGCGGCGCTCCGGTTCCAGGCCAGACATGGCTTCGGCGGCGTTGCGCAGCAGGTTGAAAATCAGTTGCTCCAGCAGCACCTTGTCTCCCATGACGGGCAGGTCCTCGGGGTGGGAGGGCACGATCAGCTGAATCTGATGATGACGCAGGCCTGCTTTGGCCATGGCCAAAGCACCTTGCAAGGCATCAGGTAAATTCAGGGGGCTGAGTTGTGGATCGCGCTTGCGCACAAAGTCGTGAATGCGGTGGATGATCTGCCCGGCGCGGCGAGTTTGTTCTGCCAGGCTTTCCAGGCCACGACGCAGCTGTTTCGGGTCCAGCGGCTCATTACCCAGCAGATTCAGGGAACCGGCTGCATAGCTGGCAATAGCTGATAGCGGCTGGTTCAGTTCATGGGCCAGCGTGGAGGCCATCTCGCCCATGGTGATGAGCTTGGCCGTGTGGTGCAGTTGCTCGGACTGGGAGCTGGCCAGGGCTTCGGCCTGCTTGCGCGAGCTGATGTCGATGATGGAACTGATCCAGCCCACGTGCCGCTTCTGGGCGTCAATCAGCGGGGACTCGAAAACCTGCACATCGACCCGCGAGCCATCCGGGCGCTGGAACAGCGTGTCAAAGACCTGCACGGAGCGGGAGGACTTCAGGCGATCCCGGCGCTCCAGCGTTTCATCCATCATCTCCGGCACCCACCAGGGCATGGGCGGTGCCAGACCAATAATCTCTTCACTGCTGCGGCCCACCAGTTCGCAAAACGCCGGATTCACATACAGCACCTTGCCATCCAGGTCGCGGGCGCGCATGCCGGTCACCATGGAGTTCTCGATGGCACTGCGAAAGGCTTGTTCCTGCATCAGTGCCAGTTCAGCGTCGCGGCGCTTGCGGGCGTAGTGATGTTGCATGGCCAGGTTCACCACAGCCAGCAAGGCCAGACCGGCAATCACAGTCAGCAGCAAGGTGAAGGTAGGGATGCTTGTTTGCGGATAGGGCGTCATCAGCAAACGTACGCCATGCAGTGGCGGGTCTACCGACATGGCGTAACGCAATTCGTTTTGCCCCGGCTCGCCTTTGGAGCGTGTGGCAAGCGTCTGGTCGCTTTGGTCGATCAGGGAGACGTGATATTGCTCGGCAATCCACCAGGGCACGTTTTCCATCAGGATGGTGGCCAGGGAAAAGGTGGCGCGCAAGGTGCCGACGATATCGTTTTCTTCGTAAATGGGCACGACGAGATCCAGCACGCTTTCCTGATGCTCGTTGGAGTAGTAGGCAGGTAGCCAGGTGGAGGTGCGCGGCGTGCTGACGTGGGCTGCTATCCGGGTGTCGGCACCGGGTGGCCGCACCAGCAAGGTGGTGCCAAAGCGATCTTGTACCGCGACTTTCAACAGGTCCGGATGGATGGTCTTGAAGTGCTGTAGTTGTGTCAGTGCCGTCTGGGTCGTGACGGGCTGGGAGTGGACTTCAATTTCGCTGGCAATGCGGCTTAAATTGTTCTCGTGCGAGCGCAGTTGAAATGAGAGGGATTGTTCCACCCACAAGGCATTGCGTATCAGCTCGTTGGACTGCTCGTCATCGCGTTCCTTATTGACCGCCCAGGCAAACACACCCATCAGCAGCACGATGATCAGAATGGCCAAAATAGGCACATAGGTGCTGATGGGGTGGGCTGCCAAGGTGCGCGAGGCCGCTTGGCGTATGAATCCGGAAGGACGGGCAAGACGCATCATGACAAAAGGTTTCGGATTTCCACAATAGATAATTCGGGACCGCTTTTTTAAGCTACACGCTTTCAAGCAAATCAATCAATAACACGTGTCGGTTCCCCACCGACCGGAGGCAAACATGAAAAAGACCCTTGTGGCCAGCTTGCTGGCTTCCGTATTCCTGTCCGCGCCTGTTCTGGCCAACCCCATGATCATCAAGTTCAGCCACGTTGTGTCGCCAGATACACCCAAGGGCAAGGGCGCTGTGCGCTTTAAGGAACTGGCCGAAAAATACACCGAGGGCAAGGTGGTTGTCGAAGTCTACCCGAACTCGCAGCTGTACAAGGACAAGGAAGAACTGGAAGCCTTGCAACTGGGCGCCGTGCACATGCTGGCTCCGTCGCTGGCCAAGTTTGGCCCGCTGGGCGTGCGCGAATTTGAGGTGTTCGACCTGCCTTTCATTTTCAAGGATCGTACCGATCTGCGTAAGGTTACCGAAGGTCCTGTGGGCCGCATGTTGCTGGATAAGCTCGAGCCCAAAGGCATCAAGGGCCTGTCCTACTGGGACAACGGCTTTAAGGTCATGAGCGCCAACAGCCCCCTGAAAAGCGTGGACGACTTCCTGGGTCTGAAAATGCGCATCCAGTCCTCCAAGGTTCTGGAAGCCCAGTTCAAGGCTCTGGACGCTGTGCCTCAGGTGATGGCGTTCTCCGAGGTGTACCAGGCCCTGCAAACCGGCGTTGTAGATGGCACCGAGAACCCGCCGTCCAATATGTACACCCAGAAAATGCACGAAGTGCAAAAGCACGCCACCGTGTCCAATCACGGTTACCTGGGCTATGCCGTGATCGTGAACAAGAAGTTCTGGGAAGGTCTGCCTGACGATATTCGCCAGGGCATGGAAAAAGCCATGGAAGAAGCCACGGTTTACGCCAACGACATTGCCGAACAAGAGAACAACGATTCCATGAAAGCCATGGAAGAATCCGGCAAGACCCAGTTCTATCAGTTGAGCGATGCCGAGCGTGAAGAATGGGTCAAGCAGTTGCGTCCCGTTCACAAGGAAATGGCCTCGCGTATCGGTCAGGACGTGATCGACGCCTTCTACAAGGCGACCGAATAAAGTCGGTTTTCTCTGATTGTCTTGTACAGGTCTGATTCAGACCTGTTCTCTCTTTCTTCCCGCTACTGAGCTGTGCCTGCCCGTGATCCGGGTGGGCCGGTTGTAGTCTGGAGCTACCCATGTTTTTACGATTTCTGGACCGCTTTGAGGAGACCTTCATCTCGCTCCTCATGGTGGCCGCCGTAGTGCTTATTTTCGTAGCGGTCTGCCAGCGCTACTCGGTCAGCCTGCTGGCTGATTTGGTGTCCTGGTCGCGGGCCCATGGTTACGAATCGCTCATGGCCATGGCTCGTTCAACCTATCGCAGTGTGGCCGGCATCAATTTGCTCTGGGCACAGGAGCTGTGTATTTACCTGTTCGTCTGGATGGCCAAGTTTGGTGCTGCTTATGGCGTGCGCGTGGGTATTCACGTAGGTGTGGACGTGCTGGTCAACTCGGTGGGTCCGCGTTGGCGTCATCTGCTGGTGGTGATTTCCCTGTTTGCAGGCGCCTTGTTCACCGCCATCGTCGCCTGGATTGGCGGCAGCTTTGTCTACGGCATTGCCCAGACGGCCCAGGTATCGGCTGACCTGGAAGTGCCCGTATGGATTGTGTATCTGGCCGTTCCTGCTGGTTCCTTGCTGATGTGCTTCCGCTTCCTGCAAGCCTTGATGAATTTTATTCAGACTGGTCATTTGCCCCATCACGAACCTGCGGCTGATCTGATCGCTGAAACAGAGCGCGGTGTGTCTGAATCCGAAGGAGCGCGCGCATGACCGCCCTGATTATTTTTGCTTTGCTGGCTATCCTGCTTTTGACAGGTATGCCCGTGTCGATTGCCCTGGGTCTGACAGTGATGGGCTTCCTGTTCACCATGACCGAAGTGCCCATGGACAGTATTGCTCTCAAGCTGTTCACCGGGATTGAGAAGTTCGAGATCATGGCGATTCCGTTCTTCATTCTGGCCGGTAGTTTCCTGACGCATGGCGGGGTCGCGCAGCGCATGATTCGCTTTGCCGCTTCCATGGTGGGCCACTTGCCCGGCGGCATGGGTTTGGCAGCCGTGCTGGCTTGCGCCCTGTTCGCCTCTATCAGTGGTTCTTCGCCTGCCACGGTAGCGGCCATTGGTTCCATAATGATTCCGGCCATGGTTAAACAAGGCTACCCCGTGCAATTCGGGACCGGCATTGTGGCGACTTCCGGCGGTCTGGGTATCTTGCTGCCACCCTCGATTGTGATGGTGATGTATGCGGTAGCCACCAGCGGCATGATGGTAGAGGGTCCAGATGGCGTAAAAGTCGGGACGGCCTCGATTGGTCAGCTGTTTATTGCGGGTGTGGTACCGGGCCTGATCCTGGCTTTCCTCTTGGGCGCGACCACCATGTTCCGCGCCTGGAAGCTGGACTACCCCCGTATGCCGCGAGCTTCGTTCAAAGAGCGCTGGCGTGCCTTCATGGACTCCATTTGGGGCCTGATGCTGATCGTTATCGTGATGGGTGGTATCTACTCCGGTGTGTTCACGCCTACCGAAGCGGCAGCCATCAGCGCGGTCTACGCCTTTGTGATTGCGGTCTGGGTCTATAAGGATGTGAAACTGCGTGAGGTGAAACGCATTGTGCTGGAATCGGCAGCCATGAGTGCCATGCTGCTGTACATCATCACCAATGCGGTCATGTTCGCTTTCATTCTGACCTCCGAGCAGATTCCACAGGCCATTGCAGAATGGATTGTGTCGCAAGGCATGGGCCTGATTGCCTTCCTGCTGTTCGTGAACGTCCTGCTGCTGGTGATCGGCATGGTGATGGAACCTTCGGGTCTGATCCTGATCATGGCCCCCATCCTGTTCCCGGTTGCCATGAAGCTGGGCATGGACCCGGTTCACTTTGGCATCATGCTGGTGGTGAATATGGAGATCGGGCTGGCGACACCGCCGGTGGGCTTGAACCTGTATGTGGCGTCCAGCATATCGAAGTTGGGCCTGACCGAAGTTACCAAGTCCACGATGCCTTGGCTGCTGACCGGTTTGGCCTTCCTCCTGATGATTACCTTCATTCCAGAAATTACGCTTTGGCTGCCCCGCATGATGGGATGGCTGTAGAAGCCCTGATCGCTATCCGCGAGCAGGGCGAGGTGAGCCCTTGATGTGGCAGTACGGCTTTATGCAATCTGCGTAAAACGTGAATCACCTTGAAGGCCGGGCAAAAAGCCCGGCCTTTTTTGTGGGTGCTCGGTTTGGGTACTGGTAGCTTTTTTGAGTGCCGGAACTGGCTGATTCCAGAGTCCTCTATAACTTACTGCCTATGTGTCCTTGTCTGATTGCCCTCCAGTGCTGCAGGGTTTTCTCTGGCTTTGTAGGCAAGTGAAACGTACTGATAAGTATTATTTGCCTATTAGACAAGCCAGTCTATTAGTATCATAGGTAGTTCGGGCCGCCATACTGGCGGTATTTATTCATACGGAGACCTTATGTCCATTTCAGTCGGTGCGCGCGTTCCAGACGCGACCCTTAGCGAGTACATTGAAACCGCCACAGAAAGCTGCCCTATGGGCCCCAACAACTTTCAGGTGGCTGATCTGGTTAAAGGCAAGAAAATTGCCGTGTTTGCCGTTCCCGGCGCTTTCACCCCCACCTGCTCCGAGCAGCACCTGCCAGGCTTTATCGCCAAGGCAGACGAGTTCAAGGCCGCTGGTGTGGATGAGATCTGGTGCGTGGCTGTGAACGATCCTTTCGTGATGGGCGCTTGGGGCAAGTCCCTGAACGTCAATGGCAAAGTGCGTTTGCTGGCTGACGGCAGCGCTGTCTGGACCAAAGCATTGGGTCTGGAATTTGACCTGACGTCCAAAGGCCTGGGCGTGCGCTCCAAGCGTTTTTCCGCCTTGCTGGAAGACGGCGTTGTCAAACAATTGAACATTGATAACGACGGCGGCCTGCATACATCGGATGCAGACACCCTGTTGAAACAGGTAAAGTCGTAAGTATCTGATCCCCCGCCTGTCCGGCGTGGCGAGGGATAGAAGGATGACAAAGCGCTGGCTGCAAGCTGGCGCTTTTTTTTACCGTGCTCATGCCGCAAAATCCAGGCCGGAATCTGGGCAATGGCGACAGTGAGGGCGGTGCTGCCGTTTTTTTAGGATGTGTGGATGCTGTCATCGGTGGGTGCGTTTTCGTCCCTGTACTTTGCGACCCTGATGCTCTTGCTCAGCTCGGGCCTGTTCAATACCTTCATGGGGGTGCGCCTGACGGCCATCTCGGTGTCAGAGGTATGGATTGGCGGGCTGATTGCAGTGTATTACCTGGGCCTGGTATTTGGTGCTCGTATGGGTCACCGCCTGATCATGGGCGTGGGCCATATTCGGGCATACGCTGCCAGTGCGGCCATCGTCACCATCTGTGTGCTGGTTCAGATTCTGGTCGATTCCATGTACGTCTGGTTGCTGCTGCGGTTTTTGGCGGGTGCGGCCATGGTGGTGCAGTTCATGGGCATTGAAAGCTGGCTGAACGAGCAAAGCGACAATAGCCAGCGTGGCACCATCTTTGCCATTTACATGGTGTTCTCCAGCCTGGGCACGGTGCTGGGGCAGTTGTCGCTGACCCTGTTCCCGCATCTGAATTTCGAGCCGCTGGTCTTTGTGGCGATCTGTTCGGCCTTCAGCCTGGTGCCGGTGGCGATTACCCGCCGCAGCCATCCGCCTTTGCAAGTGCCTGCGCCCATTAATGCGCGCTACTACGTGGACCGCGTGCCCCTGTCCATGATGGTGTTGCTGGTGGCCGGTATGCTGACCGGGGCCTTTTACGGATTGGCGCCGGTGTATGCGGTGCGCGTGCATTTAAGCAATGAGCAGGCTGCCTTGTTCGTCGCGGTGTCGGTGGCAGCCGGGGTGCTGGCCCAGTGGCCGGTGGGGTGGCTGGCGGACCGCATGAGTCGTGTCAAGTTGATCCGCATTAACGCGATCTGTTTGCTGGCCTTGGCCATTCCTTTGTGGGGCTGGTTCGAGGCACCATTCTGGTTCTTGCTGATTTTTTCGGCCCTGTTCGGAATTCTGCAATTTACGCTGTATCCCCTGGGGGCGGCGTTCGCCAACGATAACGTGGACCCGGAGCGGCGGGTTGGCTTGAGCGCCATCCTGTACATGGTGTATGGCCTGGGAGCCTGTCTGGGGCCGCTGCTGGCTGGCGGCCTGATGTCTTATATCGGCAGCAACCTGTACTACATTTTCGTGGCTGCCTGTGGTTTGGCACTGGTCCTGCTGGTCCGTCCGCAAAAGGTACTGGGCGATCACTTGAGCCAGGATGCTCCTACGACCTTTGTGCCTATGCCTGACAGCTTGCAAAGCTCTGCCGCGGCAGTGGCACTGGACCCACGCGTCGATATCAGCTCTGACGTGTCGCACGACCCTGTGTTCGAGGATCTGCCGCCTGTTGAAGAGCGGGTGCCTGCGACGACGGAAAGCACGGCTGCGGAGCGCAAGGCGGAGGATGAGGCCGCAGAAGCGACACTTGCCGAGGACGACAAGGGGGCAGATCCTGTCGCTGGAAGCTCCGGGGGTTCTGTAGGCTTGGATGATTCTGGGAAACCGGCCGATGGGGATAGCTCGGGCGGTGCGGAAGACGCAGGGAGCAAGCGGAAACCGTCAGATCCAGCCCCTTGAACAGTCGCCAGAATCGAGCCTGTTTTCGTGGCGCTTTACGACCATGATTCACTCGTAAAAAAACCCAGGCCTGGCCTGGGTTTTTTATCTTTGCCCAGATCTTAAATCTGGAATTCAGGCCCGCTAAACTCTGCTTCAACCTCAATCTTGCCAGCCAGAATATCCTGCTGCAGCGCTGCAATACGCTGACGCACGGCATCCGGTGTGTCCGGAGCCATGATCAAGCGCACGGCGTCGGGTTGCTGCAGGCCAACCTTGAAGATCTTGCCGGACTCAAACTTGTTTTCGCTCAGATCCTTGCAGGCTTCAAACACGCCAATACCCACATCCGCCCAGGCCGAACCCACAAACACATCAGGTTCGCGAGCGACCCAGTCAATCACATTGCCAATTTCCTTGATGCCCAGCTCACGGCAAGCCTGGGTGGTGCCACTGCGGCCCTTGTTCAGCATGGTGTAGATAATGTCCGCACCGGCTTTGGCCTGCGCCTGGGTGACGCGGGCGGCCAGTTCAATATCATCCTGATTGCCGGAGAAGTTCGTCAGCAGCTTCACATCCGGATTGGCGTGCTTGACGCCAGCGGCGTAGGAAGCGCGGGCGCGCAAGCCAGGTGGCACCCGTATGCCGGACTGGTGGGCTACCACGCCGGTCTTGGTCATCAGGGCGGCGTAGGCGCCGGCCAGCCAGGCGGACTCTTCCTGACGCACGTCATAGCTGCTCAGATTGCTGGCGGTGACAGCCCCTTGCGTGATAACAAAGCGGGTTTCCGGAAACTCCTTGGCCACCGTCAGGGCGGCGTCGGTATTTTGACCGCCGTGGGCGATCAGCAAGGCGGGCTTGTATTGAGTCGCCAGTTCGCGCAGGGCGGCAATTTGCGCCTGAGTTTCGTTGGCTACCTGGTCTTTGTAATGGCCGGTAATGGGCAGTTGGTCCGTGGCTTTCTTGAAGCCTTGATAACCAGCTTGCATGAAACCGTTGTCATCAATGTGGCCACAAAACAAGGCAGCGACTACGGGCGTGTTGGCCGCCAGTATACTGCGGCTTAGCCAAGGGGCAGCCAGCGCGCCTGCTCCTGCGGAAGCGGCGGCCAGCAGTAATTGGCGACGGGTAAATCCGGTCATGATCATGTCTCCTGTGTAGTTTCCGACGTGGGCGTCGGTAAAAATCGTTTTTTTCTAATCTACAGGAGATGAAAAGCAGCGGTCCCCGAAGTTTTAAATGTCAAATATAAGAATTCGCTTGTAGTGCGCTTTTGCGGGCGTGTATGAGACACGACCGGAACTGTTTAACGCGGAATCAGGGCCACGATCGCGCCTATTGCCAGGGCAACCCCCACCATATTGAGTGCGCTGAGTTTTTCTTTGAAGAAGCCCGCTCCCACAATGGCTCCCAAGGCAATGACGCCAATGTTCATGGCCGAGAACACCAGTGTGGGATTCTCCGGGAAAATCTGGTGAGCGCGGATGTAGAAGAAAATATTCCCGAAATTCAGCAAGCCCAGTACCAGACCGGCCAGCAGGCTGCCTCGGTGCCAGACCGTACGCTTGGCCAAAAGCCAGCATAGCATCAGCACTCCTGCCAAGGAGAAGGACACGACCAGACTGCTGGAGAAGGCAGCCCCGGCTTTGGAGAGCTGTTTGAACATGATGTCGATCACGCCATAGCCCAGCCAGACAGCCAGCAGCATCAGGGCGGGATGTCTGGCGCCCGTGTCCTGCTTACTGGTTTGGTGGGGGCGTATCAGCAAGCACAGCAGGGCGGTCAGAGCCAAGCCTATGCCCAATAGCTTCTGGCCACCCAGATGCTCGCCAAACAAGAGAAAAGCTGCCAGCAGGGGAAGGAACAGGGACAGACGCTGGGCGGCATCGCTCAACACAATACCGGCCTGTCGTACTGCTGCCGCCATGAACAGAAAGACACTAGGCAAAAGCACGCCCAAGGCAATCAGAATCCACCAGGGCGTGGAGGGATTGAGCAGGCTGCTGGGGTGGGGTTGCAGCAGTACCAGGCTAAGCGTGACGGCCACCCCGTAGTTGACCACGATGGCCTGGGCCACATCGATCTGCCGCTGACGCGCGACTTTCAGCAGAATGGAAACCGCCACACTGCACAGAATGCTGGCAATCAGGGTGAGCATATTAGAGGGCCTCGACCATAGCGCGTGGACGGGCTTGTTCCAAAGACAAAGGAGGTTCGGACAGTGTGGTTTTGGCCGCTTCCAGCTGCAGGCGGGCAAACAGGTCCTGGTCCGCCACAAACTGCGGGTTGCCGGTCGTCAGCAATTGCTCGCCATAGAAAATGGAGTTGGCACCCGCCATAAAGCACAGAGCCTGGGTGCTGTCATCCATGGTTTCGCGACCCGCTGACAGGCGTACGGCGCTGGTGGGCATCAGGATACGGGCAATGGCAATGGTACGTACGAACTCGAAGGGATCCAGATCATCAACCTGGTCCAGCGGTGTGCCCGGCACTTTTACCAACTGGTTGATAGGCACGGACTCGGGATAGGGGCGCATATTGGCCAGCTGAGCCAGCAAACCAGCACGCTCGCGACGGCTTTCGCCCATGCCGATGATTCCGCCGCAGCAACTGTTCAAACCGGCTGCGCGTACGCGTTCCAGTGTGTCCAGTCGGTCCTGATACGTGCGCGTGCTGATGATCTGGCCATAAAACTCGGGAGAGGTGTCCAGGTTGTGGTTGTAGTAGTCCAGACCGGCATCTTTCAGGCGCTCGGCCTGACCGTCTTTCAGCATGCCCAGGGTGACACAGGTTTCCAGCCCCATCGCTTTGACGGCACTGACCATATCAATGACCTGATCCAATTGTTTTTCTGTAGGCGAGCGCCAGGCAGCTCCCATGCAAAACCGCTGTGCGCCCTGTGCCTGGGCAGCGCGGGCCGCTTCCAGTACCTGCTCCAGGGGCATCAAGGGTTCAGGTTCCAACTCGGTCTGGTATTTGGAGGATTGCGGGCAGTAGGAGCAATCCTCGGGACAGGCACCTGTCTTGATGGACAGCAGGCTGGAGAGCTGGATTTGATTGGCCGGGTGATGCTGTCTATGTACGGTCTGCGCCTGGAACACGAGGTCCATAAAGGGCAGCTCGTACAGCTCCATGATGCGACGAATCGTCCAGGGTGCGGGGGTATTTACAGACATGGCAGGCTACCTTATTCAGTGACGCGGCTATGCTAGGTTCTCTGTCTGTGAAAGACGACTCCAGGGCCTGTCTGATAGTGAAGGTTTTCGCTGCCACAGGGCTTATCTCAGTGATAGTTAAGCGAAATTGTTGCTAACTTCGCTTAATTTGCTTTCTTGTGGTCGATACAAATTGTTTCTTCGCTATTGTTTTCAAAATGTTTCCTCGATTGATTCAGCACCGGATTACCTCGGGCTTGAGCTTTTCATCCGAGGTAAACTGACAGGCGATTTTGCGAGAGGATAAGCATGCATGTGTTCGAGCGCCGCATCACCGTGGAATGGGGTGATTGCGATGAGGCCGGGATTGTTTTCTATCCCAATTATTTTTATTGGTTTGATTGCACGTATCAGGCGTGGTTGCGGCAAGTCGGTTTAAGCCAGCGAGTCTTGCGACAAGAATATGATGCGGTAACGCCTTTGGTGGATGTCGGTGCCAACTTCCGTGCCCCCGTTACCTACGACCGCGAGATCCGCGTTTGCGTGCAGGTGGCTCAATGGCTGGAGCGTCGCTTCAAGCTTGAATATCAAGTCTTCAATAGGGATGGTGTGCTGGTCGCAACCGGCCACGAGTGGCGCGCCTGGGCACAGGTCTTGCCGGAAGGGCGGCTGAAAGGGGCAGCCATTGCTGAAGGTTTCCGCCAGCGTTTAGAAGGGAACGGGGCTGTTTGAATCGGCCTGAGCAGACACGGGCAGGCGCTGCTGCACTTGATGCAACTGCGGCTTGCCATTGAGCGGGATATAAACAAAAGCCAATTGCTTGAACAGGCGTGCTTGCCAGCGTGCTTGCTGCAGGCTGATGTCCAGCACCAGCAGGCTGGGTTCGTCCGGCCATTTGCCTTTGGGGTCCAGGTTCACGGCGGGCCACCAGCGCAAATCCAGCTTCTGCAAATCGCGCAGCAGGCTCTCCTGAACCGCATCGTTGAATGCACGGCTGCAAATTTGCGCACCTGGATTGCAGGCCGTCAAAATCGCCGCGCCACGGCTGTTTTCTTGTTCCAGTAATTGGTTCAGCGGGCGGTTGAGCTGGCCGATGCGCACGTCCATATCGCCCTGTGGGCTGTGTACACGGTAGATCGCCTTCTCGAAAGCGTGAGACAGGGCGGCGGGCAGGTCTTTCTGTGTAGACATAAGCTATCTTGCGTCGTTCTGTTCTCCGGACCCACAAGACTGGCAGTGGGATGCATGGTTTGTTTGTGTTCAAACCACGCATCCATTATTTACACAGTTTCAGCCTTCAAGCAAGTTATGAGACGCGTGGATCCTGGATTCGATTCCAGATCGAATACAAGCTGGGCAAGAACAAGAGCGTCAGGATGGTGCCAATGGCCGTGCCGCCGATCAGTGTCAGAGCCATGGAGCCCCAGAACACGGAGAAGGACAAGGGGATGAAGGCCAGCACCGCTGCCAGTGCCGTCAGAATAACGGGGCGGGCACGCTGTACCGTGGCCTCAATCACGGCATCGTAGGGGGATGCGCCTTCGGCCCGGTTGGTCTTGATCTGTTCAATCAGAATCAAGGTATTGCGCATCAGAATCCCCGCCAGACCAATCAGCCCCAGAATTGCGGTAAAGCCAAAGGGCTGCTGGAAAATCAGCAAGGCGGGCACGCTGCCGATCAGGCCCAAGGGGGCGGTCAGGAACACCATGATCATGTTCGAGAGCGAGCGCACCTGAACCACGATAACGAGCAGCATCAAGGCAATCATGACCGGGAAGACGGGCAGCAGCGCGTCGTTGGATTTCTTGGCCTCGGCGGTAATCCCGCTCATCTCGATCAGGTAGCCAGGGGGCAGGGACGCCTGCAAGGAAGCGAACTCCTTCATCACCCGATTGGCCACTTCTGCCGGTTGTACGTGCGGGGCAATATCACCTCGTACCGTCATGGTGGGCAGGCGGTTGCGACGTGCCAGCTTGGGCTCTTCCTGCATGATTTCCAGCTTGCCGACTTGCTCCAGGGGCAGGTTCCGGCCCTGGTCATTCATGACGGTCAGACCGGAAAGACGGGTTGGATCATGGCGGTTGATGGCCGAGCTGCGCGCCACAACCAGCACATTACGCAAGTCCTCGCGGTATTCCGCAACGGTTGTGCCATCCAGCTGCAACTGGATTTGCTCGGCCAGACTCTGGCGATTCAGGCCCAAAGCTTGCAGACGTTGCGGGTCCACATCCAGCTTCAGGACAGGCACACGCGAGCCCCAGTCCACGTTCACCTGGCGCATGTCCTTGTCGGCACGCATGACAGCCATGGCTTGTTCGGAAATATCACGCAGCTTGTCCAGATCGGGGCCACGCACCAGAAACTCCACCGGGTATTTGGTGGATGGCCCGAACACCAACTGAGTAGCCCGAACTCGTGCTTCAGGGGTCAGACCATCGGCCACCACCTGGCGGAAGCGTTGCAACAAGGCGTCGCGGTCGTGATGATCGGCCGTCAGCACCACCAGACGCGCAAAGGAAGGGTCAGGCAGTTCAGGGTTGTAGGACAGGAAGAAACGCGGCGCACCTTGACCGGCATAGCTGGTGACCAGCCTGGTTTCGGGTTGCTCGCGCAACCAGCTTTCCACCTTGCGAGTGACCATCTGGGTGGACTGGATGCCGCTGCCTTCGGGCAACTGCACTTCTACCAGCAGCTCGGGCCGGTCAGAGGTGGGGAAGAACTGCTGCTTGACGAAGCCCATGCCCACCGCCGCCAGCACGAAGGCAGCCACCACGATGCCGGCTACCAGGTATTTGTGGTGTACCGACCAGGCAATCATGCGGCGCAGACGCATGTAGTTTGGAGTGTCGTAAATGGCTTGGTGACCGCCAGGACGGGCAGGAATCGCGGGCAGCAGTTTCACGCCCATGTAGGGGGTGAAGGCCACGGCAACCAGCCAGGACGTCAGCAGGGCGGCGGCCAGAATCCAGAAAATATTGCCGGCGTATTCCCCGGCAGAGGAGCGGGCAAAGCCTACCGGCAGGAAACCGATAATCGTCACCAGTGTGCCGGACAACATGGGGGCTGCCGTATGGTTCCAGGCATAGGCGGCCGCCTTCAGGCGGTCCATGCCTTCTTCCATTTTCACGATCATGATCTCGATGGCGATAATGGCGTCGTCCACCAGCAGGCCCAGCGAAATAATCAGCGCGCCCAGCGTCACCCGGTCAAACACCTTGCCCGTCATCATCATGATGACGAACACCATGGCCAGCGTCAGGGGAACGGCCGCTGCCACCACAATGCCGACACGCCAGCCCATGCTGACCAGACACACCAGCAGCACCACGCTCAGCGCGGCAAAGAACTTGAACATGAACTCGCCCACGGCGGAGGCAATGTTCACCGACTGGTTGGTGACCGTATCCAGCGAGAAACCCAGAGGCAGGGCAGCGGCTATATCTTCCCGTGCCTTTTCCAGATCCTTGCCCAGATACAGGCCGTTGTAGCCCTCTTGCATCACCACATCCAGCAGCATGGCAAATTCGGCGTTGTGGTGAATCTCGAAGCTGGGCGGGTCCTCGTATCCTCGGCTGACGGTAGCGATATCACCCAGTCGTAGCGTGTGGCCTTGCACGTAGATATAGGTATTGCTGATGGCCTCTACATCATCCAGCCCGGCGCTGAGGCGCATGTGAATGCGCGGCCCATCGGTGCTGACGGCGCCACTGGCTGTCATGGCGCTGCGCTTGGACAAGGCTTCCAGAATCTGTTGCGGATTGAGCTGCAGATTGTGCAGCTTGGCCTCGTCCAGATCGATAAAGATGCGCTCGCTTTGTTCACCCAGAATATTGACCTTCTTGACGCCGGGAACTTGCAGCAGCTGGCTGCGTACTTTCTCGGCCTCGCGGGTCAGCAGGCGTGGCGGCAGGCCGGGTGCTTGCAGTGCAAACAGGCTGAAGGACACGTCCGAATATTCATCGTTCACAAACGGCCCTTGCACGCCTTTGGGCAAGCGTGGGGCCTGGTCCTGCAGCTTCTTGCGTAACTGGTAGAACTCGCTTTGAACGTCTGCGGGCGGCATGGTGTCTTTCAGGGTCACCACCATCAAGGCCGTGCCGGGGCGGGTCACCGTCTCTACCTTGTCAAACCAGCGCAGCTCCTGCATGCGCTTTTCCATGGGTTCGGCGACCAGGTCCTGCATTTCCTGAGCGGTGGCTCCGGGCCACATGGCGGTGACGGTTAGCACTTTGACGGTAAAGGCCGGGTCTTCAGCTCGGCCCAGCTTCACGAAGGAGTAAATGCCGGAAGCTGCCAGAGCAATGATCAAAAATAGTGTGATGGCCCGCTCACGCACCGCCAGGGCGGAAAGATTGAAGCGGCCTGTCATGGCTTGGCCTCGCGTGTTTCTGGACGAACTTCCTGGCCTTCATGCAAAAGGTTCGCTCCCAAGGCCACGATGGGCGTGCCAGCGTCAGGGCCCTGGGAGAGGAAGGCGTGTTCCTGGGCCAGCTTGGCAATGGTGACAGGCTGCCAGTGCACGGTTTTCTGATTATCAATGACCCATACGCCGGGGCCTTTGCCGGCATCGTAAATGGCGGTCAGCGGCACCTGATTCAAGGCGTCTGCGTCCGGAGGAGTCAAATGCACGATCGCGCTGGAGCCCAGTCGGGGGCTGATGCTCTGATCCTCAAAAGAGAAACGGGCCTGATAGCTGCGCGTTGCCGGGTCGGACGATTGGGCCAGTTCGCGCAACTGGGCGGGCAGGCTTTCCTGGGAGTCTGTCAGCTCGATCGTGGCGCGGGTGCCCAGTGGAATATTCCACTGTTCGGGCAGGCTGACGATCACATCACGTTGGCCGTCCTGGGCCAGGCGCAGCACGGCTTGTCCGGGGCTGACAACCTGGCCAACATCCGCCAGCTGGGCGGTAATAATGCCGCTGGCCTCTGCTTTCAGCGAGCTGTATTGGTCTGCATTACGAGCAATCTCAGCCTGCGCCTGGGCGGATTTCAGATTGGCCTGGGCGCTACGCAGTGACTGTCTGCTTTGCTCGTGAGCCTGACGAGAGACACCGCCCTGATCCACCAGCAGGGACAGGCGCTTGTAATCCGACTGGGCTTGCTCGGCCTGCGCCTGAGCCGCTTGCACAGCCGCCAGACGCGCGCGGTGATCCAATTGCAGATCCTTGGGGTCCAGTGTCATCAAGAGCTGGCCTTTTTCCACGTGCTCGCCGTTCTGGACCTTGCGCGTATCAATCTTGCCACCTACTCGAAAGGCCAGTGGGCTTTCAATGCTAGCGCTGACCAGACCCAGAAAACGTCGCTGCTGATCGGCCTTGGGCTGGATCACGCTTTGAATGACCAAAGGCGCCTGGGTGCGAGGGTCAGCCTCCTGCGTTTGTTGGCTGCACCCCATCAGGACCAGGGCGGCGGACAAACTCAAGACGGGGCTAAGAGAGCGAAGAAGAGCCATGCAGGACTCCGGGTAGGTAAATAGTTGGATGAACTGTAACTTGGGGCGTGATGTTCAAGGCATCAGGCTGCGCAGGATAAGCTGCGTCACCACCAGCAAACCCTGACGGGTTTTTTCAGGGGGATGTATTTCCAGCAAGACAGGGTGCAGACAGGCGGTCAAGGCAAACAGGATGCCTTGCACCACCTCGTCCAAAGGCGTGCGGCGTTCAAAGTCACCGCTTTCACGACCTGCGCGCACCAGGGCGGTGATCTGGGTCAGCAAGTCCTCTCTGTGCTGGTCCACCGTTGCCCAGTTGTTTTGCAGTGCCTCAATCACCACTTCTTGCATGCGGCCTTCCTGCAAGAACAGCTCCAGGCTTAGGTTGCAGGCAGTTTCAATGAAATGGCGCAGACGTTCAATCGGCGGCAAATCACCTTCAACAATCTGCTGCAATTGCACATGCATGCCATTGAGGACGGAATGGCAGATCGCTTGGCCGATAGCCTGCTTGGAGTCGAAAAAACGGTATAGATAAGCGCTGGAGACGCCTATGGATTTGGCCAGGCTGGCAACAGAGGTCTTGCGATACCCGTAGAGCCGGAAATGCGTATTGGCCTGCTCAATGATCTGTTCGCGGCGATGATGCTCGGTCGGACCACGCTGGCCCAGAGTACTGGCTGGCATAGAAGTTGAATGTTGAAGTAACGATAACGCAATACATTAACTTCAACGATCGGATACGACAAGAGAATTGTCAGTTGTATGGGGGGAGGGGGGGTAGGTGTTCGTCTTGTTTGTTTGCTTAATTTGAGTCCTTCGCTGGCAAAGGGAAACCCCCATAAATCATTGGTGGTTTCTGTGTCAAAATTACTCAATAATTACGATCTTTATAATCAATGTTGGGGTTTGGGGGAGCGATGCCGCCTATTAATCAAGTGCTTCCATACTTTAAGCGGCGTCTTAATGGTCATTGCTTGGTAGTGAGTTCTTCTGGTGATCATCTTTTTTTGAGCGATCAACAAGTTCAGATATTGGATAGTGGTCAGGTTCACCTTTTTCCTTTAGAGGCCCAGGCACAATTAAAATCTCGTTTCTTTATCGCTGAGAACGATTGGCAGGGTTCTCGTCGTTTGTTGGTATCACGCAAAGCTGCACGCCATGAAACTGTAGAGACAGGGGTGGGATTGCATATCATTGTGCTGACATTGCAATGTGCACACTCTTGTCAGTACTGCCAAGTTAGCCGTTCCTTGGCTGATACGGGGCATACGATGTCCTTGGAAAACTTGCTAGAAGCTTGTCGCAGCATTTTTCAAAGCCCCGCTCAGTCCTTGACTGTCGAGTTTCAGGGTGGGGATCCTCTGCTGAGATTCGACCTGCTTGAAAAAGCGATTCTATATATAGAAGAGTTAAATCAGAATTTTGGTCGAAAGATCCGATTTGTAGTTGCATCGACTTTGCATCAACTTACGGAGTCGATGTGCCTGTTTTTTCAAAACCATCAGGTTGTCCTTTCGACAAGTATTGACGGACCAGCGGCATTACATAATCGTAATAGACCTATACCTGGTCGAAATTCTTATGAGCGAACCCTACAAGGGATAGAGCTGGGACGTCGTATGCTGGGGGAAGAGTCGGTTTCAGCATTGATGACAACAACTAAGCTGTCTTTGTCCTTTCCTGAAGAAATTGTGGATGAATACGTTCGTTTAGGCTTTAGAGATATTTTTTTGCGGCCGCTTAGCAGTTATGGTTTTGCCAAGCGAAATCAGAGTCTGTTGGGGTACGAGCTGGATAGATTCCATGAGTTTTATCAGCGGGCATTCGAGAGGGTGCTGTACTGGAACCGGAAAGGAGTCGAGCTGCGCGAGGTTTATGCATCCATCATTTTGAATAAGATTTTGTCTCCATTTGATGGGGGCTACGTGGACCTGCAAAGTCCTACTGGGGCAGGGCATAGTGTGATGGTCTACAACTACGATGGTTATGTATATCCCAGTGATGAGGCGCGTATGCTTGCTGAGTCAGGGGACGTGTCTTTGAGGCTAGGCCGTATCGGGGTGCCATTGGATGTGTTGCAGGCGTCATCAACTCAGCAGGCGCTGAGGCAGGCTAGTTTGGTGACGGAGATTGCCGCTTGCTCCGCCTGTGCGTTTCAGACGTTCTGTGCGCCCAACCCGGTGGACTCCCAAGCTCAGTTTGGTGTTGTGGATGCCCCTGTACTGGAAACTGAGCATTGTCTTCGACATCAATGGTTGTTCGACTTCTTTTTCGATCGAGTGAGTTCGGCTACTGAGGATGAATTGGATTTGTTTTATGCGTGGGCGCGTCCTTCTATTGAGGAGGTTTATTAATGCGTCGGGTAAAAGCAAACTTCGAGGCGACCGAGTTGCATGGTGTGTGGCAGGTTGTGAGGTGTGAGGAGCTTGCGTCGCAATGGCGCCCCGACTTGCGCTTTATGGTGCAGGTAGCAAATTCTGTTGAGCGCGAACGGGTCGTTCAGTTCAGGGCGGCAGGCTTAGAGAATGTTGCTTGGGTGGAGTCTGAGGATGTGATGGCAGGAGATGTCCTTGTGCCCGAGCGGCATTTGAATAGAGCGGCCATACTCCATCGCCCATCGGATAAGCATCATGGTTTGCAGTTAACCAATCGTTGTAATAGCTACTGCATGATGTGTTCACAGCCCCCTACGCCGCAGAATGATGATTGGATGGTGCGAGAGGCAGTCGAGGTGATTAGGCATATGCGGCAGTCTCCTGCGGTGTTGGGTTTAAGCGGAGGGGAGCCTTTATTATTAGGCGAGCGCTTGCGAGAGGTATTGGACGCAGTAGCAATCCATCACCCTGATACTCAGGTTGAGGTTCTGACGAATGGACGACTGTTAGCGGACTCAGGCTTGAGCCAAGCTCTTTTGTCTGATCTAACTCCGAGTGTTACCTGGTTAGTGCCTTTATATGGCCATGCTGATTTTTTGCATGATTTTGTCGTTCAAGCGCATGGGGCTTATGAGCAAACGATAGAGGGGCTGTTGAACTTACAGGCACACTCGCAGCCCGTTCAGCTGCGTATTGTATTGATAAGGCCCGTCCTGGAAAATTTGCAGGAGCTATGTGTCTTCATTGGACGTAATTTACCCTTTGTGCGGGAAGTCGCCTTGATGGCGTGTGAGCCTATTGGTTTTGCTTTGGCTAACAGAGAGATGTGCGAGGTTGATCTTGTCGATTGGCATGAGATCTTGTTGAGGGCCACGCGGGAGTTGAGGCGACATTCTGTGCCTTTCCTCTTTATGAACACGCCTCTATGCACGTTGCCGCGAGAGCTCTATGGATATGCACATCAGAGTATTTCTGATTGGAAAAATGTTTACTCAGCAGAGTGCGATGAGTGTGATGTAAAGCCTAGTTGTTCCGGTTTCTTTGCCTGGCATGAGCGTGGTTGGAAGCCATCCAAAACGATAAAACTATTGCTAGAGAATGTGGAATGAGTCGCTTCATTAAAAATATCAGTTTGTTCCTGGCAAGCATTACGCCATTTTCCGTAAAGTCTGCTGATGCGAGAGTGACAGTTACCGACCTGGCGCTCGATGCTTTTTCCCTTCCTCAGGCAGTGCCTTTGCGGCCTCTCAATTTTGAGACAGATAATTTGTTTGCGGCACATCGCTCGCACTCCAGTCATCGGTCTCACTCTAGCCATCGTTCACACTATTCAGGTTCGAGCGGTCGTACATATTCAGCGCCTGCGCGGGTGCCTGTTACACCTTTGTATGGGGGAGGGGCAACGGCCACAACTCCACGCTCGCTTGCGCCATCAAGTGGCCGCTCTTCTTCTGGCGCAGCAGCGGGAGCAGGTACAAGTGCCGCCGGGGCGGTCGGAGCAGCGATGGGGAATGTAGAGTTAACTCGTAGTGAGAAATTGAAATTGCAGGTGATGCGGGTGCAGATTCAGCTTATCTCTCTTGGTTTGTATGACGGGGCTGTGGATGGTGTTCTGGGGGCGCAAACGGTACAAGCACTTAAGCAGTTTCAGCTACTAAAGTCTTTACCGGCTAGTGGTCAGATGACAACTGAAACGATGAATGCTCTGGGCGTGCCAGTAGTGAATTAAAGGCAGCCCGGGTATTCAAGGGATATCTCTGCGGGGTTTTTGCAGTGTATTTGCAGACATATCCCGCGAGGTATATCTCTCTTGAAGGTGAGGTAAGACGAATTAAGAGCTTGCTTGGGCTATTTGTGAAAATAAAAAAAGCCTGACAGATCGAAATCTATCAGGCTTTTTGAATTTTTTGGCGGAGCGGACGGGACTCGAACCCGCGACCCCCGGCGTGACAGGCCGGTATTCTAACCAACTGAACTACCGCTCCGCAGCGGTGCCAAGCAAAAGCTTTGGCGTCCCCTAGGGGATTCGAACCCCTGTACCCACCGTGAAAGGGTGGTGTCCTAGGCCTCTAGACGAAGGGGACAGGACTTACAACTAAATCGTCGTTTTGGTGGAGGTAAGCGGGATCGAACCGCTGACCTCTTGCATGCCATGCAAGCGCTCTCCCAGCTGAGCTATACCCCCAATTTTCTTTACTTCGTTTTTTAACTGCGTCAAAAAACCAAAGTATCGAAATAAGTGTCAGGCTTGACGAGGCTTGCCACTTCAAACTGCTAAAACCAGTCCGGGACTGATTTTTAAATCTTTTGGCGGAGCGGACGGGACTCGAACCCGCGACCCCCGGCGTGACAGGCCGGTATTCTAACCAACTGAACTACCGCTCCGCAGCGGTTGCCAAGAATCTTGGCGTCCCCTAGGGGATTCGAACCCCTGTACCCACCGTGAAAGGGTGGTGTCCTAGGCCTCTAGACGAAGGGGACAGGACTCTACAGCTAATCTTCGTTTTTTGGTGGAGGTAAGCGGGATCGAACCGCTGACCTCTTGCATGCCATGCAAGCGCTCTCCCAGCTGAGCTATACCCCCATTTCGGTGTTCTTTTTTGTCGACCACCAACGAAGAATTGAGATTATGAAGGTGTTTTTGCCTTTGTGCAAGTCTTTTGAAGAAAAAAACCAAAATAAAGTAAAAAAATCTTCAGGGGGGCCTGACGGGGAGGGAGGAGCCAGGACGACGACGGGTCTTCCTGATGGGTGGAGGGGTGAAAAAGCGACTTGGAATGAGTATGGGAGATGCTTGTATCTTTTTGTTTTATACGGGTTTTTTGTGTCTTATTTGTGTCATAAAATTTCATTTGTGGCGTAATAAAAAGAAATGCTTTCAATTCCTGTCGTCGTTTTTTTGTTCCTTTCAGGGTGCCGTAATTCCCTGCTTAGGCGCATAAATGAAGGGTTTATGAGAAATTTGCGCAGCTCTGTAATCTAATGATGTTATGCTTCGTTGAGTAACATTTCACCTGCAATAATTACGTTTTGTAGGCCGATCTCTTAGCCTGCATTTTTTTATTTAATGGCGCTATGTCAGCAAAGCAGTGCATATCATCACCTCTGCCAGTTCCAGTGGATGCACAAAGACGAATCAGTTTGAGTGCTTTGCTGATTTGGGTGCTGTTGGTCTGGCTGTTGTTGATCTCGGCAACGGTTACTGTCATTTACAAGCAAAATCAGGCGGAAACTCGTCAGCAGGTCAGTAGCGGCCTCTTGCGTCAGCTCTCTGACATCAGCTATTCCGTGGCCTTGGCCGCGCCCGCCAGCTCGACTCCCGCTCGTTTGCGCCAATTGGACCAACAGTTCCAAGGGGTGGTGCATTTGCTTCGGGAAGGGGGCATGGTTGATGGAGTCATGTTGCTGCCACTGGACAAACCCTTGCTGGGCCTGGTGTCCCAGCTGACCAATGAATGGCAACGGCGTTTGATGCGCCTGGATTTCCCGGTCAGCTCGGAGCAAGTGCTTTTGCCTGCCGCCAGTCTGAACGCGGAAGACTCCCTGTTTCGCCACAACACCCAGCAATTGCTGGATGCCTTTGACGCCTCGCGCGAAAGCATGCGTGCCCAGCATCGCTGGATCGTGTTTTTCATGCTGAGCCTGGATTTGGTTGCGCTGTGCCTGTCTTACTTCATGTTGCGAGCCTGGGCCGCTGAGCCTTTGCGACAGCTGATGGCGCAAGGGCGAGCCTTTACGACTGGCAACTACCGGGCCAAAAGTACCAGTGCCGGCACTAGTGAAACGCGTTATCTGTCACAAATACTGAATTCCTGCGGTTTGCAGATTCAGCAGCTGGATGCTCAGCTTTCTATTCAGCAACGCAATTTATCCCAGCTCAACGCCCTATGTCGCAGTTTGAGTCACAACCCTTTATTGGGAGTTTATTTATCCCGTGATGGCCGCTTTGATTTCGTCAATAAAAAGCTGGCCGAGACATTGGGATATAGCCGCGCGCAATTGCGTCAGGAGTTCACGGTTGATCAGGTTTTTCTGGCGCCGCGATTTCCTTCCTTGACTCAGGTGGTGCCCGATTCGCGATCTGGCGGCAGCAGCTTGCGCTATGAAACGCGGGCACTACGCTATGATGGCAAATCCATTGATGTAGAAATTTGCGCTATTCCCATTCAGCTGGACGGCCGTATGGGAATGGTAGCGGTGGTGCAGGACATCACCACGCGGGTACGCAACGAAGTGACAGGCCGTCTGGCCGCTGTGGTATACGAGAACACTTGCGAAGCAATCGTGGTGACGGACCGTTTTGGTCACGTGGTGGATGCCAATCCGGCTTTTAGCCGTATTACGGGTTATGAGCTGGACGAAGTGCGCGGCCGCACCCTGTCTATCTTGAACTCCGGCCGTCAGGACAACGAGTTCTACCGCAAGATGTGGCGCGAGATTTCAGAAACGGGACGCTGGCAGGGCGATATCTGGAATCGTCGCAAGAATGGCGAAGATTTTGCCGAACGCTTGACGATCAGCACGGCCTGGAATCCGGATGGCACGGTGTATCGCCATATTGGCTTGTTTACCGACATTACCAGTCATAAAAAGCGTGAAGCGCAGATGTGGAAGCAGGCACATTACGACCATTTGACTGGCTTGCCCAATCGTCAGATGTTCCAGGATCGCTTGCAGCAAGCTCGCGAACAATCCCGCCGTACCGGTTTGCCGTTTGCGCTGATTTTCATGGATCTGGATTTTTTCAAGGATGTGAACGACTCCCTGGGGCATGAGAAGGGTGATGTGCTGTTGCAGGAAGTGGCCCAGCGTTTGCAGCGCTGCGTACGGGTAACGGATACCGTGGCCAGGATAGGCGGGGATGAATTTACCGTCATTATTTCGGATATCAGTGATACCTCCATTGTGGAGCGCACCTGTCGCTGCCTGTTGGACACCATTGAAGAACCCTTCCAGTTGGGCAAGAACTCGGTATCAGTCTCTGCCAGCCTGGGCATTACCCTGTTCCCCGAAGACGGTGATGATGCCGGTCAGCTGTTGAAAAATGCGGATATGGCCATGTATGCCGCCAAGGCTTGTGGCCGCAATCAATATTGTCGTTTCTTGCCTGCCATGAGCGAAGCCGTGGAAGCACGTTTGCGTTTCTCCCAGGACTTGCAGAAAGCCTTGAGCGAGCAGCAGTTTCAGCTTTATTACCAGCCTATCGTGGATCTGCGTACGGGGCGTGTCACGCGTGCCGAGGCCCTGATTCGCTGGGAGCACCCGCAGCTGGGCTTGGTGCCGCCATCAGAGTTCATTCCTTTTTCCGAAGATTCCGGGCTGATTGTCCTGATTGGTGAATGGGTTTTCGAGACAGCTGCCCAGGCTGCTGTCGTGCTACGGCAGGAGCTGGACCCGGCTTTCAGGGTCAGCTTGAACGTGTCGCCTGCGCAGTTCAAGTTGAATGGCTCTTGCGCGCGCGGTTGGGTGGAGTATTTGCAGAATCAGGGCATCCCGGGGGATGCGCTGGTCGTGGAAATTACCGAACGCTTGTTGCTGGACGACCAAGGGCAAGCCTTGCAGCAGTTGCGCTCCTTGCGTGAGTACGGCATGAGCGTGGCGCTGGATGATTTCGGCACGGGGTATTCGTCCCTGTCGCACCTGAAACGTTTTTCCATCAATGTGCTCAAGATCGACCAGTGTTATATCCGTAATCTGGCCTTGAGCAGTGAAGATCTGGTGCTGACCCAAGCCATGATCGTCATGGCTCAAAAGCTGGGTTTACGCGTCGTGGCCGAAGGGGTAACCAGCCACGAGCAGCTGGATTTGCTCAACAACGCGGGTTGCGATTTCATGCAGGGCTATTTGTGCTCCACGCCTATCCCGGCCGATGAGTTCGTGGATTGGTGCAAGACCTGGAATCGGGAGCATGCCGGCGGCTTTGCAGGGCGGCTCAGTGCAAATGCGCCACAGACTTTACAGTAGGCAGCGGGGCCTTCGAAGCCAAGCTGTCACTGGTAAAGCCTGTGGGGGGATGAATCCTTGATCGTTCAAGGCTGACGGCGAGAGCGCCAGGCAAAAAGAATCAGCAACAGACCTGCCCAGATCAAGAAGGGCAGATTGCCGTACTTCACATAGGGAGTCAGGCCCGTAGTGCCCTGGACTTCCACATCCAGCACGCCCGGGGTCAGGGGCGGCAGAACCGCACGAATACGGCCATAAGGATCAATGGCTGCCGTCATGCCGGTATTGGTGGCACGTAGCATGGGGCGGCCGGTTTCCAGAGCCCGCATGCGCGAGATCTGCAAGTGCTGGCTCAAGGCCCAGGAATCGCCAAACCAGCCCAGATTGCTGATGTTCAGCAGCAAGGTAGCGCCTTCTTGGCCGGGGCTGCCTTGTACGGCCTGGATGATCTCTTCACCAAACACGTCTTCATAGCAGATGTTGGGGGCCACACGGCCTTCCGCCATCTTGAAGGGCGCTTGCGGCAAGGCGCCGCGATGGAAATCTCCTAGCGGAATGTTCATCATGTCCACAAACCACTGAAAGCCGGTGGGGATGAACTCGCCGAAAGGCACCAGATGATGCTTGTCGTAATAGCTGGCCGTGCTGTTGATGATGTCCTGGGGTTGAGTCTCCGGGCTGATCAACAAGGCGCTGTTGGTGTAGCTCAGCTTGCCGTTGACAGTGCCACGGTCCATGGGCACGCCCAGTACCAGATTGGCCTGATGGCGCTGTGCCAGCTCTGTCCAACGCAGCCAGAAGCTGGTTTCCAGACGGTTTTGCAAAACAGGGATAACCGTTTCAGGCAGTACAATCAGTCGTGGAGCGTCTTCAGGAGACTTGGCCGGTAAATTGGCCAGCTCGTAGTAACGCTCTATGCCTTCACTCATATTGGGACCGAACTTGGCGCTTTGGTCGATATTGCCTTGCACCAGACGGGCAATAAAGGGCGCGCCATGGGGCTGAACCCAGGCAATATGCGGCAGGCTGATACCGATCAGGCCAAAAATCATGGCAATACCAATGCCGATCGCGCTGGAAGGGCTTTGGTTCTTGTCTTTGGAAGCGGCAAACTGTGCAATCACGGCGGCGCTGAAGGCCGATAGCCAGGCCAGACCATAGACGCCGATAACGGGTGCCCAGCCGGTAAACATCCCTTCCGCGTGGGCGTAGCCGATATTCAGCCAAGGGAAGCCAGTCAGCAAATTGCCACGCAGCCATTCGCTGAGTGCCCAGCAGCTTGCCCAGCCTGCTGATAACAGCAATCGTGGTAGCCAGGCATCACTATCGTGCTTGGGGCGCAGCTTTTGCCAAACTGCCGAAGCCAGAGCCGGGAAGACGGCCAGGGCCGCGGCCAGCAGCAAAACGCCCAGGGCGGCCATCCACGAGGGCATACCACCATACTGGTGCATGCTGATGTAGAGCCAGTAAATCCCTACGCCAAAATGACCCAGTCCGAACAAATAGCTGCGACCAAAGGCTTGACGCACGGACTTTGCAGCCATGATCTGTGAGCAGGCAATGGCCAGCAAGGTGATCTGGTAGAAGGGCAGAATCCAGGATGGCAGTGGGCCAATGGAGAAGGACAGGGCATGCAAGCCCCCCAGGACCAGCAATAAAGCGACGCCAAGCGCCTGGGGTAAAGGTTTGGAATCAGGCTTGTTCAAGATCAGGCTCGGCGGGTGTGGCTCGCTGAACGTGCAACCATAGGGCTCGCTTGGCATCGGCACGTACAACGGTGATGCTGATGCCATCAAGCTGGGCCACATCGCCCCGGCGAGGGATATGTCCCAATTCGGACGCTAGCCAACCACCCACGGTGTCAAAGTCATCGTTAGGCAGGCTGGTCTGGAACGCTTCGTTGAAATCCGGGATTTCAGTCAGGGCCATGACACGCCAGCTGTCGGGGCCGGCCTGGAAAATGGTCTGCTCGGCATCTTCATCGTATTCATCTTCGATGTCGCCCACGATCTGTTCCAGCACGTCTTCCATGGTGACCAGGCCTGCTGTGCCGCCGTGCTCGTCAATAACGACGGCCAGATGATTGCGGCTGCCACGGAACTCATGCAGCAAGACGTTCAGGCGCTTGGTCTCGGGGATAAATACGGCAGGACGGATCAGCGGACGCAAATCCAGTGTGGGATTGGCAATTGACAGCAGCAGGTCCTTGGCCAGCAGGATACCGATGATATTGTCGCGCTCCGTCTCGTAGATCGGAAAGCGGCTGTGGCCCGTCTCAATAATGATGGGCAGCATTTCGGTCAAAGGCTTGGCGATGTCCAGCATATCGATCTTGGAGCGGGGCACCATGATATCGGCCACGGTCTTGTTGGCCATATCCAGCGTTCCGGCGATCATGGACAGCGATTCGTCGTCGATAACTTTGCGGGCGTGGGCCGCAACCAGGACAGACTTAAGGTCTTCTCGGTCTTCGGGTTCGTGACGCCGATTGAAAAAAGCACTTAAGCGAGAGATGGGATTGTTTGAGCTGGCCTTGGAAGGGCGGGGCTCGGGGTCGGGAGCAGAGTCTGACATTGTCCGAAGGACGAGTTAAGGAAGAATCAAGCATAACCGAAAAATGATGACAAGGTATGTACCTGTCATCATTCGGAATGCGCGAAGGGCGGTGAGTATCAAGGCTGTTTTATGATCGCCGGTTGCAGGCGACCGGGACGGGCGAGTCTAGCGTTCCTGATACGGATCGGGGATGCGAAGGCTGGCCAGAACGGCTGTTTCCAGTGCCTCCATGTCCTCGGCCTCGTCCTCTTCAATGTGGTCGTAACCCAGGGAGTGCAGACAGCCGTGCACAACCAGGTGGGCTGCGTGGTGCAGAAACGGTTTTTGCTGTTCCTGGGCTTCACGCTCCAGAACGGGCAGGCACAACACGATATCCCCGCTGACCACGCCATCTTCGTCCTGACCATATTCAAAGGTCAGTACATTGGTGGCGTAATCGCGTTCCCGGTAGCTCAGGTTCAGGCTTTGGCCTTCTTCGGCGTCCACAATGCGCAAGGTGGCGGACAGGGCGGTGAAGCGATCTTCGGGGTGGATGCGTTCGACCGCTTTATCAATCGTGCGCTGCATCCAGCGGCGGATACGGGAGCGGCTCAGCTCGGGGCAATCAACAGCGTACTGGACGCTTAAGGACAGATCAGGCATCACCAGCTCGTTCGTAGGCGTCCACAATTCGCGCAACCAGAGGGTGACGCACCACATCGCGGCTGCTGAAACGTGAGCAGGAAATACCCTGGACGTTTTCCAGTACCTTGACGGCATGATTCAAGCCACTGCGCTGACCTTTGGGCAGATCCACCTGGGTGGGGTCGCCGGTAATCACGGCCTTGCTGCCAAAACCGATGCGGGTCAGGAACATTTTCATTTGTTCCGGCGTGGTGTTCTGGGCTTCGTCCAGAATCACAAAAGCATGGTTCAGCGTGCGGCCACGCATATAGGCCAGCGGTGCAATTTCGATGATTTGCTTCTCGAACAGACGCTGGACTTTCTCCACGCCCATCAAGTCATACAGAGCGTCGTACAGAGGCCGCAGATAGGGATCGACTTTTTGCGCCAGATCGCCGGGCAAAAAGCCCAGACGCTCCCCCGCTTCTACAGCGGGCCGTGTCAGCACCAGACGGTGCACGGATTCACGTTCCAGCGCATCAATGGCGCAGGCCACCGCCAACCAGGTCTTGCCGGTACCGGCCGGGCCTATGCCGAAGTTGATGTCGTTGTTCAGGATGTTGCGCAGGTATTCGCGCTGACCGGGCGTGCGGGGACGCAGATCACGCTTGGCGGTGCGCAGGGAGATTTCTTCCTGGCCCACGGGAGGCAGCTCGGGCAAGGGCTCGGGCTTTGCCTCTTTTTCGTGGCTGCGACTGGCGCCCAGCTCCACCAGACCCAGCTGAATATCGTCAATATTCAGCGCGCGGTGCACCGCGCGCGAATGGAACCAGTCAATGGCCTTGGCAGCCTCCTCCGCGCGCTCGCCTTCAATCGAAACATGGCTGCCACGCCGACGCAAGGTGACGTCGTAGGCAATGGCAATCTGCTTGATGTTCTCGTCCAGAGGGCCACACAGATTGGCCAGATGGGTATTGTCCCCGTCCAGGCGCAAGGCAGTGGGCATGCGGCGGCGTTGGCTAGTCATAGATCAGGCTCCTGCAACCCGGTCATGGGTCACGATTTCTCCGCGCAGGGTGTTGGTCAGTACTTGGGTCACGTGCACATCCACAATTTGTCCGATCAGGCGAGGGTCGCCGGGGAAGTTGATGATGCGGTTGTTTTCGGTACGGCCTTTCAGTTCCGAGTCGTCTTTGCGCGAGGTACCTTCGACCAGAATGCGTTGCACGCTGCCGACCATGGCCTGGCTGATGGCCTGGGCCTGCTCGTTGATTTGCGCTTGCAGGCGGTGCAGGCGGTCCAGCTTTTCTTCTTTGGTGGAGTTGTCTTCCAGGTCGGCGGCGGGCGTGCCGGGGCGACGGGAATACACAAAGGAGAAAGACTGGTCGAAATTCACATCGCGAATCAGCTTCAGTGTCTTCTGGAAATCTTCTTCCGTCTCACCGGGAAAGCCCACGATAAAGTCCGAGGACAGGACGATGTCGGGACGGGCCTCGCGCAGGCGGCGGACGATGGATTTGAACTCCAGCGAAGTGTAGCCGCGTTTCATTGCAGCCAGAATACGGTCGCTGCCAGCTTGCACGGGCAGGTGCAGGAAGGGGACCAGCTTGGGCAGATTGCCGTGGGCGGCGATCAGGCGCGAGGTCATTTCCTTGGGGTGCGAGGTGGTATAGCGAATACGCTCGATACCGGGAATCTCGTGCACGTATTCCAGCAGCATGGCGAAGTCGGCAATTTCGCCGGCAACATCGGTAGGGCCACGGTAGGCGTTCACGTTCTGGCCCAGCAGTGTCACTTCACGCACACCCTGGTCGGCCAGGTCAGCTACTTCCATCAGCACGTCGTCAAAGGGGCGGGAGACTTCGGGGCCGCGGGTGTAGGGCACCACACAGAAGCTGCAGTACTTGCTGCAACCTTCCATGATGGACACAAAGGCCGAATAGCCTTCCACTCGTGCCGGGGGCAGGGCGTCGAATTTTTCGATTTCCGGAAAGCTGATGTCCACTTGCGAGCGGCCGCTGTTGCGGCGCTTGACGATCAGTTCGGGCAGACGGTGCAAGGTCTGTGGTCCGAACACCACGTCCACGTAGGGAGCACGACGAATAATGGTGTCGCCTTCCTGACTGGCGACACAGCCACCCACGCCAATCACCAGATCGGGATTGAGCGCCTTCAAATGCTGAACCCGGCCCAGATCCGAGAACACCTTTTCTTGCGCTTTTTCGCGCACTGAACAGGTATTGAACAGGATGATGTCTGCTTCTTCGGGGTTGGTGGTCAACTCCACGGGGCGATCCTGATTCAGGATGTCGGCCATTTTTTCGGAGTCGTACTCATTCATCTGGCAGCCAAAGGTGCGAATGAAGAGTTTGCGGGCAGGCTTGGTGGCAGCGTCCGCGCTGGCGGGGGTAGAGAGTGTGGTGTCGGTCATAGAAGGAGCCGTGACGGGTGTATATCCCGCGGGCCATTGAAAATGATGAATCGAGCATTATAACGCCCAGCCTCCCATGAGCCACAAGCAAGCAGGGACTTCGGTGGTAGGACTTGTTGCAGACATGCTGCCACTTTGAGTGGCGGCGGCCGAAAGCAGCCGTGTCAGGGCATCGAGCTGGATCAGGATTTTCAGCCAGGTTCTGCTTGCGTCCTGTTTTTGTGGATTATATGATTCGTATATGGAACATATAAGGAACAAGAAATGGGTATCGTGAATATTGATGACGACTTGCACGACCAGTTGCGCAAGGCGAGCTCGGTTTCATGTCGCTCCATCAATGCGCAGGCGGCTTTCTGGATACGTATGGGACTGCTGTGCGAACTGAATCCGACCTTGAGCTTTAACGAGATTGTTGCTCGTGAAATGAAGGCGGCGGGTCTGGGTGAGCCCGCTGTACCGCTGGACCACACGGAGCCAGCATGATCAAGACGGCGGATGAAATTGCCTTGATGGCCGAGTCGGGTCGTTTGCTGGCTCAAGTATTCACGCGCCTGGATCAGTTGGATCTGATTGGCATGAACACCATGCAGGTCAATGATCTGGTCGAGAACTACATCGTTCAGGATCTGCAAGCCCGGCCCGCCAGTAAAGGGCAGTACGGTTATGCCTATGTTCTGAACTCCTCGCCCAATCAAGTGGTGTGCCACGGTATGCCGTCCACTGCGGATGTGCTGAAAGAGGGCGATATCGTGAACTTTGATATCACCCTGGAGAAGAACGGTTTTATTGCAGATTCCAGCAAAACCTACACGGTGGGGCAGGTTACGTCTGCTGCGCAAAAACTGGTCGATGCCTGCTATATGGCGATGTGGACGGGTATACAAACTGTACGTCCCGGCGCAACACTAGGGGACGTAGGATTCGCCATTTCGCAGTACGCGCGCAAGAATGGCTATTCCGTCGTGCGGGATTATTGTGGACATGGCATTGGGCGAGAAATGCACGAGGCACCCGAGGTTCTGCATTGGGGTACGCCGCGCACAGGCTTGCGATTGAAGGAGGGCATGGTGTTCACCATTGAACCTATGCTGAATCAAGGCGGTCATGCGGTGCAAACCGGGAAAGATGGCTGGACCGTACGTACCTGTGATGGCTTGCTGTCGGCACAGTTTGAGCACACGGTGGCTGTGACAGAAAGTGGTGTGCGTGTATTGACGCTGCGGCCGGATGAAACCATCCCGTATTAATTAAGTCGTCTGCGACCATTTCGGTCCCCACACCGTCGGCTTGTAGTGACTTATCCGATCCTTGTTGCTTGTGATCTGAAAATGACTGTGGCAAGTTCTATCGCTTCATGGAAATGAGACTCGCTGTAGGCATCGCTGGAGCTGCTATAGCAGTGAAGTTTTGCCATATTGCCGTCGCAGTATCGCTTACTGTATAGCCGTCGTGCCGAAGTATTCCTTCAGATAAATATAGGGTGGCAGGCGTTTGTTTTATTGAGGGCCGGAGCAGGTCGGCGGGCGAGTCAGGTTATTCGCCGCGGGCAGAGACCAGATGCGGGGTGCAAGGGTCGTGCTGTTTGAGGAGCACGCTTGCGGTTTGTCCGAGGGACAAACCGCGCTCCGAGTTCACGACCCGCCCGCATCTGGCCTCTGACAAGGGGACCCGTGCGCAGCACGGGCGAATGACCCGCCAAGCCGACCTGCTCCGGCCCTCAATAAAACAAAAAGAGGCTTACTGCTGCCACCCTATTACTTGCAATCCAGCAGCCCTAGAAATAAAAAAGCCCGACATTGTTTTAATGTCGGGCTTTTCTTTAACAGCGACTAAAGAAGCAACTTAGCCTTCTACAACCTCGCCGCCTTCGTCTTTCTTGATCGGCTTGACCAGATCCTCACGTTTCACGCCCAGCCACATGGAGATAGCGGCGGCCACGAACACAGAAGAGTAAATACCAAACCAGATACCGATGGTCAGCGCCAGCGAGAAATTGTGCAGCGTGGGGCCGCCGAAGAAGAAAATCGACAGCACCATCATCTGGGTAGAGCCGTGGGTGATGATGGTACGCGAGATGTTCTGGGTAATGGACAGGTCAATAATCTCCGATACCGACATCTTGCGCTGCTTGCGGAAGTTTTCACGGATACGGTCCATCACCACAACGGATTCGTTCACGGAGTAACCCAGCACAGCCAGAACACCGGCCAGCACCGACAGCGAGAATTCCCATTGGAAGAACGCGAAAAAGCCCAGAATGATGACCACGTCGTGCAAGTTGGCAATCGCACACGCCAAGGCCAGCTTCCATTCAAAGCGGATGCCCAGGTACAGCAAGATACCGGCGACCACAAAGGCTAGGGCCATCAAGCCGTTATGCAGCAGCTCCTGCCCCACCTGTGGGCCAACGAACTCCACACGGCGCAGTTCCACGTCCGAGTGTTGCTGCTTCAAGGCCTGGAGCACTTGCTCGCTTTGCTGGGTAGAGTCTTGTCCGTCCAGAACGGGCAAGCGGATCATGATGTCCTGTGAAGTCCCGAAGTTCTGTACCTGGAAGTCGGTATAGCCTAGCGACTGAATCGAGCCGCGTACATCTTCAACCTGCACGGTTTGCTGATAGTGCACTTCCATGACCGTACCACCGGTAAATTCGATGGACAGGTGAAAGCCGCGCACAATAATGAAAACAACCGCTGCGATAAACGTCAGAAAACTGATCAGGTTCAGCACCAACGCATGGCGCATGAACGGGATAGTGCGGTGAATACGAAAAAATTCCATGATGCTTTATGCCTGTAGTTGGGCCAGGCCGGTTTGCACCGGCCCCGGCGCTTTACTTCTTGTCCTGTGGCTTCCAGACCTGGCCGATAGAAATCCCTTGCAGGCGACGACGGTTGCCATACCAGAGATTGACCAGGGCACGAACCCCAACCACCGAAGAGAACATGGAGGTCAGAATACCGATCACGTGTACCACCGCAAAACCACGGATGGGACCGGAACCGAAGGCCAGCAAAGCAACACCCACAATCAGACTGGTCAAGTTGGAGTCAAAAATAGTGGCCCAGGCACGATCAAAGCCCAGGTGAATGGCTTGTTGCGGTGAGGCGCCATTGCGTAATTCCTCTCGGATACGCTCGTTGATCAGCACGTTGGCGTCAATGGCCATACCCAGCGTCAGCGCAATGGCCGCAATACCCGGCAAGGTCAAGGTTGCCTGCAGCATGGACAGCACGGCCAGCAGCAAGAGCACGTTGAAGGTCAGGCCAATGGTAGAGAACAGACCAATCAGGTGGTAATACAGCATGATGAAGATCGCAATCGCAATAAAGCCGTACAGCGTGGCGTTAAAGCCCTGGCGAATATTGTCGGCACCCAGGCTAGGACCAATGGTGCGTTCTTCAATAATGCTCATGGGGGCGGCCAGCGAACCGGCACGCAACAGCAGGGAGATATCGGCGGCTTCCTGAGCATTCATGCTGCCGCTGATCTGTACCTGGCCGTTAGGAATTTCGCTGCGGATAACCGGAGCCGTCACCACTTCACCCACGCCATTTTCAAACAGCACAATGGCCATGCGCTTGTTGATGTTGTTGCGGGTGATGTCGCGGAAAATCCGCGAGCCCTTGTTATCCAGTGTCAGGTTGACGGTGGGCTGTTGGGTTTGCGAATCTCGGCCGGGCTGGGCGTCCTGCAGGTTTTCACCCGTCAGGATGACCTGACGACGCAGCAGCAAGGGGGCGCCGCCACGTTCGGTGTAGCGCTCCAGACCAAAGGGCACGGTGCCCGAATTCAACGCGGCAACAGCAGCAGGGGAGTCCTCCACCATACGCAGTTCCAGCGTGGCGGTACGACCCAGAATTTCCTTGGCCTTGGCTACATCCTGCACACCGGGCAGTTGCACCACGATGCGGTCGGAACCTTGCTGTTGAATCACAGGTTCGGCCACGCCCAGCTCGTTGATACGGTTGTGCAGAGTGGTGATGTTTTGCTTGAGTGCGTTGGATTGCACCTGAATGGTGGCTGCTTCTGTCATGCGGGCGGTCAAACCGCTATCGCCGGCAGGAGTGAATTCCAGGTCAGGCATGGCGCGGCGCATTTCGGACTGGGCGCGGTCGCGCTCGTCAGCCGACGCAAAGCTCATGCGCAGGGAATGACCATCACGCTCAATGTTGCCCACGGGTACTTTGGCCTCGCGCAGCACGCTGCGGGCATCAGCCACCATGGAGTCGTAGCGGGCTTGCAGTGCGCCCTGCATGTCCACTTGCAGCAGGAAGTGCACGCCACCACGCAAGTCCAGACCCAGGTGCATGGGGTGGGCGCCCAGTGCGGTCAGCCAGGCTGGCGACGCAGACACCAGGTTCAGGGCGACGGTGTAGTCGGGGGCGACCGCCGTGGAGTCCTTGTTCAATTCACGCTCGATCAGGTCTTTGGCCTTGAGCTGAATATCGGTGGACTCAAAACGGAAACGCGCAGTGGCGCTGGGTCCGTTTTGCTCAAAATACGAGCCCGTCGTAGGAATATTGTTTTTCTTGAGCAGCTCTTCAACGTGGCTGATCAGGTTGGTTTCAAGCCGGACCGTGGATTTGGCGCTGGAAACCTGCACAGCAGGAGACTCACCAAACAGATTGGGCAAGGTATAGATCAGGCCGATCGCCAGCGCGACCAAGACGATGACATATTTCCAGAGGGGATAACGATTCATGGGATATCTACGACGGGTGCAGAAATGGCAACCCCGGACCGAAGTCCGGGGTCGGAGGCATTACAGCGACTTGATGGTGCCTTTAGGCAGAACAGTCGTAACGGCCACGCGTTGGACCAGAACTTCAACAGGCTTGTCGGTCAGGTTGGCCACTTCAACGGTCAGGTAGTTGTCGTGAACTTTGCTGACTTTGCCCAGCAAACCACCGGAAGTGATGACTTCGTCGCCTTTGGCCAGGTTGGACACCAGGTTGCGGTGCTCTTTCTGACGCTTCATTTGAGGACGAATCATCAAGAAGTACAGCACAACGAACATCAAGATGATGGGCAGCATACCCATCAAGGCATTTTCGCCGCCAGCAGCCTGGGCGGGGATGAGAGTCAGAATGTCAACAGCGGACATGTGGGGCTCCTGAGGATTTTTTTGTGTGGGTTGTCAAAAACTAACGGTGTATTGTAGCGGCACTTTATTGCGGTATCACAAACAGCGTGTCATTCAATGCCGCGCGCCCGATCCTGATGGAATTGTTCCCGCCAGGCCGCAAAACGCTTTTGCTCAATGGCATCACGCATCTCTTGCATGATCTGCAGATAGAAATGCAGATTGTGCAAGGTATTCAAACGCGAGCCGGTAATTTCATTGGAACGCTGCAAATGATGCAAGTAGCCACGCGAGAAATGCTTGCAAGTATGGCAGGTGCAGCCGGGGTCCAGCGGGCGGGTGTCATCGCGGTAGCGGGCATTGCGTATCTTGATGTCGCCGTAACGGGTAAACAACCAGCCATTGCGCGCATTGCGGGTAGGCATCACGCAGTCGAACATGTCCACACCCTGGCTGACCCCTTCCACCAGATCTTCCGGTGTACCCACACCCATGAGATAGCGGGGGGCATGGGTGGGCAGTTTCGGAGTGGTGTGCGCCAGAATGCGCATCATGTCTTCTTTGGGTTCGCCTACGGACAGGCCGCCAATGGCGTAGCCCTCAAAGCCGATCTCGGTCAGGCCAGCCAGGGATTCGTCGCGCAGGTCTTCGTACATGCCGCCTTGCACGATGCCAAACAGGGCGTTGGGATTGGCCAGCTTCTTGAATTCCTCACGCGAACGGCGGGCCCAGCGCAGGGACATGCGCATGGATTTGGCCGCTTCGGTGTGCGTGGCCGGGCGGTCGTCAATCAGGTAGGGCGTGCATTCGTCGAACACCATGGAAATGTCGGAGTTCAGGGAATACTGGATTTGCATGGAGACTTCTGGCGTCAGAAACAGGCGCTCGCCGGTGATGGGGGAGGCAAATTTCACCCCTTCCTCGGTAATCTTGCGCATGCCTTTCAGGCTGAACACCTGAAAACCGCCCGAATCCGTCAGGATGGGCTTGTCCCACTGCATGAAGTTGTGCAGGCCCTTGTACTTGTCCATGACATCCGTGCCCGGACGAAGCCACAGGTGAAAGGTATTGCCCAGAATGATCTGCGAGCCAATCTCGTTCAACTCGTGCGGCATCATGGCCTTGACGCTGCCATACGTGCCTACTGGCATGAAGATGGGGGTTTGCACCACACCGTGGTTCAGGGTGATCTGGCCACGGCGAGCGGCGCCATCGGTGCTTAAAAGGTCAAACTTCAGTCCACTCATGGGGTAGGAGGCTCAATGAACATAGCATCGCCGTAACTAAAGAAGCGATACCGGGATTGGACGGCGTGCTGGTAGGCACGTTGTATGGGTTCGATCCCCGCCAGAGCCGATACCAGCATCAGCAAGGTGGACTGGGGCAAATGGAAATTGGTGATCAGCGCATCCACCCACTGGTACTGGAAGCCGGGGGTAATAAAGAGGCGCGTGTCGCCTTCAATGCTGCCATCGGCGCAGCGCTGGTTCATGCCGGGCTCTTTGCTGGCGGCCGATTCCAGCGAACGTACGCTGGTGGTGCCCACGGCAATGACGCGGCCACCGGCAGCGCGGGTGGCGTCAATCTTGGCCAGGGTGGCGGCGGGGACGTGGTAGCGCTCGGCGTGCATGACGTGCTCGCTGATATTGTCCACGCGCACAGGCTGGAACGTGCCTGCACCTACGTGCAAGGTCACAAAGGCCTGGTCCACGCCTTGCTCGCGCAAGGTGGCCAGCATGTCGTCGGTAAAGTGCAGGCCAGCCGTCGGGGCAGCCACGGCACCGGGGTGGCGGGCGTAAACAGTCTGGTAGCGCGAGTCGTCTTCTTCGTCGGCTGCGTGGGTAATGTAGGGTGGCAAAGGCGTTGCGCCGTATTGCTCCAGCATGTCCAGCACAGGCTCGTGAAAGCGCAGGGCAAACAGGGCATCCTCACGCCCGGTGCAGTCGGCCAAGACACGGCCTTCGGCCAGTTCCAGCAAGGTGCCGGGTTTGGGGGACTTGCTGGCGCGGATATGGGCCAGGGCCGTATCGGGGCCAGTCACACGCTCGATCAGCACTTCGACCTTGCCGCCACTGCTTTTTTGGCCGTGCAGGCGAGCCTTGATGACGCGCGTATCGTTAAAGACCAGCAGGTCCCCCTTGCGCAGCAGGCTGGGCAGGTCGGTGAACTGGCGGTCATGCAATTGGCTGGCACCGTCCAGATGCAGCAGACGGCTGCCCTGGCGCTGGGCCGGAGGGCTTTGAGCGATCAGATCAGGGGGAAGCTCGTAATCGAACTGGGCGATAGTTAAAGAGGGGTCGATGCTCATGGTTTGTCGTAAAGGGCCGCTGGCCAGAAGGCCGGGCCTGATGGGGTAACCGACTATTTTAACGCTTTGCCGCCAGATTGCTGAAACGGCCATATCCGTGGTGTTTTTCTTTCGGTATGCTTGGGTCTTTCCTGAATTGATCTGTTGGAGACGAGGGCATGGGCGTTTTAAAGGCAAAGCCTGTTTTGAGTCGTTGCAAGCATGTGGCCCTGGCCGCCTTGCTCATGGTGCAAGGCGCATCACTAGCCCTGGCCCAGGCCCTGCCGCCCGAACTGGCTTCGGTCTGGAATGCCAGCCGCTTGCCGCAATCGTCCCTGTCCATTGTGGTGGACGAGGCCGATGGCCCACGCATGATCGGCGTCAACCCCCAGGAGCCCCGTAACCCTGCCTCGGTAATGAAACTGGTCAGCACCTGGGCAGGTTTGTCCGCTCTGGGGCCAGAATATACCTGGCGCACCACTTTGATGGCCCAGGATGGTCTGCAGGTGGACGAACAAGGCACCTTGAAAGGGCCTTTGTATATCAAGGCCGGGGGCGATCCGTTTTTGACCGTGCCGCAATTGTGGGACATGTTGCGCGAGCTCCGCTTGCGTGGGGTGAAGAATCTGACCGAAGTTATTGTGGATCGTTCCATCTTCGGAAATGTCACCATCAATCCGGGCGACTTTGACAATGCGGGCGACCGTCCCTATAACGCCAGCCCGGACGCCATGATGGTAGGGTTGGGCGCCTCTCGGCTGGTGTTTCAACCCGACACCCAGGCGCGCAAATGGATAGCGATTATCGACCCGCCTTTGCCCGGCGTGCGCGTACAGGGTGAAGTCGAGTGGTCGACGGCAACTTGTCCCGGTTCGCCAGTCGTTGGCACCCAGATTCAGCCCGAAGCCGGTGGCATGGTGGTCCGTGTCAGTGGCAAGGCCGCCGCTTCCTGCGGCGAGTTCAGCGTCTACCGTTTGGTGCATTCCCAAACCGAATTTTTCGACAAGCTGTTCCGCAGCCTGTGGCGCGATCTGGGCGGCACCTTGGCACGCGACATCAAGGCAGGCCGTGTGCCTGCCCGTGCCCAGGCGATTACCTGGCATGACTCCCAGTCCCTGTCTGACCTGATTCGTCTTGTTAATAAGCAAAGCAATAATGTGATGGCCCGCACCATCCTGCTGACCGTGGGCGCGGAAATGAATGGTCCCGGTGCCACCGTGGCCACTGGCGAGCGCGCTGTCATGAGTGTGCTGGGCCGTCAGGGGGTAAATACAGCGGGCTGGACGGTGGACAATGGCTCGGGCCTGTCCCGTAATGCCCGCGTCACGGCGGGCGGCATGGCTGACATGCTGAAAGTTGCCTGGCGCTCGAACTGGATGCCCGAGTACATTTCCTCCTTCGCGATCTCCGGTGTGGACGGTACGGTGCGTTCGCGCTTGCGCGATGACGAGGTTCAAGGCCGTGCCCACCTGAAAACCGGCACGTTGCGCGATAGCCGTGCACTGGCCGGTTACGTGCTGGGAGCCAGCGGAAAGCGGTATATTGTCGTCATGATGGTCAATGACGAACGTTCTGCCTCTGCCCGACCCTTTTTTGATGCGGTGGTGAAGTGGCTGGCAGTACGTTAACGATCACGATAGTGAGGGCTGCTGTGCAGTGGCCCTGTTTTTGGTTAGTCCCTAATTTGATGAAGCAATCATGCCCATACACGAAATACGCCACCCTTTGATCCGCCACAAACTGGGCTTGATGCGCAAGGCAGATCTCAGCACCAAGAATTTCCGCGAAATGTCCCAGGAAATTGCTTCCTTGCTGACGTACGAGGCGTGCAAGGATTTGCCTCTGGAACCCACCACGATTGAAGGCTGGTGCGGCAATGTGGAAGTGGAAAAGCTGGCTGGCAAGAAAGTGACGGTTGTGCCCATCTTGCGCGCCGGTATTGGCATGCTGGACGGGGTGTTGAGCTTGATTCCTGGCGCCAAGGTCAGCGTAATCGGTATCGCCCGTAACGAAGAGACTTTTGAAGCCCAGACTTATCTGGAGCGCCTGGTCGGCGAATTGGACCAGCGCCTGGCCCTGATTATCGACCCCATGCTGGCAACCGGCGGTTCCATGGTGGCCACCATTGACTTGCTAAAGAAAGCTGGCTGCAAGAACATTCGCGCACTGGTGCTGGTGGCGGCCCCTGAGGGCATCGCCACTCTTGAAAAACACCACCCTGATGTCCATATTTACACCGCGTCCATTGATCAGCATCTGGACGAGCATGGTTATATCGTGCCGGGACTGGGTGATGCGGGCGATCGTATTTTTGGTACTCGTCAGAAGGTTCAGGACGGCGAGGTTTAAGTCCAGAACTTGTTGTGCTTTTTTACAATCCCTTGCCAGTGCCCCAGAGGCGATAGGCATAATAAAGAGTCAAACTTAAGTTTCACTGAATCAGGATGTACATGAAACTGAATGCCTGGATGTCTGCACCGCTGTTGGTCATGTTGGGCCTGAGTTCGGCTCAGGCCGGTTTGTGTGACGTCCCTTTCATGCGTGATGGTGGACAGGTACAACTGACCGGCTCGGGCTTTCTGGCCTTGGGCGCTGACCTGGCTTTTTCCGACGTGAAGAAGCAGGGCGGTGACCAGTGCCAGGCTCGTGTACAAGGCAAGGCCAGCGTGGCTCTAGCAGGCTTGCCTGCCAGCAAGCCCAATATCGACTATGTCATGACCGTGCGCGATGGCCGCACCCGCTTCCAGCGTGATGATGGTCGTGGCGGCCTGGAGACCGTTCAAGGTTCGTTTGACTTGCGCCTGCTGGGGCTGTTTTCTTACGAGCATGGTGGGCTGCAGGAAGGACAGACCTTCCCCCGCCAGGATTTTCAGATCAATCTGGACAAGCGTACTCAGGCCAATGTTCTGCGCGTTCATACGGGTGCCAAAACTGTGGGTGCTCAACAAACCGTGCAGACGGCCTTGGGCAGTTACCAGTGCTGGCCTATTCGTTATCAGCGCGAAATCGAGCCTACCCAGGCCAGTTTCAGCGGCATCAGTCTGCCCATTCCGGGGATCAATTCCCAGGTTACCGACTGGTACTGTCCGGATGTGCAAATGGTCATGAAGCAAGAAAGTATTCAGAACGGTGTACCGTCTACGGTAGATGTGACCCAACTGAAGTAAGCCTGTGATGTATTGTTCACAGGTTCACCGAGTATCTTTATCCTGAAAACAGCGGGCTAAAGAATTTTGTGTGGCGCTGCTATGGCGCCAGTCACTTGGCGATACGTATTTGTCGCGTGTCCCTTTCAACTGCAAGGAGTTATTTATGGCTACCAAGAAAAGTGTGGAAAACAGCGGAGACAAATTTATCGAAGAAGTGAAAGCGAGCCTGGATGAGGCCGAAAAACTGATGCGTGAGGCAGCCGAAGCCACGGGCGACAAGGCCGGTGAGCTGCGTGAAAAAGCCTTGCGCTCATTGCGTCTGACCCGGGACTCCTTGCACGATGCTCAGGAAGCGGTGGTTGACCACAGCCTGCGTGCAGCCAAGGCAACCGACAACTATGTCCATGACAAACCCTGGCAAGCCATTGGCGTGGCCGGTATTGTGGGCCTGATGTTCGGCATGCTGATCAGCCGTCGTTAATCTGTCTGTGCTCTGCGCTGCGGGCCCTTTGCGGGGCTGCAGCAGCATAAAAAGTAGCCCTGCCGATCTGGATTTAGCGATCCAGATCGGCAGCCTCTTAGAAATCAGGCTCTTGTCGTTGCATGCAATGGCAGGATGTCGCAGAGCAGGGATAAATCATGGCGCTTAGGCAAACTATCAGTCAGCTTGGTTCTACCTTGATAGGGGCTGTCAGTACTCGGCTGGAGCTGTTTGCTCTGGAAGCGGGTCAGCAAAAGGCGAGCCTGATCACTATCTTCAGCATGGTGTTTGGCGCACTGCTGTTCTCCACGCTGGCAGTGCTGGTGTTCAGTTTGTTGCTGGCTTTGTACTTCTGGCCTACGGATTATCGCTATTGGGCTTTGGGTGTGCTGGTCGTTCTGTATGCCGGTTTGGGAGTGGGGCTTTTCCTGGCCGTACGCCGTCGTCTGACTACTGGCCCGATTCCTTTTTCGGCCACCTTGTCCGAGTTGCGTCGCGATGTCGCGTTTATTGAGCGCTTGAGGGATTCCGAGGGAGACGGGAAATGAGCACGAAGCAAGAGAGCATGTCCGCCCAGGAGCGGGCTGTGCGTATTGAACTGTTGCGAGTCCGCGCTTCCCTGGAGCGGCAAACCATGTCGTCCCAGATCCATTCCCTGGGGGAAGACTTAAGCCCCGGCAATTTGTGGAACAGCGTCAAGCCTTCGGGTTTGAGCATGGGTGGGGTGGTCACCAGTGCCTTGTCCTTGTCGCGCCGTTATCCCTTCTTGTTGTCCGGTGCCTCGGCCGTGCTGAGCAGTTTTGGCGGGCGCTGGATGCGTATCGGGGCCTTGGCTCTGGGAGCCTGGAAACTGTTTGATTCTTCCAAGTCGGCACGTGAAAAAGCACGCAATGTCCTGGTGCCGGTACGACGCAACACCGATGCGGACGAGTAAGTCTGCTTGTATGTTCGAAAACCGGCCCAGGCCGGTTTTTTTTTATGTGCGCTTGAGGGACCGTGTTCAGCCGACTGGTTTTTGAAGACGGCAAGGCTTATGCTCCGATAATAAATAATTCCAGAACAAAGCTATCCACATCAGGAGACATAGCCCGTCATGCAGGTGCCATTACTGAATGCCTTAAGAACCTTTACGGTGTCGGCGCAAAGGTTGAACTTCACCAAGGCGGCAGAAGACCTGCTGGTCTCTCCCTCGGCAGTCAGTCACCAGATCAAGGTGCTGGAGGAGTATCTGAGCTGCAAGCTGTTTTTGCGTAAAAACCGTTCCCTGGAGCTGACGGATCAGGGCCAGTTCCTGTTTGACCGTTTGCAACGGCCTTTTTACGAGATCAATCAGGCCTTGAGTGAATTGCGCATGCCTCACGGCAAGAGCCGTATCAATCTGTCCTTGCGGCCCTTTGTGTCCAGCATGTGGTTTACCGGGCAGCTGGGGGATTTCTGGCTGAAGCATCCGGACATTGAAATTAACTTGCTGCACCGGCTGCAGGCACCGGACTTTTTCAGGGACAACATCAATTTTGCAATTGTCTGGGGCAAGCAGGGCGACTGGCCGCAGTTGCAGACCTTGCGCATCATTCCCGGAAATTTGACACCTGTGTGTGCGCCGTCTTATTTGCAGGCGCATGGCCAGATCACGTCCCCGGCGGATCTGAACCAGCATGTGCTGATTCACGAAGAAAATCAGCTGTGCTGGGAGCAGTGGTTGCGCAAGGCGGCGGGGCAGGAACTGACGGCCAAGAAGAGTTTTCACATTGATGACACCAATGTGCGCATGAATGCCGTCTTGAATGGCCAAGGGGTGATGCTGGGCTGTCCGGCCTTGTTACGGCCTTTGATCGACAAGAAGGAAATTGTCCAACTGTTCGATGTTTGCCTGGAAGAGTACGCCTATTTCTTGGCCTACCCCAAGGAGGCGAACCTTAGCCGACAGGAGCAGGAGTTTGTGGATTGGGTCGCATCGATTGCAATTCGCTAGGCGGTAGTTGCTTGATGGTTCCCATGTGTTGTGCTCGGTGACCGGGCTTTTTTCGCTCTTTGCTGACCTTGTCGCTGTTCCTGCGTCTTTAAAAAAACCTGCATATTTGCAGGTTTTTTTATGTATTGGCCTTCCCGAACCAGGCTGGATGCACATCGCACTTCGTTCATTGCTCATTTCTCATCGATCAGGGTGTGGAACCCCGATCTGACGCGCGTGGCTGGAGGTTTTATCAAGCTCCGCCTAGTTCTCACACCGCTCATACCTAGTCCCAAGTAGCTGACACGCAGTCCTCAATCGGGCTTTACGTCGTCGAGAACGGCCTCATTTTGCAGTGTTTGCGATCCACCGCTTTCCCTTCATCCCGATTCAACAACAAAAAAAACTCATCGTTCCGTCAAATTTGCTCAATTTTCAAGCGTCGCTCCCTGTCGCATGATTGGCCTGACCTAATAAAAGCCATTCATGGTGCTCATGCAAACCAGAGGAGATATTGAGATGAATACCGCTCTACGTTCGCCCATTGCGATTGAAGAATTTGACCGCAGCTACTTTCAGCAGGAAACCGACGAGGTTTTCGCCTTGCCCCCCGAGTGCTTTACCTCGGAAGAGTTTTTCCAGTTTGAACTGAATGCCGTCTGGAAAAAGCAGTGGTTCTGTGTGGGCCGTGCAACTGACATCCCCAATGCCGGCGACTTCTTCACTTTCGACGTAGGCAATGACGCCTTGTTCGCTATTCGCACCCGCGAAGGCGGCATTAATGTGCTGTCCAACGTCTGTCGTCACCGCAATATGCTGTTGCTGGAAGGGGCAGGCAATGTGCGCCGCATTAGCTGCCCCTTGCACGCCTGGGTCTACAACATGGAAGGCGAGCTGGTTTCCGCCCCTGGTCTGACCGATACCGGCGCCAGCTTTGACCCCAAGAGTGTCTGTCTGCCCAAAATCCGTGCCGAGGTTTGGGAAGGCTTTATCTTCATCAACTACGACGCCATGGCGCCCGCCTTGCATACTCGCCTGGGCAATCTGGGCAAGCAGCTGGCGAACTACCGCATGTCCGAGCTGAAGTCCTCGGAACCGCTGAAGATGGAAAGTTTCGACTGGAACTGGAAGATCTTCAATGACGAGTGCTACCACTGCAGCTTTCTGCACGCTTCGTCCTGGGGCGGCATGTACGAAACCAATCCGGATCGTGTTGATGAAACCGCTGTCTTCAATGATGTGGCCAATGGCATAGTCTCCTACAACCTGCTCTCCACCCACAAGGACGCCGCGCCTACGCATACCGGCTCCATCTTGCAACCGCCCATGGATGGTCTGACCGACCAGGAGCGGACCCAGCTTTCTTACGTGACCGTGGCTCCCAACCTCTTGCTGGTCGCCATGCCCGATAAGGTGAAGTACTTCATGTGGCTGCCCAAAAGCGCCAAGCAGTCCACCTACGGCGTGTCCTGGATGTACCCGCAAGAAACGCTGGAACGCGAGGATCACAAAGAGAAGTTCGATCAGGAACACGATGATCTGTACCCCGTGATGATCGAGGACCTGTTTGCCTGGCGTCGTTCGCATCAGGGCATGCAATCCAACTTTGCTTCCCGTGGCCGTTTGACCAATGAAGAGCTGGTCATCAAGCGTTTGCAAAACTGGCTGATTGATCTGTACCGCGCCGAAGAGCGCCGGGTGGACGAGCAAAGCCGGGTGTTGCCGATCCGAGCGATTGCCTAAGGGAGCAGGAGCAGCATCATGCAGCAAACTTTGCAAACACGCGTGCTGAAGAAAACCAGGCTGTCAGAGCGCGTTGTGGGCCTGACCCTGGGTTTGCAAAACGGGGGCGCGTTCCCCGTCTGGGAGCCGGGGGCGCATATTGAACTGGAACTGGCGGTGTCGCAGACCGAGCCGCTTTACCGTCAGTATTCGCTGTGTGGCCAACAGGCCAATACCCGCGAATGGCAAATTGCCGTTCTCAAAGAGGAAGCCGGGCGGGGCGGCTCTGCGTATATCCATGAGGTGTTGCAGGAAGGTGATGCGCTGGCCGTCAGCATTCCGAAAAATCACTTTCCCTTTGCTGCAAACACGAAGTGCTTCTTTGTTGCCGGCGGCATAGGCATCACGCCTATCGTGCCCATGGTCCAGGCCGCGGCGGCAGCGGGTCTGGACTGGCACTTGCTGTATCTGGCAAGAAACGCAGCGGATTTTATTTTCCTGCAAGAGCTGCAAGAAGTGGATGGCGCGCGTATCACCACGCATGCCTCCAATCAGGACGGGCTGTTTGATCTGCAAGGCGCATTGCAAGCGCTGGATGCACAGACCGTCGTCTATTCCTGCGGTCCGCAGCCTTTGCTGGCCGCTTTGGAAAACTATCAACAGGAACAGGCTGATATTGGCTGGCAGCTGGTGCTGGAGCGTTTCTCGGTAGAGACCGACCCGGCCATGCTGCAAGGCAAGGGCTTCACCGTGACCTTGCAGAAGTCGGGCAAAAGCATTGCGGTAGCAGAGGATGAAACGATTCTGGCTGCCTTGAAACGGGAAGGCATACGGGTCAAGTGCTCATGCCAGAACGGCACCTGCGGCACCTGCGAGACCGTAGTGATTTCCGGCCTGCCTGAGCATCGGGATTTTGTGCTGTCGCCAGAAGAGCGGCAGTTGAATGAAACCATGATGATCTGCGTCTCGCGCGCCTTGTCGGCCGAACTGGTTTTGGATCTATAACAATAAACAGGAGAAACACCATGAAGAAAGTGGTGGTTACAGGCGGCTCGGGCCGTGTGGGCTCGTACGTCGTACAGCAATTGATGCAGACCATGGATGTGGTCGTGGCGGATCTGAAACCCAGCCAGCATCAGGTTTCCTTTATTCAAACGGATGTGATGGATCTGGAGGCCGTGCGTGCGGCCACCCAAAATGCCGATGCCGTGATTCACCTGGCGGCGATTGATTTCGACTGGAAGGCGGCCGAGGAGCAGTACATCAACGTCAATGTGCGCGGCACCTGGCATGTGCTGCAAGCCTGTCGCGAAAACGGCGTCAAGAAAGTGGTGCTGTGCTCCAGTATTTCAGCCTGCGGTCTGTCGGAGATGCGCGCCGATTGGAAGCCTCAGTATCTGCCTGTGGACGAGGCCCATGAAAACAAGCCTTATCAGGCCTACAGCGTCAGCAAGATCGTCATGGAGCAGATGGCAAAAAGCTTTAGCGAGGCCAGCGATATGGAAGTGATCTGTCTGCGTCCGCTGGCCGTTGTGCTGCCGGAAACCATTGCCGAGTACATCCAGTTCGTTGACAGCCCGCAGCGTAACTGGCTGTTCTATTACATCTGGGCTGCGGATCTGGCGCGTGCCTTTGAGGCCGCCGTGAATCTGCAAGGTTTGCGCTACGGCGTGTTTTTCATCAGCGCAGACGATAGCTCCCACCCCCTGGCAACCACAGACTGGTATCAGCAGATTATCGGCCCTGTGCCTGAAATCAAGAACCCGCGCTGGTATCAGAACAATCCCCGTGCCTCCATTTTCAGCAGCCATGCGGCCAAGGAAATTCTGGGCTGGCAGCCGAGCACGGACTTTCAGCAACTGCGCCAGGAATACGCGGTGGAAAAAGACCTGGCGTGAAACGCCCAGGTAACCATGACGAATACATTGAACACGGAGGCTTGAGCATGACGGGAATTAAAACCGGCACCTTGGATTGGACGGGCGACAACCCTTTTATTTACTTGAAGACCGACCCTGAGCAGGACTGGTCGTCCTTGTCCCTGTACTTTCGCATTGCCAGCTCGGCGTATGGCAGCGGCCAGGCCATCCTGGTTCTGGACAAGCCCTACGAGGACGGGCAGAACAGTGACGCGCGTTTGCTGATCACGGATAACAAGCCCTTGGCCGAGTATCTGGTGCAGGATTTCGTGCGTCATTTCGGTCTGTTTCGCAAGGCGGTGGCGCTGGATAAGTTGCAGGTCTTGGGTGACGGTGTTTTCCAGACCGTAAACCGTTTCCCTGAACTGGTCAGCGAGTCAGTTACCTCCGCCAGTGCTGGTCTGACGGTGGAGCTGCAATGGCATCAAATGACGCAGCCAGCGATTTGTGTGGACCTGCCACAAAGCCAGACCCAAACCCAGAAACACGAAATGATGTGTGTGTTCCACCCGGCGCAGCAAGCCAGGGTGCTGATCAATGGCACCGCCCTGCCAGGCAACACCATAGAGCGGGACTTTAACGGCTCGCGTGCGCAGTCCGCCAGCCTGGCGAACAGCGAAACCTGGGTGCGCGTGGCGTAAGGAGACGATATGGCTCAGCATGTAGAGACGCAGGCCGTGATGCCCGCCTGGACAGGAGTCCGGTCCCTGCAATCCATTTTGCCCTCGCAAGGCCGTCTGGTCCTGCATGCCGGGCCACCGTTTCGGCATGCACAGGAGTTGCCTGCCGCAATCCGAAATTCGGCTTTGATCGGCATTCTGTATGAGGGTTGGGCGGACAACAAACAAGAGGCGCAAGCCTTGCTGGACGCAGGGGGCGTGCAACTGGCTCCCGCGCAGGATTACGGAGTGGTGGTGCCATTGGCCGGAGTGGTGACGCCGTCCATGTATTTGATTGAGGTCAGCGACAGCAATCGGCCCGGGAGCAAGAAATACTCGGTGCTGAATGAAGGCATGCAGTGGTGCACCCGCCTGGGTATTTTTGCCGACGAAATGGTGCCGCATCTGCGTTGGCTTCATCAGGATTTGGGTGCACGGCTGGCTGCACAGTTTCAGGGGCCGGTAGATCTGGCTCCCATCGTTCAGGCTTCCTTGCTGAATGGTGATGATGGCCATGCTCGTACCATGCATGGTTCCAGGCAATTGGCCGACATTATTGTCTCCTGGGGCATTAATGACGACGCCAGCCAGAGCTTTCTGTACGGCGCAATGGCCTGGGCCTTGAATTACTGGATGGCCGCCAGTGCCTTGATTCTGGCAAACCAGACGCCGGCGGATGGCGTGGATGCCATCGTCAAAGTGGGCGGTAATGGCTTGCGCTTTGGTTTGCAACTGGCCAGCTCCACGACCTGGCTGGTTACAGACGCCCCTGTCATCGCCGGCAATAAAGAGCCGGGCAATGAGCAGGCACAAGCGCTGGGAGCCTTGGGTGATAGTGCGGTGGTGGATTTTGTAGGGCTGGGTGGCCAGTGTCTGGATCTGGCTGGGATTAGCGCCAGGAATCTGCACGCCTTTTTGCCCTCGGACTACCTGACTCGTCAAGGCCAGTTCCTGAAAACTCGCTTGCCCTTTCTGGCTGGGCGCAATGGTATTAGCGATTTTGCGCAGGTGATCGCCAACAATACCGGGCCGTTGGTGCTGCTGGGCATGATCGACGGTGCCGGGGAACGTGGCCGTGTTGGTGGTGGGGTGGCGACGGTGGACGCCTCTTTATTGCAAGCTCTCAAGGAGTGGCAGCATGAAACGACAGTGGTTTAAGCTGCCTTTGCATCAATTGCTGCACGCTCTGCATACGGGCGAAGCCAGTCTGCCGGAGATCGTGGCTTCCTTCTACGAGCGCATTGCCATACGCGATGACAGGATTGGTGCCTGGCAGTATCTGATTGATCAGGACGACTATCTGGCCGAGTACGAAAGTCGCAGCGATTTCTACAAGGCCTCGCCCTTGATGGGCCTGCCCTTTGCGGTCAAGGACGTGATTGATACGGCGGGTATTCCCACCACAATGGGCTCGGCCATTCACCAGGATCGGATTCCGGATATGGATGCTTCCTGCGTGACCGCGATGAAAGCGGCAGGCGGCATTTTGATGGGCAAGACAGTTACGACCGAGTTTGCTTACTTTCAGGCAGGCAAGACGAATAACCCGCATGATGCCGAACGCACACCCGGCGGCTCCTCCAGCGGCTCTGCTGCTGCCGTGGCTGATTTCATGGTGCCGGTAGCCTTCGGCACACAGACAGCGGCATCGGTCATACGGCCCGCATCCTACTGCGGCTGCATTGGCTATGTAGGCAGCAAGAACGAGTTTTCCTTGCGCAATATTCAGCCGCTGGCTCATTCTCTGGACTCCCTGGGCATACTCAGCAACGATGTGCTCGACACGCTCTTGCTGCGCAATATCCTGCTGCACAAACCCTTGAATCTAAGCACGCCAGGGGCGCAGGCGGCTTGTGTGTTCGGTGTTTTCTCCGGGCAGGCACTGGGCGACGTTCAGGACAAGATGCTGGAGACTTTGCAGGCCTGCCAGCAGGATTTGTCGGAACAGGGGCATACGCTGGTGGATTTTCCCCTGCAGGACGCCGTTGTTGAATTGACGGCCTTGCATGCCCAGATCATGGCTTATGAAGTGGCCCGGAATCTGGTGTACGAGCAACAGCAGCATGAAACCTTGAGCGCCCATATGCAGTCCTTGATGAGCACGGGTCTGTCTTTTCCCTACAAGGAGTACATTGCTGCCTTGCAAGGAGCGGACACGCTCAAACAGGCGATGCTGCAGTGGTTTGAGGATAGTGGGGTGGATTTCATTCTGGCACCTGCGGCAGCCGGTGTTGCGCCTTATAAAACCGAAGGAACAGGGGCGCCATTCATGAGTCGTGCCTGGCAGTTACTGGGCTTGCCGGTGGTGTCTTTGCCGTTGGGTTATTTCCAGAAACTGCCCATGGGTTTGCAGTTGATTGGTAAACCGCATCAGGATGATGTTTTGCTTTTACAGGCGCGTCAGTTGCAGCAGCGCTTTTTAAACAGCAGCTCAGTTCTGACGGCATAATTTTCTTTTTTCTTTTAGGCGTCCTGTTTTTACAGGGCGCTTTTTTTGGGCTGCGTTTTTATAGTTTGGGCAGCAGATACTTTTCAAATAGCCATTTCAAACCATACAGCGCCCCGAAAATAATCGCGGCAATGGCCAGGAAATCCGCGCTGAAAACGCTTTGCTGTTTGTGGGACAGTTCCATATAGATGTGCTCGTCAGCGGGCCGGGCATACGTCATGGGAACGGCCGCCTTGGGCAGAGTCGCTTGCAGGACGACATAGCTGCCATCGTCGGCCGCTTGCAGCAGCAACTTATCCACCTGCGTGGGGGCCAGACCGTCATAATGCCCCGGCTTGCACAGCTGTTGGGCTCCCTGGGCCCAGTTGTCATTGCTTTTGGGGCAGTAGGCCTGGATGCGGTAACCATTGCTGAATTGAACCGTCAGCCACCCTTGGGCATGCGAGTCGGCGTCGCTGCTTACGGTTACGTCGGTGAGGCTGATGGTGGTCATGGTGCAAATCCCTTGGGCAGAGCAGGCGCATTCTTCAGTCTGTTTACGGTAGAAAATGAGTCTATATTTGGCGCGGGCTACAGAAGGCTATTCTATAGAAGCCGGTATGGGAATACCGTTTCTGTATGGGCAGAATCAGCTTTATGTGAATTGCTTTTAATGTAAATCAATGCTCTTTTCCCATAAAAAAAACAGCCCTGTAAAACAGGACTGTTGATTGCGGAAAACCAGCGGGAGTAAAGAAGGCTTAACTGGCGCCTGCCTTGCCCATGCTGACGGCCGGTTTGGCATCATGAGCCGGTTCGGTGTGATAGCGGCGCAAAGGCTTGTTGGCGGTTTCGGGCATCAGCACCGTCACCCAGAAAAAGCACAGAACGGCGACCACCGTGACGTAAAACGCGGGAGCCAGATAGCTGCCTGTTTGTGCCGTCAGCCAGATGGCCAGGTAGGGTGCGGTGCCACCAAAGATCGCGAAGGTGATGTTGTAGCACATGCTCGAAGCGGTATAGCGCATGTCGGTGGGGAACATCTCCGAGAGCAGGGTGACGGCCACCACACTGGCAGCCACCTGGCCAATACCGATAATCAGCATGCCGAAAATGGCGGCCTCCAAAGAAGCTCCCTTGCTGACGATCATGTAGGCTGGAATGGTGAACAGCGCATGCCAGACAGCAGCAAATTGCATCATGCGACGGCGGCCCACCCGGTCCGAAATCACACCGGCAAGTGGGGTCAGGGCGGTGACAAACAGCAGGGCAACCATGTTCGCGGTCAGGGACTGGACGGAGGACAAGCCAATGACCGTGCGCAGGAAGGTGTTCATGTAGGTGGAGAAAATGTAGAAGGACAGGGCGTACAGCACGATAAAACCGCCCAGCTTCACAATATTGGAACCCTCTGCCTTGAAGACCTGGGAGGCGCTGTAGCTAAGCTGACCTTTTTTCTCCGCACGCATCTGCTGGAACTCGGGCGATTCGGCCAGATGGTCCCGAATGAAGAAGGCCACGATGCCCATGGGAACGGCCAGCAGGAAGATGGTGCGCCAGCCCCAATCGCCCATGGCCTCGGTACCGATAATTGCGGCCAGACCGGCGCTGATCCCTGCGGCCAGTGCAAACGCAAAGTAGGTGGCACCGGACATGGCCCAGGCGTAGGAGTTGCGCTTGTTCATGGGGCTGTGTTCAACAGTGTAGATGGTGGCGCCCGTATATTCTCCACCGGCTGACAGCCCCTGAATACAGCGGATGATGATCAGCAGAACCGGAGCCCAGATGCCAATGCTGTCATAGGTTGGAATCAGACCAATGGCCGCGGTCGAGCCGGACATCAGCAAGACGGTCAGGGCCAGAATCTTCTTGCGGCCAATGCGGTCGCCCAGTCGGCCAAAGTAGATCCCGCCCAGGGGGCGAACAATAAAGGACACCAGAAATACTGCAAAGGTGGCCAGCAAGCCCGCCATCTTGTCTTCCGAGGGGAAGAAGTTTTGTGCGATGTATACGGCCATATAGCCGAACAAGGCAAAGTCAAACCATTCAACGATCGTACCGGCCGCTGAACCCATCATTACTTTCTTGATGTGACCCGTATCGGTATGTTCCGATTCGGCCACGGTGCTTTCCCTTTGCATACTTATGTCTCCTCAAGTATTGGGACTATCTGTTTTTTGAAATCAAACCCTGTGGGGGTAGCTGGTTTTTTTATTATTTATACGTGTCTGTCTTTTCTTGGTATTGGTTGAAAGCTCGGTAAGAGCATCGCTTGCAACAGGATGAGTTCCTCCTTTTTGTGGGGCTGGGCATCCGGTCCTGGCATGCTTGCAAAGCGCCATCCAGTGCGTGCTAGATAAGCTAATCCTCTGCAAATTGCTTGTCCATTCACTATTCGCGCACTATTATTGATCGCGATGTTATCAATCTAAAATATGAGCGTAACCATGATTCCCGCACGTCTGGATTTGCATCACCTGCGCGCCTTTAAAACGGTGGCCGAACAGTTGCACTTCAAGAAGGCGGCGGAGCTGCTGCACATCACGCAACCGGGGCTGACACGCATCATCAAAAAGCTGGAAGACGACTTGCAGGTGGATCTGTTTGAACGCAGCACCCGCCAGGTCAGGCTCACCGCCGCAGGCTTTTTGCTGCTGCAGGAAATCGAGCAGGTTTTTGTGCATCTGGAGCGTGGTATCGAGCTGGCCCAGAAAGCCAAGTTTGGCGATATCGGACACCTGATCATTGCCTATAACGACTACGCGGTGCAGGACGTGCTGCCCAGAACGCTGGAGCACTTCAAGCAGCAGTATTCGAACATCACAACCGATTTGTTATATATGCCCACGCAGCAGCAAATCCAGGGCTTGCAGCAGGGCAGCCTGGACCTGGGCTTTGGCTTTGCCTTCTCTGATGATCCCGAGGAACTGGGCGTGCAGTGGAAGCCGGTCTGTCATGATGACCCTATCGTTCTTTTGCAGAGCGATCACCCTTTGGCAAAGGAAAAATCCATTCCCTTGGTGGATCTGGCCAATGAGCGTTTTGTGGTGGGCAGCAAGACGCATTGGCAGGTCTGGCGGCGCTATTTTTATTCCCTGTGCCGACATGCCGGTTTTCATCCTAATTCCGTGCAGGAAGCCAGCACCATTACCGGCATCATGAGCATGGTGGCGGCCGATATCGGCATTGCCGTCTTGTCGCAGTCCTTGCGCAAGTACGTGCACCGTGATCTGGTGGCCATTGATCTGGACTTGTCGGGTCAGCATCCGCAGTCCTTCATCAACATCATGTGGCAGGAAAGCAATGCCAATCCCTGTGTGCCTTTATTCATCCAGACCATTTCGTCGGAGCTGATGGCGGCCAGTGCGTAAGGCTTGAGTATTTCTCATGGACCCTTGATGAGCGGTCATGATGCCAGGGAGGCGGTTTTGCTACATTGCCATTTTCAACCCTACTCCCCTCGCTATGAGCACCTCCGAAATACAGTTTGGCCTTGATCATGTCATGTTGCGCGTCCTGGATCTGGAGCGATCCCTGGCGTTCTATCGCGATATTCTGGGCATGCATGTTGTGCGTCACACGGACTATGAGTCCGGCCGCTTCACCAATGTGTTTCTCAGCTTTGATCAGAGCACGCAGTCCAGTCTGGAGTTGACCTGGAACTGGGACCAAAAAGAGCCGTATGAGAAGGGCGGGGCCTTTGGTCATCTGGCCTTGATGGTCCAGGACGTGCGTCAGGCGGTACGTTATCTGGAAGAGCAGGGTGTCAGGATCAAGACGCCTCCCAAGCAGATGAATCACGGCAAACGCACGATTGCCTTTGTGTTTGACCCGGATGAGTACCTGATTGAACTGGTGGAGCCGCTGGCCTTGCCAACCTGATATGGGTGTCGGGTGTCGTGTGGGGTGCCCCGCCGTGATGAGCTGAATAAAACAAAGACCATGCACCCTTGCGGTGATGGTCTTTGTTTGTTTTTGACTGCGGCGGATGAAGGCGCGTTCTGGTTTACAGCCCCAGCGACCCCCACATATCGTCCACTTTTTTCTTGGTGGATTCATCCATCTTGATAGGAGTGCCCCATTCGCGCTGGGTTTCTCCGGGCCACTTGTTGGTGGCATCCATACCCATCTTGCCGCCCAGTCCCGAGACCGGCGAGGCAAAGTCCAGATAGTCGATAGGTGTGTTCTCGACCAGCACGGTGTCGCGTACCGGGTCCATACGGGTGGTCATGGCCCAGATCACTTCCTTCCAGTCGCGCGTGTTCACATCCTCGTCCACCACCACGATGAACTTGGTGTACATGAACTGGCGCAAGATGCTCCAGACACCAAACATCACGCGCTTGGCATGGCCTGCGTATTGCTTGCGAATCGACACGACGGCCAGGCGATAGCTGCAGCCTTCGGGTGGCAGGTAGAAGTCTACAATTTCAGGCAATTGCTTGCGCAGCAGGGGCACAAAGACTTCGTTCAGTGCGACGCCCAGAACAGCAGGCTCATCGGGTGGTTTGCCAGTGTAGGTGCTGTGGTAAATCGGGTTGCGGCGCATGGTGATGCGCTCAACGGTAAAGACCGGGAACCAGTCCTGCTCGTTGTAGTAGCCGGTGTGATCGCCATAAGGGCCTTCCAGCGCCATTTCGTAGCTGCTGTCGGCGGGCGGCTTCATGCCTTCGGGGACTTCGGGAGCCAGGGCATCCGGGTGGTTGCTGGGCAGGATATGGCCTTCCAGCACAATTTCAGCCCAGGCGGGCACGGACAAGTCGCTACCCAGGGCTTTGGCTACTTCAGTGCGCGAGCCGCGCAGCAAACCGGCAAATTGGTATTCGGACAGGCTGTCGGGCACGGGGGTGACGGCACCCAGAATGGTTGCGGGGTCGGTGCCCAGAGCCACAGCAATTGGGAAAGGTTTGCCAGGGTTGGTCAGGGCGTGATCGCGGAAATCCAGCGCACCACCACGGTGGGACAGCCAGCGCATGATCAGCTTGTTATGGCCAATCAGCTGTTGACGGTAAATGCCCAGATTCTGACGTTTGGCATGAGGGCCTTTGGTAATCACCAAACCCCAGGTCAGCAAGGGGGCCACGTCGCCGGGCCAACACAATTGCAAGGGGATCTGGTTCAGGTCCACATCCTTGCCTTCCAGCACCACTTCCTGACACGCGGGAGAGCGGACATTCTTGGGGCTCATATCCCACAGGGCGGACTTGAGCATGGATACTTTGGACAGCGCGTCACGCATCCCGGTGGGGGCTTGCGGCTCTTTCAGATTGGCCAGCAGTTCGCCAGTGTCGCGTAATGCCGACACATCCTGTGCACCCATGCCCCAGGCGACGCGTTGCGGCGTGCCGAACAAATTGGCCAGGACAGGCATGGCGGCTTTGGCGCCTTGATGCTGGGCGTTTTCAAACAAAAGCGCCGGTCCACCGGCACGCAGTACCCGGTCACTGATTTCAGTCATTTCCAGCGAGGTGGAAACTGGCTGCGTAATCCGCTTCAGATCGCCCTTGGCTTCCAGCTGGGCAATAAAGTCTCTCAAGTCACGGTATTTCACAGAAGAACGGGGCTCCGCTTGCAGATATTTTTGGTTAAGACCTTGAACAGGTTCTAAGGTTAACATCGGGCAGTTAGCAATACTAAGGATGATCCCATGGGCTTCCAAGATATGGACTATGTACTTAGTCGCTCGGCCCGCACCCTGACGTATCGCATCGGTGAGTTTGTGCACGTATGTGCCATGTACCTGGGCATCGCCGTACTGGTAACGATCGCAGCCTGTGTGGTTGTGCCATCGATGCGCGCTCAGTTTAACCAGCTTTATACCGGTCTCGTGCAAACCCTGCGCCCCGAGGCGGTGAAATACGATGCGTACAGCCAGGCGGTCTGGCCTGCGGATAAAACCCAGCCAGCCCTGTCGGAAGATGGCGAGGACTTGAGTCAGACGGAACAGCAGCAAGCGGTTTCCACGTACCAGGGTTTCATGAAGAATCTGCGTGCTTCGGTAACCGGGCAACCCATTGCGGGCGTCACGGCGGCTCAGCAGCAGGCCTTGCGCAGCTATTTGGCGCGCAAGTACAAGATTGCCTATTCGGTGGCGGGGGCCTTGATCCACACCGCTTTTATTGTGGGCAAGGAAAAGAACCTGGATCCGCAGCTGATTCTGGCGGTGATCGCCATTGAATCACGCTACAACCCCTATGCAGAAAGCCATGTGGGTGCGCAAGGCCTGATGCAGGTGATGACCAAAGTCCATAAAGAGAAGTTCGATATCTATATGGAAGGCACGCTGGCGGTGTTGAGTCCGGAGGCGAATATCCGCGTGGGCGGGCAGATTCTGTCCGACTGTATCCGTCGCCGTGGTTCGATTGAAGGTGGCTTGGCCTGTTATGTCGGGGCGACTGGGCCTAGCGATGGCGGCTATGGCGCGAAGGTGCTGGCTGAACGTCGCCGTATTGCCTTGGCCTCGGGTATCCCGATCCGGGCACGCTAAGTAGTCTGAATAGCAAAAGAAATCGGGCCTTGCGGCCCGAAATACGTTAATGGAAGTGGGCAGCAAGGCCCGGCAGACTGAAAAGATGCGGGGCTTAGCGGCCCAGAAATTGCCCCAGACGGCTGATCGCTTCTTGCAGGCGATCCATGCCGGTCGCGTAGGACAGGCGCAAGGTATAGGGTGCATGGGCCGTACCAAAGTCCCGGCCCGGCACAGCCGCCACACCCGCCTCGTGCAGAAGTTGCTGCGAGAAGGCATCGCTGTCCTGGCTGTATTCGCGAATATCCGTATAAATATAGAAAGCGCCATCCGGGCGTACCGGTACGCGCAAGCCCAGACGCTCCAGCTCGGGCAGCAGATAATCACGACGCTGCTTGAAAGCCAGGCGGCGCTCTTCATAAATCGCCATGGTTTCAGGCTCGAAGCAGGCCAGAGCGGCATGTTGCGCCAAAGAGGGCGCGCAGATCGCCAGACTGGCGGCCATGCGCTCGCACGCCTCGCTCATCCAGGTGGGCAGAATCAGCCAGCCCAGACGCCAGCCTGTCATGTGGAAGTACTTGGAAAAGCTATTGATAACAATAATGTCCTGATCCAGGGTCAAGGCGCTCAGTGGTGCTTCTTCGTAAAACAGACCCAGATAAATCTCGTCCATGATGATGAAGCCATCGCGGGCGCGCACTTCCTTGATCAGTTCTTGCAGAGCAGGGCGGGAAATTGTCGCGCCAGTGGGATTGTTGGGCGAAGCAATCAGAACGCCGCGGGTCTTGGGACCCCAGTGCTCGCGAATGTGCTGGGCGCTTAGCTGAAAGCGTTCCTCTGCCGAGGCGGGGATCAGGCGGGCTGTTCCACCGGCAGCCATGATGAAGTTCTGGTTGGCCGGGTAGGACGGATCGGGCATCAGCACTTCGTCGCCGGGATTGATCAGGGCCAGCGTAGCCAAAGACAGGGCACCGGAGGCACCCGCCGTGACCACAATACGCGAGGGGTCGACACGGGCCTGGAACTGCTGCTCGTAATACAGGGCGATGCGTTCACGCAAAGCTGTCAGACCGGCAGGGGCGGTGTATTGGCTTAAGCCTTGATTGCTGGCCTGATGCAGTGCATCGACCACGGCTTGAGGGGCGGTAAAGTCCGGCTCGCCTATGCCCAGGCTGATAATGTCGCGGCCAGTGGCCTTTAAGGCATTGGCCTGTTTGAAGAGTTCAACAGCATGAAAAGGAAGAACGTGTTCGGTACGACTGGCGAGGCGGGACATACGGCAAATCTCGGGTAAAAAGTGTATTGTAGGACCTTGCTCAAAAGGGCGTTAGGTGGCTGTGGCATGTGCGTGTGCCCTGTAGGGGTGCAAACCGGCGGGCCAGTGAGACTCAAGTTTAGGTTTGTTGCAGGAAAAGTCTATGGTTTCTTCGTCGCGGCGTGCATTTTTGATGGGGCGTCGTCCTCCCCAAACAGCGTGGCAGACATTTTGTTCGCGCTTGAAAGCCCGAGTCCAGGGCGAGTGGTCCGAACTTAACGCTGAGCCGCATCACGAGCAGGCCCGTCTGGAGCCTGCCTCCAGTGCGGACGTGCATATGGTGTTGACGCTGGCCGCCGAGTACGGTGTGACGGTGTGTCTGGAAGGTGTGCCGCAGGCCAGTGAAGCCGATGGCCCCATGATTGTGCTGGCCCCAGGCCGGCAGATGGCCCGCTGTGACCGTCTGGAACCGAACTCCAATCGCTGGTTTGTGCAGCCCGGCTGTCTGCTGGGCGAGATGGAAGCCAAGGGTTTTCAAGGTCTGGCCGATGCTCCGGCTGGCATGACCGTCGCTGCCTGGCTGGCCGACCGGCGTCAGCATGACTGGCCTAGCGGTCGCACCGCCTTGTCGGGCGTGTTGCACTGCTCGGTCATTCTGGCGGATAACACGCAAGCGGCCTTGGGCCCCTTTGGACAGGAAAACCGCAATCCCCTGGATAGCCTGCGCATGCAGCAGTTGATTCCGGCCTTGTTCCAGTTGATGGGCGAATCGGAAACCCAGGCCCTGCGACAAGAGCAATGGCCCTGCCGCTATCGTCTGGATGCGCTGGAGCCGGTTGAAGGCGAGGGCATCAATCTGGCTCATCTGATGCTGGGCCACGGCGGTGATTTGGCCTGGGTGGAATGGCTGGTGCTGGATGATGCCGTTTTAAGTGGCTCGGACCCGCAAGATTGGTCCTGGCCGAATCAGGAGCAGTCCTGGCAGGCTCAGGATGTGGATAGCCGCATCAAAGCCCTGTTTGATCCTGCGGACCGATTCTCCTATCCGGGCCAGACGCTCTAAGTTTGTCCTGGCCTGTGCTTGACCCATGTTGTAACTCAAGGGCTAGAATGGTCCTTGCTTTGGCCTTGAGGGCCAGGCAAGGAGACCGGGGTTCGGAGACAAGAACAGCATTCAGCGTATCAAGCCACGTACTTGTTTGAATTCACGCTGACAGGCAATGGCAGCGTTCTGGCGATCCCGGTCCGTTTTAAATGGATTTTTGGGTAGGTATACAGCATGGACGCCAATTTTCGGAAAGCAGCCCTGGAATATCACGAGCAGGGCAGGCCCGGAAAGTTATCGGTCACGCCGACCAAGCAACTCTCCAACCAGCGGGATCTGGCGCTGGCGTATTCGCCCGGGGTTGCGGCTGCTTGCGAGGAAATCGTCAATGATCCGCAAAATGCCTTTCGCTATACCGGTCGGGGCAATCTGGTTGGGGTAATTTCCAACGGCACCGCGGTGCTGGGCCTGGGCAATATTGGCGCGCTGGCCTCCAAGCCGGTCATGGAAGGCAAGGCCGTGCTGTTCAAGAGCTTTGCAGGTCTGGATGTCTTTGATATCGAGATCAATGAAACCGACCCAGACAAGCTGGTGGATATTATTGCTGGTCTGGAGCCGACCTTTGGCGGCATCAATCTGGAAGACATCAAAGCGCCCGAGTGTTTCGAGGTGGAGCGCAAGCTGCGCCAGCGCATGAGCATTCCTGTTTTCCACGACGACCAGCATGGCACCGCGATTTGCGTGACGGCCGCCTTTCTGAATGGCCTGAGCGTGGTGGAAAAAGACATCAAGCAGGTCAAAGTGGTGACTTCCGGGGCCGGTGCTGCCGCGCTGGCTTGCCTGGACCTGATGATTGATATGGGCCTGCCGCTGGAAAATATCTGGGTTACCGATATTGATGGCGTGCTGTACGAGGGTCGCCCCGGTAATCCTGTGCCTGAACTGGCTCGTTTTGCCAAACAGACCGACGCCCGTACCTTGAGTGACGTGATTGATGGGGCCGATGTGTTTCTGGGCTTGTCCGCCGGTGGCGTGCTCAAGCCCGAGATGCTCAAGAACATGGCTCCCCGGCCCCTGATTCTGGCCTTGGCCAATCCAAATCCCGAGATCCTGCCTGAAGATGCCCACGCCGTGCGTGACGATGTGGTCATGGCGACCGGCCGTTCGGATTACCCGAACCAGGTCAATAATGTGCTGTGCTTCCCTTATATCTTCCGTGGCGCGCTGGACGTGGGAGCCACCACGATTACGCGCGGTATGGAGAAAGCCGCTGTGCTGGCCATCTGTCAGCTGGCGCGTGAGGAGCAGGATGAAGGCGTAGCCGCCGCTTATGGCCTGGAAGAAGTTTCTTTCGGTCCGTCCTTCTTTATTCCCCGCCCCTTTGATTCGCGTCTGATTGTGCGTATCGCCCCTGCGGTTGCCAAAGCGGCCATGGAAGAGGGCGTGGCGACCCGTCCGATTGCGGATCTGAACAGCTACATCTATCAGCTGCGCCAGTTCGTCTACAAGTCCGGCTCCTTCATGAAGCCGATTTACTCGCTGGCCCGTGGCCTGGTGCAAGACGGTGCCAAGTCGCGCGTGGTGTTCAGCGAAGGCGAGGACGAGCGCGTCCTGCGTGCGGTACAAATTATTGTGGACGAAGGTCTGGCCAGCCCGATTCTGGTGGGGCGTCCTGCTGTTCTGCAGCAGCGTATTGAACGCTATGGCCTGCGTCTGCGCTTGGGTATTGATGTGGAAGTGACCAACCCCGAGCAGGATGATCGTTTCCACCGTTACTGGACCAGCTACTGGGAAATCATGTCGCGTCGCGGTATCAGCAAAGAGATGGCGCGTGTGGAAATGCGCCGTCGCCCAACCTTGATCGGCGCCATGATGCTGCACCTGGGTGATGCCGATGGCATGATCTGCGGCACCGTGGGGCGCTACGAGAACCATCTGGAACTGGTGGATCAGGTGATTGGCAAGGCTCCGGGCGTGGAGACTTATGCGGCCATGAATATCTTGCTGCTCAGTGAACGTACCGTGGCCTTGACGGACACGCACGTGAACCATGATCCCGATTCGGATCAGGTGGCCGAGATCACCTTGGCAGCGGCTCGCAAGATGCGCCAGTTCAATATCGAACCCAAGGTGGCCCTGCTGTCCAGCTCCAACTTTGGAACCAACGACTCGCCTGCCGCCGTCACCATGCGCGGTGCGCTGGAGCGCGTGCGCAAGCTGGACCCCAGCCTGGAAGTGGACGGGGAAATGCACGGCGACTGCGCGCTGGATGAAAAGGCCCGCCATCAAATCCTGCCCACCTCGGCCCTGACGGGCGAGGCGAACTTGCTGGTCTGCCCGAACGTGGAAGCCGGCAATATTGCCTACAACCTGCTCAAGACGGCTGCCGGTGGCAACGTGGCGATCGGTCCCTTCCTGTTGGGGGCACGGGCACCGGTGCACATCATGACGTCTACTTCCTCGGTACGCCGTATCGTCAATATGACGGCGGTCACGGTGGTGGATGCCAACGTCGCTACTGAAGGCTGATAGCTATCATGATCCAGCGCTCTCCCGCTCCTGCGGCATTGGTCCTGAATGGGGGCGGGGCGCGCGGCGCGTATCAGGCTGGAGTGCTGGCCGGTTTGCTGGAGCTGCTGGACCCGGATCGCAACCCTCAGTTTCGCAATCCCTTCGATATTATTTGTGGCTCTTCGGCAGGCTCCATCAATGCTGCCGGATTGGCTTGCCGTGCTGACAAGCCTCACGAGGCTGTCGACCATATACAACAGCTGTGGGGCTCGCTGCGCACCAACGATATTTTTCATGCCGACCCCTTGCAGTTGCTGGCGACCAGTGTGCACTGGGTGGCCACGCTGGCCTTGGGCTGGCTGGCCCCGCGTCTGCGTGACCATGTGCCGCACTCCATGCTGGACAACTCACCGTTGCGGGACCTGCTGGAAAAGAGTCTGGACTTTGATCGCTTGCAGCGCAATCTGGCCCAGCAGCATGTCGGCGCGCTGGCGATTACGGCAGCGGCATACACCACGGGTGAGCACCTGACTTTTTATCAGTGTGACGAGCGTATCCGACCTTGGACGCGTAATCTGCGCCGCGCCATCCCCGGGGTGATCGGGGTGGATCACCTGATGGCTTCCAGCGCGATTCCCTTCATGTTTCCGGCCCAGTCCTTGCAAGTGGGCAAGCAAACCCAGTGGTGCGGGGACGGGACGATGCGCCAGCTGGCACCCATCAGCCCGGCGATTCATCTGGGGGCGCACAAGGTCCTGATTGTGGGCACGGGATACGCGGACAACACCTACCATGAGCAAGAGTGCGAAGATCCGCCCTATCCCTCTTTGGCGCAGATCAGTGGCTATGCTTTATCCAACATATTCCTCGATAGTGTGTCAACGGATATTGAGCGTATGGAACGCATCAATACATTGCTTGCCTATATGCCTGCAAATGTATTACAAAGCCAATCGCTGCGTCCTGTCAGCACGTTTGCCATCACTCCCAGCCGCTCGCTGGATGAAATTGCCACTCGGCATATTCATCAGATGCCAACTGCTGCACGTACCCTATTTCGAGTACTTGGTGTATCTTCAAAGTCCGGTCCGACCACAGGCGGTGCATTAATTTCATATTTGTTATTCGAGTCCGGCTACACCCAAGAGCTGATCGAGTTAGGAAAGACCGATACCATGAGTCGTCGTGAAGAAGTATTAGCGTTTTTTAAGGAAGCGTCCTGATGAGCCAATCCCTGACTTTGCAAGAAGTTTTGCAACAAGGCGGCGTGCTCGACGCAACGGGCCTGACGGCTGCTGATTTTCTGGAGCAGGCACAGGACCAGGGGCTTACCGCCCTGGAAGTAAGTTGCGATCGTGCGCGCAATCGTTCCGCTGTGTTGCGAGCAGTCGCCAAGGCTGTCGATTACCCTGAGTTTTTTGGCGGCAATCTGGATGCACTCTACGATTGCCTGTGCGACACCGTGCTGGACCAGAAAGCAGGCCTGGCCCTGTGGCTGGACAATCTGCACAGTGGTGATCCTGCATTGGAAAAAGACGCCCAGGCCATTTTGGGTGTATGTGAAGATGTGCATGCCTGGGCCTCGAATAACGAGCGCCGTTTTGTATGTGTCGTTCTGCACGCTGGCAAGCATCCTGACCCTGAACCGGGTGAGACTCCTGCTTCCTACTCCAGCCAGGACGAGGAATAAGCCTTATTCCCAGCCTTGCAAGGCGCTGATCGCCGCTGTCAGCGCCAGGGCGGCGGTTTCGGTTCGCAGCACGCGGTGCCCGAAACGAATCGCCTGAGCCTGGGCACTCAGTGCCACCTTCTGCTCTTCGGGCGACCAACCGCCTTCGGGGCCAATCAAGATAGTCATGGCCTGATCTTGCGGTCCAATGGCCTGCGCCAACTGTTTGGGCGCATCGGGATCACAGAACAGATGCAGGCCAGTTTCAGCCTCGCGAAAATACTCGGCCAATGTCAGCGGGGCTGACAGTTCCATCAGGCGGTTGCGACCGCATTGCTCGCTGGCCGACTCAATCACTCTTTGCCAATGGCCCATGCGTTTGGCCTGCCGCTCCGCGTTCAGTTGCAGAACACTGCGTTGTGCGCGAATCGGTATAAAGCGGCTCACGCCCATTTCCACGGCTTTTTCGATAATCCAGTCCATCTTGTCGCTGGAGGCAATGCCTTGCAGTACCGTAATGCGACCGGCCAGCTCGCGGACAGGTGTTTGGGCATCGCCCAGGCTGGCAAAGCCTTTTTTGCCTTCAATGCGCAAGGTGGCGGGATATTGGGTACCGAGTCCGTCGAACAGAACAATGTCCTGACCGTCCTTTAAACGCAGCACCCGGATGGCGTGATGCGCCAATGCTTCGGGCAGGACGATCTCGGTCCGGGCCGTCAGGTTCAAGGGGTGGTAGAAACGGGGAGCTGCCATATCAAGACACCATCAAGCATAAAAAACCGCACAAGCATACCGCACCGGGGCTTGGGGAAGAAAGCACAAGGCCCCAGCTCTAGTGGGGGCGATTTAGCGCCAGCAATGCTAAAATAGCGCGTTTTATAAACTAATCAGGGCCGTGAGCCGTCCGCCTGCCGGAATTGTCGCGCCGCCGCCCCAATGAGCTTCTAATGGATATTGCGTCAGCCTCTGATAAAACCCTAGCCAATGCCATCCGTGCCTTGTCTATGGATGCCGTGCAACAAGCTAATTCGGGCCACCCCGGTGCGCCCATGGGCATGGCCGATATCGCCCAGGTTCTCTGGTCCCGGCACCTGAAACACAACCCTGCCGACCCTGCCTGGTTTGATCGCGACCGTTTTGTGTTGTCAAACGGCCACGGTTCCATGCTGATCTACGCTTTGTTGCACCTTAGCGGCTACGACCTGCCCATGGACGAGCTGCGCAACTTCCGTCAGATGCATTCGCGTACTCCCGGTCACCCCGAAGTGGGTATTACCGCTGGCGTGGAAACCACCACGGGTCCTTTGGGCCAGGGTCTGGGTAATGCTGTCGGTTTTGCACTGGCTGAAGCCTTGCTGGCGCGCGAGTTCAACCGCGAAGGCCACGATGTGGTCGACCACCTGACCTGGGTTTTCGCGGGCGACGGCTGTCTGATGGAAGGTATCTCGCACGAGGCTTGCTCCCTGGCCGGTACCTGGAAACTGTCCAAGCTGGTCGTGATGTACGACGACAACGGCATCTCCATCGACGGCAAGGTCGAGAACTGGTTTGGTGACGATACGCCTGCCCGTTTTGAAAGCTACGGCTGGAACGTGATCCGCGCGGTTGATGGCCACGATGCCGCTTCGATCAATAGCGCGATTGAACAGGCTCGCCGCAACGCGAAAGAGGGCACGGGTCCTACCCTGATTTGCTGCCGTACCGTGATCGGTAAAGGCGCTCCTAATGCCGCCGGTTCCGAGAAAGTCCACGGCGCTCCACTGGGTGCTGATGAAATCGCCGCTACTCGTGCGGCGCTGGACTGGAACCACGGTCCGTTTGAAATTCCTCAGGAAGTCTACCAAGGCTGGGATTGCCGCGAAAAAGGCAGTGCTCAGCAAGCAGAATGGCAAAAGCGCTTTGACGCCTACAGCCAGGCTTATCCTGAACTGGCCGCAGAACTGGCGCGTCGTCTGAAAGGCGAACTGCCTGCCGACTACAGCGCCAAAGTACAGGCCTTTATTGAAGAAACCGCCCAGAAGGCCGAAACCATTGCATCGCGTAAAGCGTCGCAATTGGCCATCAGCGCCTTGGTCAATGTGCTGCCAGAGATGCTGGGTGGCTCGGCTGACCTGACTGGCTCGAACTTCACCGACTGGAAGGGTGCCGAAGCGGTTCGCGCCCACGCCGACGGTGTGCATTTTGGCCGCCACATCAACTACGGTGTGCGTGAATTCGGTATGGCCGCCATCATGAATGGTCTGGCTCTGCACGGCGGTTACCTGCCTTTTGGCGGTACCTTCCTGACTTTCTCCGATTACTCGCGCAATGCCATCCGTATGGCTGCCCTGATGAAGCAGCGTGTTGTGCACGTATTCACCCACGACTCCATTGGTCTGGGCGAAGACGGCCCTACACACCAGTCCATCGAGCACGCCAACAGCCTGCGCCTGATCCCCAACCTGCACGTCTGGCGTCCTTGCGACACCACGGAAACCGCCGTGGCTTGGGCATGCTCGGTCGAGCGTCCTACCAGCATTGGCATGGACGTACAGAACGGTGGTCCTAGCGCCTTGCTCTTGTCGCGCCAGAATCTGCCTTTCGTCGAGCGTGATGCGCAAACCATCCAGAACATTCGTCGTGGTGGCTACGTGCTGCGTGACGCGCAAGATGCGCGCGCCATCATCATGGCAACCGGCTCGGAAGTCGGTTTGGCTCTGCAAGCTCAGGAACAGTTGGCCCAGCAAGGGATTGCGACCCGCGTGGTGTCCATGCCTTGTACCAACCTGTTCGACGCTCAGGACAAACAATGGCGTGATCAGGTTCTGACCCCCGGTATCCCGCGCGTGGCGGTTGAAGCCGGCACCACCGGTCTGTGGTTCAAGTACGTGGGCCTGGAGGGCGCTGTAGTGGGTATCGATACCTACGGCGAATCCGCCCCGGCTGGCGTCCTGTTCAAGCATTTTGGTCTGACAGCAGAGAAGGTCGCTGCGGCCGTTCAAGAAATTTTGTAATTGGAGTCTGACATGACGATTCGCGTCGCAATCAATGGTTATGGTCGTATCGGCCGCATGATCTTGCGTGCCCACTACGAGTACGGCAAAAAACACGATATCGAGATCGTGGCCATCAACGCCTCGGGCGGTGCCGAGATCAATGAACACCTGACTCGCTATGACTCCGTGCATGGCCGTTTCAACGCCGATGTGTCGCTGGATGGCGATCATCTGGTGGTCAACGGTGACCGTATCCGCCTGCTGAGCCAGCGCGATGCGCTGACCCTGCCTTGGGCTGAACTGGGTGTGGACGTGGTGCTGGAGTGTACCGGTGCGTTCACCACCAAGGAAAAGGCCGGTGAGCACATTCAAGCTGGTGCCAAGAAAGTCATCATCTCGGCCCCCGGTGGCAAGGATGTGGACGCCACCATCGTGTACGGCGTGAACCACGACATTCTGAAGAGCACCGACACCGTTATTTCCAACGCATCGTGCACCACCAACTGCCTGGCTCCCCTGGTTGCTCCTTTGCACAAGGAACTGGGCGTGGTCAGCGGTCTGATGACCACCATCCACGCTTACACCAATGACCAGGTCCTGACCGACGTGCGTCACAAGGACATGCGCCGTGCCCGTTCGGCCACCAGCAGCATGATCCCAACCAAGACCGGCGCGGCTGCTGCTGTGGGTCTGGTGCTGCCAGAACTCAATGGCAAGCTGGACGGTTACGCTGTGCGCGTTCCTACCATCAACGTGTCCATGGTTGACCTGACTTTCGTGGCCAGCCGCAACACCAGCGTTGAAGAAGTGAACGGCATCCTGAAGGCGGCTTCTGAAGGCGCCATGAAGGGCATTCTGGACTACTGCACCGAACCTCTGGTGTCCATCGACTTTAACCACACCACCGCTTCCAGCACGGTTGATTCCCTGCTGACCAAAGTTACCGGCGGCAATATGGTCAAAGTGGCTGCTTGGTACGACAACGAATGGGCCTTCTCCATTCGTATGCTCGACAGCACCATCGCACTGATGTCGGCCAAGTAAGATCTGAATAGCAGGGGCGGGATTTCCCGCCCCTGTCACGTTAATTCCCAGAACAAAAAACCATGTCTACAAGCATCAAGACCTTGTCTGCGCTGGCCGAAACGGACGCGCTGCGAGGCAAGCGGGTATTTATCCGCTCTGATCTGAATGTCCCTCTGCAAGACGGACGTATTACCGAAGACACGCGCGTGCGTGCCTCGGTACCTGCCATTCGCATGGCGCTGGATGCCGGCGCTGCGGTGATGGTCACGTCTCACCTGGGTCGCCCTAAAGAAGGCGAGTGCCAGCCTGTGGATTCGCTGGAACCCGTGGTGCAACGTTTGTCCGAGTTGTTGGGCATGCCCGTTGAGCTGCGTCGCAATTGGCTGGATGGCGTGCAAGTGTCGCCCGGTCAGGTGGTCTTGCTGGAGAACTGCCGCTGCAACGTGGGGGAAAAGAAGAACGATCCCGAGTTGGCTCGCAAAATGGCAGCCTTGTGTGACGTTTACGTAAACGACGCCTTTGGTACGGCTCACCGTGCTGAAGCGACTACCGAAGGTATCGCCCGCTTTGCCCCCGTGGCTTGCGCCGGTCCCTTGCTGGAAGCCGAGTTGAAAGCCTTGGGCCGCGCTTTGAATCAGCCCGCCCGTCCTTTGGTTGCGATTGTAGGTGGTGCCAAGGTGTCCACCAAACTGTCCATCCTGCGCGCTTTGGCTGAAAAGGTTGACCAACTGGTGGTCGGCGGCGGCATCGCCAATACCTTCATGATGGCCAGCGGCCTGTCCGTGGGCAAATCCCTGGTGGAAGAAAGCCAGCTGGAAGAAGCCCGCGAAGTGATCCGCATCATGAAAGAGCGCGGTGCAGAAGTACCTATCCCTGTGGATGTGGTGTGCGCCAAGTCCTTTGCTGCCGATGCAGCGGCTGAAATCAAGGCTGCTGATCAGGTCCAGGACGACGACATGATTCTGGACGTGGGCCCGCAAACGGCTCAGCAGATCGCTGACATCATTGCCAAAGCGGGCACAGTGGTCTGGAACGGCCCTCTGGGCGTGTTCGAGTTCCCGGCTTTCGCACAAGGCACCGAAACCCTGTCGCGCGCAATTGCAGGTTCCAAGGCCTTCTCGATCGCTGGCGGTGGCGACACCCTGGCAGCGATTGCCCAGTTCAATATCGGCGAAGATGTGGACTACATCTCCACCGGCGGCGGTGCATTCCTGGAATTCCTGGAAGGCAAGCGTTTGCCAGCCGTGGCTGCGTTGGAAGACAAGGCCTAAGCCAGTCTTTGCTTCGTAAGAAAAAGCCAGTCAACGAACGTTGGCTGGCTTTTTTGTTTGCTATGAAAGCTTACGCCCCATCTTTAATCAACTGAGCATACCCTTGCATCGAATCGGGCCAGTCCAGCTGAAAGCCGCTGTCCAGCAGTCGCTGGTTGCTCAGGCGTTTGCCACCTTCATTGGATTGGCGTCGTTCTGGGTGGGCCACTTCCAGTAGATCCGCCAGTCCGTCATACAGTTCGGTAATCCGATAAGGGCGGCTATCCGTACCTATGTAGCAAGGGAAGGGCGCGGGAGTGCGCAGCAGGTGCCAGCAGGCGCGCGCGGCGTCTTCAATATGCAGGCGGTTGGCCCAGTGCTCCGGGTCGTCCGGCACGGTGGCACGGCCTTCACGCAGGCGATCCAGCAATTGGGTGCGTCCTGGCCCGTACAGACCGCTTGGGCGGATGACGACGGCTTGAGCCGGGATGCGGTGGTGCAGCAGTTGCTCGGCCTCCAGCAGTACTCGGCCATTGAATTGCGTAGGCTCTGTGGGCGAGTTTTCGTCCACCCATTCAGTACTCGGCCCGTAGACGGCGCTGGACGATACAAAGACAAAGCGTTTCAGGGCTTTCAGGTCCAGCTCGTTGAGCAGGTTTTCCAGACCGTGCAGAAATACCCGCTCATAAGCAGCCTGGCTACGCTGGTCGGGAGAGACAGCGTAAATTACGTGGGTGATTTTGCGGTGTTTCAGGCGCAGGGAGGTGGGCTCGCTCAAATCGGCTTCCACCCATTCAATTCCGCTGTGATCGTCCAGGGGGATGCGGCGGCGCAGGCCGATCACCGGCCATTCGTGTTGGCGGGCCAGCTTCCCGGTGCGGGTGCCCAGATCGCCAGCGCCCGCTAAGAGCAAAGTACGTTGTCGAGAGTCCAAAGCAGCAAGTCCTTGAGTAGAATGATCTCGAGCAGGGCTCGATTGGCTGAGATAACAATAGCATTGGAGGCGGTCATGGAGTGTCGCAATTGGATTGACGGACAGCAACTTGGCGCGGAGGGCGGTGGTTTGCTACCGGTTATCGACCCCTCCACAGGCGAGACTTTCGCCCGCCTGGCGCAATCGTCCGAGGTGGATATTGATTGGGCCGTACAGGCCGCCCGCCGCGCCTGCCAGGGGCCGTGGAGCCGCCTGACTGCCGCTCAGCGCAGCCAGTTGTTGCTGCGTTGCGCCCGAACATTGTCTGATGCCCGAGAGGAGCTGGCGCGGCTGGAATCCCGCGATACCGGCAAGCCTTTGCGTCAGGCCCAGTCCGATGCTGCTGCCATTGTCCGCTATTTTGAGTTCTATGCGGGCGCGGTGGACAAGTTGCATGGTCAAACCATTCCGCTGGGCTGGGAAATGACGGCCTTTACCTTGCGTGAACCCTTAGGCGTTACCGCGCATATCATTCCCTGGAATTACCCCTTGCAGATTTTTGGGCGCAGCGTGGCCGCGTCCCTGGCAGCGGGCAATACCTGCGTGGTGAAACCGGCAGAAGATGCCAGCCTGTCCCTGCTGCGGGTGGCCGAGCTGTTGCACGAAGCGGGTTTGCCAGCGGGTGTGCTGAATATCTGCACGGGGTTGGGGAGCGAGGCCGGGCAGGCCTTGTCCGCACATCCTGATATCAATCACATTTCCTTTACCGGCTCTCCCGGCACGGGCCGTCAGGTGGCCTTGCAGGCGGCGCAGAATTTTGTGCCGGTCACCTTGGAACTGGGCGGCAAGTCTCCCCAAGTCGTGTTCTCGGATGCGGATCTGGATGCGGCCTTGCCAGTCGTGGTGAATGCGATCGTGCAGAACGCGGGGCAAACGTGCTCGGCGGGCAGCCGGGTGCTGATTCAGCGCGCTATCTATGGCGACTTTACCGAGCGTCTGGCCGAAGCCTTCAAGGCGCTGCTGACCGGCGCGGCCAGTGACAATCTGGATTGCGGTCCCCTGATCAGTGCACAGCAGCAGGCACGGGTCCGTTCCTATCTGGAGAATCTGGACCAGGACGGTATTGTGGTGCTGGCCCAGGGCAAGCTGGACTCCAAAGCCCCGGCGGCCGGCTTCTACCAGGTACCTGTTTTATTGGGCCATGTGCCTGTTGAACATCGACTGGCGCAGGAGGAAATCTTTGGTCCGGTTCTGGTCGCTCAGCCCTTCGGCACAGAGGAAGAAGCCATCGCCATGGCCAATGGCACGCCTTACAGTCTGGTGGCCGGGGTCTGGACCCGCGACGGGGCCCGTCAGGTGCGTATGGCCAGACAGCTGCGAGCCGGCCAGGTCTTTGTGAATAATTACGGCGCAGCAGGCGGGGTAGAGCTGCCTTTTGGCGGAACGGGTCAGTCTGGCATAGGCCGCGAGAAGGGTTTCGAAGCCTTGTACGCCCTGACTTCCCTGAAAACGGTTGCGCTACGTCATGCGGCCAGCTGATCGTAGGGGTATTTAGGGGTAAGCGCGGCTGTGGCGGTTCGGGTTTTCTGGCAGCATGGCAGCTGAACGCTAAACAGGTTTCACCAATGGCGGCGCACAGCCGCCATTTCTATATAAAAAGCAGAAGGAGACAAACATGCGATTGCAAGACAAAGTGGCTATCGTGACGGGCGGTGCATCGGGTTTTGGCCTGGGCATTGCACAGCGCTTTGCACGCGAAGGAGCGCGTGTACTGATTGCCGACCTGAATGCAGAGCAAGGGCAGGCCGCAGCAGCCCAGATTCAGGCACAGGGTGGTCAGGCCATTTTTGCCGCTTGCGATGTCTCGCAAGGGGACGAAGTTCATGCCCTGTTGGATATTGCCCTGCGCGAATGCGGCGGGCTGCATATTGTGGTGAACAATGCGGGCACCACGCATCGGAACAAGCCTTTGCTGGAAGTCAGCGAAAGCGAGTTCGATCTGGTCTATGCCGTTAACGTGAAAAGCATTTACTGGGCTGCGAAGCACTTTGTGCCCTATCTGCGCGCCCAGGGCTCGGGTTCCTTCATTAATATTGCGTCCACTGCTGCCTTGCGTCCGCGCCCCGGACTGGTCTGGTACAACGGCACCAAAGGTGCGGTCGTGACCATCAGCAAGGGCATGGCGGCAGAGTTGGGGCCGGATAACATTCGAGTCAATTGCATTAATCCGGTGATTGGTGACACGGCGTTGCTGGAACAGTTCATGGGTATGCCCGATACGCCGGAAAACCGCAGCCGCTTTTTGGCGGGAATTCCGCTGGGACGTTTTTGCACACCCAAGGACGTGGCCGCAGCGGCGCTGTATCTGGCCTCGGACGAGGCCGAGTTCATTACCGGCACCTGCATCGAGGTAGACGGCGGCCGTTGTATTTAAGCCCCACTGCGATTCGTTACAATCGTGCTATTGGCAGGCCCGTTCAGGGCCTGTAGTTTATTTCGCTTCCAAGGAAAAGCATGACATTCAATCGGCAGTCTCCCCGCGAGCATCCGGATCAATTGCGTATCGGCTTGGTGTCGGTTTCGGATCGCGCCTCCAGCGGACAGTACCAGGATCAAGGCATACCGGCGCTGCGTCGTTGGCTGGACTCGGCCTTGACGGTCGCGCCTGCCTATCTGGAGCGGCTGATTCCCGATGAGCGTGCCCAGATTACTGGCACTCTGGTCGAGTTGGTGGAAGCGGGTTGCGACCTGATTTTGACCACTGGCGGCACCGGCCCGGCCCGTCGCGATGTGACGCCGGAGGCGACTCTGGACGCTGGAACGCGCGAAATGCCCGGATTCGGTGAACAGATGCGCCAAATCAGTTTAAAATTCGTACCAACAGCGATTTTGTCGCGGCAAGTTGCGGTCATCCGAGAAATTCAGGACCACGCTGCTCTGATTATCAATCTGCCTGGGCAGCCCAAAGCCATTCAGGAAACTCTGGAAGGATTACGGGATACGGAAACCGGACAAGTATTGGTGCCGGGTATTTTTGCAGCTGTCCCGTATTGCATCGACCTGATTGGTGGACCTTACGCACAAACTCACGAGCATGTGGTCAATGCGTTCCGCCCCAAGTCGGCGCGCCGGACCGCCAGTTAACACGCTTACAAACGATCGGCTGTGCACGGAACCGTGCCCGGCCAAGTTTTTCAATTGTTTTAGTCTTCAGGAGGTCTTCTCATGGCCCTAGTTTCCATGCGCCAGCTGCTCGATCACGCGGCCGAGCACGGTTATGGTATTCCAGCGTTCAACGTCAATAACCTGGAGCAGGTCCAGGCCATTATGGAAGCCGCCTCGGAGACGGATAGCCCCGTCATCATGCAGGCATCGGCCGGCGCCCGTAAATACGCAGGCGAAGCGTTTCTGCGTCACCTGATTGAAGCTGCTGTCGAGTCCTACCCCAACATCCCTGTGGTGATGCACCAGGACCACGGCCAGTCCCCCGAGATTTGCAAAGGCGCCATCGAGCTGGGTTTCTCCAGCGTGATGATGGACGGCTCCCTGTTGCCCGACGGCAAGACCATTGCCGACTTTGAGTACAACGTGGAAGTCACCCGCAAAGTGGTCGAAATGGCTCACAAGCTGGGCGTGACGGTTGAAGGCGAACTGGGCTGCCTGGGTTCCCTGGAAACCATGCAGGGCGACAAGGAAGACGGCCACGGCGCTGACGGCGTTCTGACCTTGGACCAGTTGCTGACCGACCCCGAGCAGGCTGCTGAATTTGTGACACGCACTCAACTGGACGCACTGGCCATCGCCATCGGTACCAGCCACGGTGCTTACAAGTTCACCCGCAAGCCTACCGGCGATATTCTGTCCATCGAGCGCGTGAAAGAAATTCACCGTCGTTTGCCCAACACTCACCTGGTGATGCACGGCAGCTCCAGCGTGCCTCAGGAACTGCTGGCTGAAATCCGTCAGTTTGGTGGCAACATGAAAGAAACCTACGGCGTGCCTGTGGAAGAAATTCAGGAAGCCATCAAGTACGGCGTGCGCAAGGTCAATATCGACACCGATATCCGTTTGGCCATGACCGCTGCCATCCGTCGTTTCCTGTTCGAAAACCCCGAGAAATTCGACCCACGCGAATACCTGAAACCTGCTCGCGAAGCCGCCAAGAAAGTGTGCGTGGCCCGCTACCAGCAGTTCGGCGCCGCCGGTCAGGCCTCCAAGATCAAGGCCATTCCTTTGCAGGAAATCGCCCGCCAGTACAGCACCGGCGAGCTGTCCCAGATCGTTCAGTAATTTTGTCAGGCGGAGCAGGAGTGGGCAGCACGACTGCCCGCCCCGATCTCCGCGTCTTTGCCCGGTGCCGCAGGCGCCGGGATTGTCGTCCCGCCTGCATCCATAGTCAGCGGGATGTTTTCGTTTTAAGGATGAAATCGTGCAAGAGCCCTTACATCAATCCAGCCTGAGCTCCCTGCCGCTACTCGCGCGCGGCAAAGTTCGGGACATGTATGCGGTGGGTGAGGACAAGTTGTTGATTGTGGCCAGTGATCGCATTTCGGCATTCGATGTGATTCTGGACGACCCCATTCCCGGCAAGGGCGCTGTCTTGACGCAGATGACCGAGTTCTGGCTGAACAAGCTGGCACACATCATCCCTAATCACACGACGGGCGTGAACCCGGTTGATGTGGTGGCGCCTGAAGAGCGCGCCCAAGTGGAAGGCCGCTCCATGGTGGTCAAGCGCTTGAAGCCCATCATGGTGGAAGCGGTGGCTCGTGGTTACCTGATCGGTTCGGGCTGGAAAGACTACCAGGCTACCGGCGCGGTATGTGGCATCACCTTGCCTGCAGGCCTGAAGCAAGCGGCCAAGCTGCCTCATGTGCTGTTTACGCCGGCTGCCAAAGCAGAAATGGGCTCGCATGACGAGAACGTGGATTTCGCCCATGTGGTCAAGGAAGTCGGTCAGGAGCTGGCCGAGCAAATCCGTGATGTGACCTTGCGTTTGTACACCGAAGCTGCTGACTACGCGGCCAGCCGTGGCATTCTGATTGCCGATACCAAATTTGAGTTTGGCTTGGACGATCAAGGCCAGTTGCATTTGATGGATGAAGTGCTGACTCCGGATTCCTCGCGTTTCTGGCCAGCCGACAGCTATGCCGAAGGCATCAGCCCACCGTCCTACGACAAGCAATTTGTGCGCGATTGGCTGGAAACCCAGGTTTGGGACAAGACGCCACCGGCTCCTCGCTTGCCTGCTGAAGTGGCCGAGCGCACCGCTGACAAGTACCGTGAAGCCCTGGAACGCCTGACGGCGTGAACGGTTTGCAGTCCGGACAGGCACTCGACGTAAACGAACTGCCTGCTCGTCCTGAGCAGGGTCGTGTTGGGATGGGCCCTGCTGTTTTTCTATTTACCAAGGCGCCTGGCAGCATGGCGCCTTCTTCCTTTTAGGGCGTATCTCTGATGAGCGTACAAACTCCTGCGGCTCCCACAGTGGGCATTGTGATGGGTTCCTCCAGCGACTGGGATGTGATGAGCCAGGCCGTGGCCATTCTGGACGAATTTGGTGTGTCCTATGAGTGCCGTGTGGTCTCTGCCCACCGCATGCCGATTGATATGGTGGATTACGGTGCCCAGGCTCCGGCCCGTGGCCTGAAAGCCATTATTGCGGGTGCAGGCGGCGCGGCTCATTTGCCCGGCATGCTGGCTGCCCTGACGCACTTGCCTGTGTTTGGCGTCCCCGTGCCTTCGCGCTACCTGCGCGGTGAAGATTCCCTGCTGTCGATTGTGCAAATGCCCAAGGGCGTGCCAGTTGCCACCTTCGCCATTGGCGAGGCCGGTGCCGCCAATGCCGCTCTGCACGTGATTGCCAATCTGGCCGTCAATGACGCCGTGCTGACTGAAAAACTGATTGCGTACCGAGCCCGCCAGACCGAGGCCGCCCGAGCTATGCGTGTTCCTCCTGCTACTGCCTGATTTTATTTTGTGATGATGACCCCCATGACTGATGCTGCCCTTCTGGTCCCTGGCTCCTGGCTGGGCATGATTGGAGGCGGCCAACTGGGCCGCATGTTCTGCCATAGCGCCCAAAGCCTGGGCTACAAGGTGGCCGTGCTGGACCCGGATACCCATAGCCCTGCTGGTGCAGTGGCCGATCTGCATATCTGTGCGGCCTACGATGACGCCCAAGCGCTTGCCCGTCTGGGGGACTTGTGCCAAGCCGTCAGCACCGAGTTCGAGAACGTCCCGGCGCAGTCCTTGCTGACTCTGGCGCAGCACACACGAGTCACGCCGTCCGGCGATGCCGTCGGCATTGTGCAGGACCGTATTCGTGAAAAAGCCTTTATCTCGCAGGCCGGTGTGCCGGTGGCTCCTTATGCGGCCATCGAAAGCCTGGACGATTTGCAGGCCGCTGACGGCGCCTTGTTCCCCGGCATTCTGAAGACTGCGCGTTTTGGTTACGACGGCAAGGGTCAGGCACGAGTGGCAGACCGTGAACAGGCGCTGGCTGCCTTCAAGGAGTTCGGTTCCCAGGCCTGTGTGCTGGAAGCCCTGCAACCCTTGAAGTCCGAAATTTCGGTTGTCCTGGCCCGTGGCCTGGACGATCAGGTCAAAACCTTCCCATGTGCCCGTAACGAGCACCGTGATGGCATTTTGGCCGTGTCCACCATCAGCGCCCAGTTCCAGGACGATGCCTTGTCCGAACAGGCTCGTCAGGCGGCTGCCGCTATCGCCCGTACGCTGGATTACGTGGGGGTGTTGTGTGTGGAGTTCTTCATTCTGGAAGACGGCCGTTTGCTGGCCAATGAAGTGGCTCCCCGTCCGCACAATAGCGGTCACTACACCATGAATGCTTGCGTCACCAGTCAGTTTGAACAGCAGGCTCGCGTGATGGCGGCCTTGCCCCTGGGTGATACCGGCGCTTTGTGTCCTTCCATGATGCTCAATATCCTGGGCGATATCTGGTTTGACGAACAAGGCCAGATGCGTGAGCCGGATTGGGCCGCCTTGCTGGCTGTGCCTGGTGTGTCCTTGCACTTGTATGGCAAGGCCGAGGCCCGTGTTGGCCGCAAGATGGGGCACGTGAATATTGTGGGCGGGTCGGATCAGCAAGTGCGCGAACGCACTGCCCGAGCTGCCGCCGCTTTGCACATCGCTTTTGACCATGACTGATACTCCCTCCAGCCCTTCCGAGCAGCAGATAGAGCAAGCCGCCCGTGTGCTGGCACAAGGGGGGCTGGTGGCCTTTCCAACCGAGACGGTCTATGGTCTGGGCGCGGATGCAGAAAACCCGGCTGCAGTGCAGCTGATTTACAAGGCCAAGGGCCGTCCTGCGAATCATCCCTTGATTGTGCATGTGGCCCCCGGTGCCGACCTGCGTTACTGGGTGACAGATATTCCGCCCGTGGCACAGCAATTGATGGATGCCTTCTGGCCCGGTCCTTTGACGCTGATCCTGCCGCGCAATCCGGCTATTCCGGATACGGTCAGTGGCGGGCAAAGCAGCATTGGTATTCGTTGTCCTTCCCATCCGGTGGCTCAAGCCTTGCTCAAGCGCATGGCGGAACTCAAGCCCGGCGGTCAGGCCGGTGTGGCGGCGCCTTCGGCCAACAAGTTTGGTCAGGTATCGCCTACGGCTGCCAGCCATGTACGCGATGAATTCGCGGACATGAGTGCAGAGGAACTGCTGATTGTGGAAGCGGGCCCGTCGGAAGTGGGCATCGAGTCCACTATTGTGGACGTGTCGCGTACTCATCAGGGTGTGGGTGCCGTACTTTTGCGGCCCGGCCATATCAGTGCGGCCATGATTGCCGAGGTCATCGGCTACGAACCCGCCAGTCCGGATCAACAAGCCCCACAGGTTTCGGGCAGCTTGAAAGCGCACTATGCGCCGCGTACCCCTTTGTCTTTATTTGATGAAGGCAATGCACCTGCGGTGCAGGCTGCTTTGGCCAAAGGGGGCAAGCAGGCCATTGTTGCCTTTGCCTCTTTACCGCCTTTTTCGGCCGATGTGCACGACTGGTATGTGTGCAGCCCGGATGCGCAGCTTTATGCCCAGGATTTATACGCCATGTTGCGTCGCCTGGACCAAGGCCAGTACCAGCATATTTGGGTGCAGCGTTGCCCGGATATGCCAGACTGGCAGGCGGTCAATGACCGCCTGGGCCGAGCCGCAGCAGCCTTTGAGTAAGGCTGCTGTTCAGTAGGCGTGTGTGCTTTAAGGACTGAGCTTAGGGACTGAGTGAGTTCGCTGCTTAGCGGGCTGTTCGCTTCAGAAAGTCCACAATCGCCTGGTTCACCTGCGCTTCCTTATCCCGGTAGGGCAGGTGGCCGCATTGCTCCAGCTCCAGCAGCTCCGTGTGCGGCACCAGCTCCTTGATGCGACGGATCTGCTCCAGCGTGCCGTATTCATCATCCACGCCTTGAATGGCCAGAATCGGGCAGGTGATGCGGCTGACGTCCTCTTCAATATTCCAGTCGCGGAACCGGGGATCTGTCCAGGTGGCGTTCCAGCCCCAGAAAGCGGATTCCACATCATCGTGATAGCGGCCCAGACGTTCGCGTAAAAAACCTTGCTCGTAGGCTTCGCGGGCGACCAGAATGCCGCGCAAGGAAATATCCTCTACAAACAGGTGCGGGGCCATCACCACAATGCCTTGCAGCTTGTCGCTAAAGCCGCTGGCCGCCAGCAGGGCAATCGAGCCACCATCGCTGTGGCCAACCAGCACAATCGGACGCTTCTTGCCGTCTTCACCCAGTTGCTCCAGCAATTGGGGCAGCACCTCCAGCGACTGCTCATGCAGGTAGTCTGGCTCTTTGGGGCTATTGTCCGGGCGCGGGGTGCTGCGGCCATAGCCATAGCGGGAGTACATCAGGCCGCTGCAGCCGGTTTGCTCGCACAACTGTGCCGGCCAGTCTTTCCACATGGCAATGGAGCCCAGACCTTCGTGCAGGAACACCAGCAAGGGGGCGGTTTCACGCTCGGGGGCAATACGTTGATATTCCAGCTCGATGGCTTGGGTGCCCTGAGTCAGGCTCGCAAATTGCAAAGATGAATCGAGTGTTGTCATAGCCTTGGTGTGCATAGCCCTGAACAAACCGGGCGTTCAGGTAATTGGTAATTAGGAAACCCTCTTTATGCCATAGATTGATCCGCGACGCACAAGCGTGCCCCAGCTGATCCTTGATGTGGACATTTTGCTGCTGTTTTGAGCCGCTTTCCGCCGGGGGCTGCAAATTTTGACAGAGATGGTAGAGTGGCGCTCTCGATCTTTTTTTTGCCGCCGGGCCGTCCCAAGGTGAAAGCTCCCCCTTTGGGGGCAGCAAGCCGAAGGCGCAGCGTGGGGGCTTTTTTGTCGCCGGGCCGCCCCAAGGCAAAAACTCCCCCTCGGGGGGCAGCAAGCCGAAGGCGCAGCGTGGGGGCTTTTTTTGTCGCCGGGCCGCCCCAAGGCAAAAACTCCCCCTCGGGGGGCAGCAAGCCGAAGGCGCAGCGCGGGGGCTTTTTTCGTTGTACAACAACATGAAATTTGCTGAATTTGAAGTGGGTATGCTTATCAAGCACCCACTTGTTCCTGTGACTCGCGAAGAGATGCTGGATTTCGCCCAGAAGTATGATCCGCAGTCTTTTCATATCGACGACAAGCAGGCCGAAGAAGGCCATTGGGGCGGTTTGATCGCCAGCGGCTGGCTCACTTGTGGCAAAGCCATGCGTATGGCCGTGGATTCTGCCTTGCACGATTCCGAGTCCTTTGGCTCGCCGGGTCTGGAACGTCTGCGCTGGGTCTTGCCTGTGCGGGCCGGTGACTCCATTCGTCTGGAGGCCACGGTGGCATCCAAGCGTGTGTCCAGTAGCCGTTCAGATCTGGGCATCATTCGCTGGAACTGGAATGTGTTCAACCAGCGCGATGAGCTGGTGCTGGAGATGGAAGCGACCAGCATGTTTGAGTTAAAGTCCGAACAAGAATAAAAAGATCACCACAGCATAGCTTCGGTTTATCGATTTCCCAGTGGCCGCTTTGATCCTGAAGTGGCCTTGCAGCTGGAAAGAATCTCCACCCACACCAAGCTTTTTACCTCGGGTTTCCCGGCAGTAAAAACTGCCGATGCAGGCGGGGGGATGTGCCACTACTGCAGGCAATCCATCAGTTTGATCAGGCTCTGAACGGACAAGGGCAAAGCCTCTTGCTTTGCCCTGTTCGGTCTGCTTTAGAAGAAAGCCTGAATGCCGGTTTGTGCACGACCCAGAATCAGGGCGTGTACGTCGTGGGTACCTTCGTAGGTATTCACCACTTCCAGGTTGACCAGGTGGCGAGCAATGCCGAATTCGTCAGAGATACCGTTGCCACCCAGCATGTCGCGTGCCAGTCGGGCAATATCCAGTGCCTTGCCGCAGGAATTGCGCTTCATGATGGAGGTGATTTCGACGGCCGCCGTGCCTTCGTCCTTCATGCGTCCCAGACGCAGGCAGCCCTGCAGCGCCAGCGTAATCTCGGTTTGCATATCGGCCAGCTTTTTCTGGATCAACTGGTTGGCGGCCAAGGGGCGGCCAAACTGCTTGCGGTCCAGGGTGTACTGGCGGGCGGTGTGCCAGCAGGATTCGGCAGCACCCAAGGCGCCCCAGGCAATCCCGAAACGGGCCGAGTTCAGGCAGGTGAAGGGGCCACGCAAGCCCGAGACATGGGGCAGCATCTGGCTGTCTGCAATTTCCACGTCGGCCATGACAATCTCGCCGGTCAGGGAAGCGCGCAAGCCCACTTTGCCGTGAATGGCCGGGGTGGACAGGCCCTTCATGCCTTTTTCCAGAATGAAGCCGCGGATCTTGCCGTCGTCTTCACCGCCCACGACCTTGGCCCAGACCACCAGCACATCGGCAATGGGAGAGTTGGTAATCCAGGTCTTGTTGCCGCTCAGGCGATAGCCGCCGTCCACTTTCACGGCGCGGCTTTCCATGGCGCCGGGGTCCGAACCGTGATTGGGTTCAGTCAGGCCAAAGCAGCCAATCCACTGTCCGCTGGCCAGCTTGGGCAGGTACTTCTGTTTCTGCTCCTCGCTGCCAAATTCAAAAATCGGCACCATGACCAGGGAAGACTGCACGCTCATCATGGAGCGGTAGCCCGAGTCCACACGTTCCACTTCGCGGGCGATCAAGCCATAGCTGACGTAGTTCAGACCAGCACCACCGTAGGCTTCGGGAATCGTGGCTCCCAACAGGCCCAGCGAGCCCATCTCGGCAAAGATGGCGGGGTCGGTCTGTTCGTGGCGGAAGGCCTCCAGCACGCGCGGCAGCAGCTTTTCCTGTGCGTAAGCGTGGGCGGCATCGCGCACCATACGTTCTTCATCGCTTAACTGCTGATTCAGCAGCAAGGGGTCGTCCCAATGGAAAGAGGGATTGTCAGACATAGAGGTACTCCGGGTAGATCAAAGACGGTCAATCAGGTGGGGCCAACAAGGGCACCATCGGTCTGGAAACAGGGAAAGAGCAGGCCAAGTATCGCTGAACGCGGGAAGATTTGTGCATCTTCAGGTAGGCGATATCAGGTTAAAGTCCCAGCATAGTGTGCGTAAAGCGCACAAGGCAATTGATAAAATTGCACAATGTCGTGTGCTGGCGTAACGATCCGGCCCTGCGCTGTATGGGCAGAGCTGAGGTGGCAGAATTAAGAGGGAGACCTATGAGACAAGGCGTGCCCAGTTTGGGCGCTTTACAGGCCTTTGAGGCCACGGCCCGCTTGGGGACTTTTTCCCGCGCGGCCGAGGAGCTTTCTTTGACGCATAGCGCGGTGTATCGGCAGGTCAGCGGCCTGGAGCAACGCCTGGGCGTGACCTTGCTGACACGGGTGCGGCGGCGTCTGGTGCTGACCCCGGCTGGGCGCGATTATGCCGCCCGTATCCGCCACCATCTGGAGCAAATCGGCAAAGACACTTTCAGCCTGATTGCGCGCGCTGGTGTGGGCCGCAGCATTCATCTGGCGGTGCTGCCTACCTTGTCCACGGTGTGGCTGATGCCGCGCCTGGCGCGTTTCTCCCAGCGGTATCCGGATATCACGGTCAGCCTGTCCGTGCGTACCACTCCGTTTCAGTTTGGCGACCATCCCTTTGATGCCGCCATTTATCATGGGCGGCAGTTATGGCCGCAAACCGAGGGCATCAAGCTGTTTGATGAAGGCGAACTGGTGCCGGTGTGCTCGGCCAAACTGGCGGCCAGTGGCGACTGGAAAAAACTGGTTCATCTGCATATGTCCACACGCCCCGATAGCTGGTCGGACTGGTATCGCTCTGCCGGTCTGGAGCCTGACCTGCGTGTCAGTTCCGGCCCGCGTTACGAGCTGTTCAGCTTGGTGATGGCAGCACTGCATGCCGACATGGGCGTGGCCTTGATGCCGCGCTTTCTGGTGCAAGAGGCGCTGGAGCAGGGCGAACTAATCATGCCGCTGGACCATGCCATGCCCGTTAGCGAGGCCTATTTTTTTAGTTATCCCACGGCCAATGAGCCCAGCGAAGCGGTGCTTTTGCTGGAACAATGGCTGCTTGAGCACGAAAAGGAGAACACATGAGATTGCACTGGAAACCGGCTCTGCTGTCGGCTGCCTTGACCCTGGCCCTGGCGTTACCGACGCATGCCCGGGAAGTAGCCAGCCAGCACTTGAATCCGGAAGCGGCCAGCAGTGTCATGCAGCGCGACAAGCTGGTCACCCAGAAAAGCATGGTGGTGACAGCTCACCCTTTGGCGACTCAGGCCGGTTTGCGCATTCTGGAACAGGGCGGCAGTGCGGTTGATGCGGCCATTGCGGCTCAGTTGGTGCTAGGGCTGGTGGAGCCACAGTCCTCCGGTATTGGCGGTGGCGGCTTCTTGCTGATGTTCCAGCCCAAGACCGGCTTGATGAGCTATGACGGACGGGAAACGGTGCCTGCAGCCAGCAGTCTGGATCGCTTCGAGCTGGACGGTAAAACCATGTCCTTCAAACAGGCGGTCAATAGTGGTCGTTCGGTAGGCGTACCGGGTTTGCTGCGTGCCCTGGAGTTGATGCATAAAGATGGTGGCGTGCTGCCGTGGGCGAATTTGTTTGACCCGGCGATTGAGCTTGCCGAGGTCGGCTTCGAGGTCAGCCCTCGTTTGAATACCTTGATTGCCGATAATCCCGAACTGGCTGACAAGGCTGCTACACGTGCCTATTTTCTGAACGAACAGGGCAAGCCCTGGCCCGTCGGCCATCGTTTGCAGAACAAGGAATACGCGCAGGTGCTGCGCTTGTTGGCCAGCCAGGGCGCACAGGCTTTCTATCAAGGTGAGCTTGCTCAGGATATGGTGGCCGCCGTTGCCGCCGACCCGATTGCGGGCGATTTGGCGGTGTCCGATTTGATGCAGTACCGTGCGCTGCGCCGCGAACCCCTCTGTATGGACTGGCAGCAAGTGGCGCTTTGTGGCATGGCGCCGCCCAGTTCCGGGGCTATCAGTGTGATGCAGATGTTGGGTATCTTGCAGCACACGCCCATTGCTGACGCAAAACCGCAATCTGTCGAAGCGATTCATTATTTCTCTGAAGCAGGGCGCCTGGCTTTTGCGGATCGGGATGCCTGGGTGGCTGATCCGGCGTTTGTGTCTGTGCCACAGCAGGCTTTACTGGCTCCGGAGTATCTGAAATCCCGCGCCGCCTTGATCCAGCCTGACCGGTCCATGGGACACGCCCAGCCAGGCAAGCCTTTGGCTGACTCACAAGCCGTAACCGACAACACGCCCGAGTTGCCCTCCACCACGCATCTGTCCGTGGCGGATGACAAGGGGCAAGTGGTGTCCATGACCACGTCGGTAGAATCTGCTTTTGGCAGCAAGATTATGGTGCATGGTTTCTTGCTGAACAATCAGCTTACAGATTTTGCCTTGAGTCCCAAGGACGAGATGGGACGCCTGTCCGTGAATCGGGTGGAGCCAGGCAAACGTCCGCGCAGTTCCATGGCGCCGATGATGGTGCTGCAGGATGGTCGCCCTGTGATTGCCCTGGGTTCACCCGGTGGCAGTGCCATCATTCCTTACGTGGCTCAGGCCCTGACCGGCATGTTGATGTGGAATCTGGATGCTCAAGAAGCTGTCAGCCTGCCGCATTACGGTAGCCGCAATTGGGCGACTGAGCTGGAGGCAGGAACCGCAGTGACAGAACAAGCGCAGGCGTTGAGGGCGATGGGGCACGAGGTGCGTGAGCAGCCTTTTCCTAGCGGTACGCATGTGATTCGCTGGACTCAGGATGGACTGGAAGCCGGGGTAGATCCACGGCGGGAAGGGCTGGCGCTAGGGCAATAAGCAGCATTTTGTAGCCACGTATCCTAGCTAAACATTGGTTATGTCTAAGAGACATGCTGCTCAGCTGAAAACGCATGTTGGACTTGGATAAGCAGTCAGATTCGGGAAAGACCGTCGGCAATTTGAAGCAGAGACTCGTCAGAGATTGGCAGAGACAGCAGTCGATCGTTGCCAGAGGCTGGTAGAGCTAATTGCCAAGTAGCTAGCAGGCTCAAATCGTCTGGCTTTTGAAAAAATGGGTGACCAGTAAAAAAGCCCTCAATGCTGTGGATATAGATCCACGCATTGAGGGCTTTTTTTCGGCTTAAGGTAGGCCTGATCTCGCTGCTTAGCGGAATACCACCGTGCGCTGATCGTTCAGCAAGATGCGATGCTCAACGTGGGCGCGCACGGCACGGGCCAGAACCAGAGACTCCACATCGCTACCTATTTGGGTCAGCTCAGCTGGGCTGACCGAGTGGGTGACGTGTTCCACGTCCTGTTCAATGATCGGGCCTTCGTCCAGATCAGCCGTCACGTAGTGGGCGGTGGCACCAATAATTTTCACGCCGCGGGCGTGTGCCTGGTGGTAGGGGCGTGCACCCTTGAAGCTGGGCAGGAAGCTGTGGTGAATATTGATGGCGCGGCCAGACAGGGACTGACACAGATTGGTGGACAGAATCTGCATGTAGCGGGCCAGCACAACCAGATCAATCTTCAGATCACGAGCCAGGTCGATGATTTGCTGCTCTTGCTCGGGGCGAGTTTCCGGTGTCACGGGCAGGTGATGGAAAGGAATGCCGTAAGAAGAAGCCAGACCAGCGTGGTCGGTATGGTTGGAGGCAACGGCAGCAATTTCCACCGGCAGTTGGCCGCTATGGGCGCGGAACAGCAGATCGTTCAGGCAGTGGCCTTGGCGGCTGACCAGGATCAGCAGGCGGGCTTTGCGCTGGGCGTCATAAATATTGGCGTCCATGCTGAATTTTCCAGCAATGGGGGCGAAGCTGGTTTGCAGCGCGTTGACGTCCTGCTTTTCGGGCAGGGAAAACTGGATGCGCAGGAAAAAGCGGTTGGTGGCGGCATCGCCAAACTGCTGTGCCTCAAGAATGTTGCCGTTCTGCTCAAGCAGCCAGCCCGATACGCTGTGGACAATGCCGGTACGATCCGGGCAGGATAGGGTCAAGATGTAATCGTTCATCGACAGTATTGTAAAGATTTCAGAAAAGTTTTTAAGCTGCCTGGGCCAGGGTTTCTTGGCTGTGTTGTGCAATCGCTAAACACGCGGTCAGGCCGGGCGATTCGATGCCGAACAGATTCAGCAATCCGGGTATGCCGTGCTCGGCGGGACCCGAAAAGACAAAGTCGGCTGCCGCATGGCCTGCGGGCACAATTTTAGGCCGGATACCGCTATAGGCGGGGTTCAGGCTGTCATCAGGCAAAGCGGGCCAGTACTCGCGCACGGCCGCGTAAAAAGATTGGCCCCGCTGCGGGTCCATATCGTAGTTCTCGTCCTGTACCCATTCCGTGTCCGGGCCAAAGCGGGCCTGACCGGCCAGATCCAGCGTCAGATGCACACCCAGCCCGGCTTTATTGGGCATAGGGTAAATCAGGTGCTTGAAGGGCGAGCGACCCGTCAAAGAGAAATAGCTGCCTTTGCACAGATAGGCATTCGGGATATGGCTGGCATCCAGCCCCTCGATCTGGCGTGCGGCGGCGACCGCGCCCAAGCCAGCGGCATTGATCAGGTGGGTAGTCGTCAGGCTGAAAGCTTCTGCTCCACCGACGTGGACCTCAAAACCTTGTCCGGGCAGGACACGCGCACTGACAAAGGGTGTATTGAAGGCCAGTTGGGCACCGTGGTTCTCCGCATCGCCCTGCAAGGCCAGCATCAAGGCGTGGGTATCCACAATGCCGGTGGAAGGAGAGAGCAGGGCGGCGCTGCAATTCAAGGCCGGCTCCAGAGCCTGGGCCTGGGCGGCATCCAGCCACTGCAAGTCGTCCACACCACAAGCCCGCGCCTGGGCCTGCAATTTCAGCAGGTCTGCTTCCTGTTCGGGCGTAGTTGCCACAATCAGCTTGCCGCAACGGGCGTGGTCGACATGGTGTTCCTGGCAGTAGTCATACAGCCGGGCTTTGCCTTCTACGCACAGGCGGGCCTTCAGGCTGCCCGGCGTGTAGTAAATGCCCGCGTGTATGACTTCCGAGTTGCGCGAACTGACGCCATTGCCAATGCTGGCGGTTTGCTCGATCAGCAGAACCTCCATGCCTTGCTGGGCCATTTGTCGGGCGCAGGCCAAGCCTACGACCCCCGCTCCCAGCACTATGCAATCGACATCGTTTGCCATGAATCAGGACCTTATTGGCGCGTTAAAGCAAAAGGCGTAGTGTACTCCCGCCATGCAGCCGTCGTCAGGGGGGCGTTGCAACACCCTGTCACGCCAGGGATGGGGTCAGGTCAAAGTCGCCCGCATGGTAGATCAGGGGCTGATGGGCGCTGCGTTCGCAGTGGGTGACTTCACCGATAAAGATCAGGTGGTCGCCTGCCTCATGCACGGCATAAGGCTTGCACTCGAACCAGGCACTGCAACGCTCGTCGTCCAGCATGGGCAAGCCGTGCGGGGAGCGTTTGGTGGGGTGATCGCGAAAGCGCTCGGCTTGTTCGCCCCAGGCAAAACGCTTGGCCAGCGATAGCTGACTGGCTCCCAACACGTGAATCACATAGCCTGCACCGTCCACAAAATGCGGCAGGGACTGGGAGCGCTTGGCCAGCGACCACAGTACCAGAGGCGGGTCCAGGGAAACAGAGTTAAAGGAGCTGACGGTCAGGCCAATGGCCTGATCCGGGTGATCTTTGTTGGCTCCGGTCACCACCGTCACGCCGGTGGCGAAACGGCCCAGTGCCGAACGAAAGAAGTCGCTATCGAAGGTAGAAGAAAAAACAGTCATTGCATCGAGTCTGCGGGCAGGCGTACCCAAGGGTACGTCTTAAGGAGCCAGTCGGCTCACCTGCCAGTCAGATTGGTCCTTGCGGTCGAACACCAGCCGGTCGTGCAGGCGTGAGGCACGGCCTTGCCAGAATTCGACATGGTCTGGAGTCAGTCGGAAGCCACCCCAGTGTTCAGGGCGGGCGGGATGTTCACCTAAGCTTTCAGTGTACTGCTTGGCACGGGCATCCAGCTCTGCGCGGCTGATGGGCTGGCTTTGTGGCGAGGCCCAGGCACCAATGCGCGAGCCCAGAGGACGGCTGTGAAAGTATTCGTCGGACTCGGTCGCACTGATGCGGCTGATGCGGCCTTCAAAACGCACCTGGCGTTGCATGGAGGCCCAGAAAAAGGACAGGCTGGCCCACGGGTTCTGGTCCAGATCCGTGCCCTTGCGAGACGCGTAATTGGTAAAGAACACCAGACCTTGCTCGTCGTACCCCTTGAGCAGGACCACACGCGCCGAAGGGCGGCCTTCCGCGTTCACGGTGGCCAGCGTCATCGCCGTGGGTTCGACTTCCTTCAGTTCAATCGCCTGATCCAGCCAGCGTTGAAATTGCTGGCGAGGATCGGCACAGAGTTCGTTTTCGCTCAGCGAAAAGCGTTCGTATTCGTTACGAAAATCAGCAAGGGACATGAGGCGCTCTTAGGCTTGTTGAGGATTAAGCAGTGCAGTCTGGCTCTGTAGTAATTGAACCACTGATTGCAGGCGTTTATCCAGAATTTTAGAGCGTTGCAGCGCCGAGGCGGTTTCCATGACGTATTCAATGCAAGGGCCATTGGTTCCCTGGGCCGAATACACCACTTGCCGCAGCTGTTCGTCCGGCATGCGGGGCACGTAAGCGTCGGTCTTGCGGTTCATGGTAAAGACCAGGGCGCGAATATCGCCCTGGCTGGTGCGGCAGCGCAACCAGCGGGGAATATAGGCACCGCTGGGCATTTCGCGCAGCCATAGAGCATCGAAGACCTTGGGCACGCTTTCGGCGGGAATACGGAAAGCCATGCCCCGGCAAGAACCACCTACATCCAGCCCAAAGACCAGACCGGGCTGCTCGGGCGTGCCGCGGTTGATACGTGACCACAAGCACAGCGCCCGGTGGTAACCGCGCAGCAAGGCCTGGCGCTGCTCGGCAAATTCAAAATCGGGACGCCAGATCAGGGAGCCGTAGCCATAGACCCACAGGTCCTGTTTTTCACACCACTGCGCCTCTTCCAGGGATTGACGCAAAGAGGCGTTGCGCTCTTCGTCAGTCAGGACACGAAAGCTGCACGGTGTGGGTACGGCGGAAGGTGAGGCGGAAATAGAATCGATGTTCACGGCAAAAAGGGGTGGTAAGCCAAAATCACAGATGCTTGAAACCTATGACAATTGTAGAGCAAGCACAGTCCACTGTAGCGGGCTTTGCTGCTGATAACTAAGGAAAAATACTAATTTGCTTATATGAGTGTTGCTATTTGGCAGAGCACAGTCAAGCCACCAGGGCATAAGGCCTGCTTCGCGGGCTGGGCAGGCGAAATTAGACGTAGAATTAACGGGTTTGGCCGCATGGGCCGGTGATGGACAGATTGCATGACAGAGCAGCACAACATGGATGCCGAACGCCGCTTCGGTGGTTTGGATCGTTTGTATGGAGCCGGAGCGCGTGAGCGTCTGGCGGCCGCCCATGTGATGGTGGCGGGTATCGGGGGCGTAGGCACCTGGGCGGTGGAGGCTTTGGCCCGTTCTGCTGTGGGCCGGATTACCTTGATTGATCTGGATAATATTGCCGAATCCAATATCAACCGCCAACTGCCTGCTCTGGACAGCACCCTGGGCATGGCCAAGATTGAAGCCATGGCCCAGCGCATTGCGCAGATCAATCCACACTGCCAGCTGCAATTGATTGAGGACTTTGTTACCGAGGACAATGCAGCCAGCCTGATGGAGCAGCGTCCCGATGTGTTTCTGGATTGTACCGACCAGGCCAGCGCCAAGATCGCCCTGATCTTGCAGGCCAAGCGTTGCAAGGTGCCCCTGTTGAGTTGTGGTGGGGCAGGTGGCAAGACCGACCCGCTGAGCTTGCGCCGGGGAGATTTGTCGGTGGCACGCCATGATGCGTTACTGGGCAAGCTGCGTCAGATTCTGCGCAAGCAGCATGGCTTCGCGCGTGGCAGCGATGCCCAGGGCCGTGCCCTGAAGCGTGTGCCCCGCATGGGGGTGGATTGCTTGTGGTTCGAGCAGGAAACCCGCCTGCCACAAAACTGGACCCAGGCTGACGATGGTGCCCTGCAAGGTTTGGCCTGTGCAGGCTATGGTTCCGGAGTGACGATTACGGCCAGCATGGGGATGCAGGCCGCCGACTACGCCTTAAACCGGATTCTGAATCAGTAAGGCGTTCTGCCAGCCGCGCAGGGCGTTCGAAACACGAATCGCCCGTGCATGCAGCAAGTCATCCAGAAAAAGCTCCGTTTCACGGGCCAGACCGCTATTCAGAAGCGCCTGTCGTTGCACGCCAGGCAGGAGCCAGCCTTGTGCGGGTGGCGTCCACCAATGACCCTGCTCATCCTGGATATAGATATTGCTGCGGCTGCCTTCGCAAACCCGGCTTTGCGTATCCAGAAAAATCACATCAAAGAGTTGGGGATGCTTTTCCAGCAGGGCAGCGGCGTCCTGATACCAGGGGCGATGCGTGGTCTTGTGGGAAAGTAGCGGATCCTGGGCTGGCAGAGGGGTCTTGGACAGGCACAGTTGCAATGGCCCTTCCAGAGCGGGCAAGGCCTGTGCCTCGGCTTTCGCACTGGCTTTTGCGTTCCATAGAATGCGTAGCCGCAAGGGAGTATTGACGGGAGCCTGGCCCAGCGCCGTATGCATGGCTTGCAGCCAGGTCTGGGCGTCCCAGTCGTAGCCCAGTTCCGCGCAACTGCGCGCCACGCGTTCCAGGTGCAGTTCCAGCAGGGGGATCTGGCCGTCCGCGTCTACCCGCAAGGTTTCTATCAATTCAGGTTTGCTTTGACTCATGATGCTGCCTTTAAGTCAGTGTTACAGGGGCCTGCAAGACACGTGCTTTCCATAAGCACTCCAACCATTCCTGGTCCGGGTCCGAGTCCAGCACAATGCCACCGCCCACGCCAAACCTTCCTTGGCCGTGATTGTCCAGTTCCAGACTGCGGATGCTGACATTCAGGGACAGATCGCCCTGGGGGCTGAGATAACCCACCGAGCCGCAGTAAATACCGCGTCGCTGCGTTTCTAACTGGCGTATGCATTGCATGGCAGCCAGCTTGGGGGCGCCGGTAATCGAACCACAGGGGAACAGGGCGCGCAGCAGGGTCTCCAGGCTGCAATCCGGCTCTACGTCGGCCTGAATGCTGGAAGTCATGGTCCAGACCGAGGCATATTGCTCTACATCGAACAGGCTGGTGGTTTGTACAGTGCCGGTGCGGGCTACCTGACCCAGATCGTTGCGCAGCAAATCCACAATCATCAGGTTTTCAGCCCGGTCTTTCAGGCTGCTTTGCAGCTCCTGGGCATTGTTCTGATCTTGAACAGGGTCGGTATCGCGCGGGCGTGTGCCTTTCATGGGGCGGGTCCGCACGGTGCTGCCACGTTTTTCCAGAAACAGTTCAGGCGAAAGCGACAGGATATGACGATCACCCAAATCCAGATACGCAGCGTAGGCTACCGGGTGACGGCTGGCCAGTGCGGTATAGAGATCACGCGGTGCCATGCCGGTTTGAATGCTCAGCGGCATGGTGTAGTTGATCTGGTAAAAATCCCCGGCTTGCAAGCCTTGCTGAACTTGGGTCAGTGCATCCCGGTAGTCTTGCTGACTGATTTGCAGGCTGACTTTCAACTCGGGCTTTGCCTGACTATCCCATAAAGCCACTTCCTGCGCCTGCTCAAACACCAGCGCGTTCAGGGGAGCATGGGTCGCCGCCTCTCGAGCAGGCAGACGGGGTTCGAACAGCTCGGCCAGTTCGTAATCCAGTGCCAGGGCCACCCAGTGGCCGGCCTGACGAGCCTGTTCGATTTTTTCAAAAGCAGTACTTAAGTCTTCAGGACTACGAGCCTGGATATGGCCCATGTAGCCCTGCATTTCCAGCGCATAGCCTTTTAGTCTGTCTTCAAATCGGCCATACATGCGCCGTGTTCCTTTAAAAATTCCGCCAAGGCCATGCCGGTATGCGAGGCATGGTTGGCCTGTACCTGATCCGGGGTGCCCTGCACCACCAGCCTGCCGCCACCCGAGCCGCCTTCGGGGCCCAGATCGACAATCCAGTCTGCTTCGGCAATCAAATCCAGATTATGTTCAATCACCAGCACGGTATGACCGGCATCAACCAGTCGGTGCAGTACCACAATCAGCTTTTCCACATCCGCCATGGACAGGCCCACGCTAGGCTCATCCAGCACGTATAGGGTGTGTGGAGCCTTGTAGGCGCGGCCGGTACGGGTCAGACCTTCGTCCAGGCGAGCCTTGACCAGTTCGCTGACCAGCTTGACGCGCTGCGCCTCGCCACCGGACAGGGTGGGGGAGGGCTGACCCAAAGTCAGATAACCCAGGCCCACGCTTTGCATCAGCTGCAGGGGGCGCAATATTTTAGGATGTGCGGCAAAGTATTCAACCGCCTCATCCACATCCATTTGCAAAAGCTGACCGGCGGAGACGTCGCGCCAGGTCACCGCCAGTGTTTCGGGATTGAAGCGCTGGCCGTGGCAGGCGTCACAAGGCACTTTCACGTCCGGCAGGAAGCTCATTTCCAGGGTGCGCATGCCCTGGCCTTCGCACAAGGGGCAGCGACCATCGCCGGTGTTAAAGGAGAAGCGTGAGGCGCTCCAGCCGCGCAGACGGGCATCGTTGGTGTTGGCAAACAGTTTGCGCACCTCGTCCCAGAAGCCGATATAGGTGGCCGGGCAGGAGCGGGGGGTTTTGCCAATCGGGGTCTGGTCCACTTCCAGCACGCGGTCCAGGCTTTCCCAGCCGCTGATGTTGGAACAACCCTGCCACACCGGTTTTTCTTTGCTGCCGACAACGCGCTGCAAATTATCCAGCAGCACATCGCGGGCAAAGGTGGATTTACCGGAACCCGATACGCCCGTTACAAGACTGAGCTTGCCCAGCGGAATACCGGCCTGGACCTTGTTCAGGTTGTGCAGGCTGGCATCGTGTACCGTCAGCATGGGCGCATCGGCCTGAACGGGACGGCGTGCCTGCATGGGGTGTTTGAGCGGCTCGCGCAGATAGCGGCCAGTCAGCGAATTGGGGTTGGCCTCAATTTCTGCCAGTGTGCCCTGGGCGATGACTTCACCGCCGCGTTTACCGGCACCGGGGCCCATATCAATAATGTGCTGGGCACGGCGTATGGTGTCTTCATCGTGTTCGACAACCACCAGCGTATTGCCATTGCCTTCCAGGCGTGCCATGGCGTTCAGCAGAATCTGGTTATCACGCGGGTGCAGGCCAATGGTGGGTTCGTCCAGCACATAGCACACGCCCTGCAGGTTCGACCCCAACTGGGCGGCCAGACGGATACGTTGGGCCTCGCCACCCGACAAGGTGGGGGCAGCGCGATCCAGCGCCAGATAACCCAGGCCCACTTCGTGCATGAAGTCCAGACGGCTGCGTATCTCGTTCAGAATATCGCGCGCAATATCGGCTTCGCGGCCACTCATGTTCAGGCTGCCAAAAAAGGTCTGTGCTTCGTCCACGGGCAAACCGGCCAGCTTGGCAATGGATTGGTCGCGCCATTCAAATGCCAGAGAGACCGGGTTCAAGCGCTGGCCGTGGCAGCTTGGGCATTCCACGGCTTCGCCGTCGTAGCCGTTGTTCCAGCTGTTTTCCTCGCCCGTTTGTTCCTGGTCGAAGCCGGTCAGCTTCAAGCCTGTACCAAAGCAGTCCTTGCACCAGCCATGCTTGGAGTTGTAGGAGAACATGCGTGGGTCCGGCTCGGGGAAGCTGGTGCCGCAGCAGGGGCAGGCCCGTTTGACGGAGAAATGTTGCTGGCTGGCATTGGATAGCGGTTGACCTTGTCGGCGTTGCTCCAGCGACATGGAACCTGATGGTGTCAATGGAGCCAGCACACTAAAGGAACCGTGACCCAGTTCCAGCGCTTCGCGTATGGCTTGGCGCAGTTGCAGTTCGTGGCGAGGGTCAATGATCAGATCGGCCACCGGCAGTTCCAGCGTATGTTCGCTGTAACGATCCAAACGGGGCCAAGGGTTGACGGGGATGAACTCGCCATCCACACGCAAATGGGTGTAGCCCTTGCCCTGCGCCCATTTGGCCAAGTCGGTGTAGTAACCCTTGCGAGCGGTGACCAGCGGAGCCAGCAAACCAATATGCTCACCCTTGTGATCACGCAGCAGTTGTGCGGCGATTTGCTCGGCGGTCTGCGGGGCCACAGGCACATGGCAGTCCGGGCAGTATTGGGTAGCCAGTTTCACATACAGTAAGCGCAGGAAGTGGTGGATTTCCGTCATGGTGGCCACGGTGGACTTGCGACCCCCGCGGCTGGTGCGCTGCTCAATGGCAACGGTAGGCGGAATACCGTAGATCGCGTCTACATCAGGCTGACCGGCAGGCTGCACAATCGCACGTGCATAGGCGTTCAGGGACTCCAGGTAGCGGCGCTGACCTTCGTTAAACAGAATGTCGAAGGCCAGGGTCGATTTGCCCGAACCGGATACGCCCGTCACGACTGTGAAGGTGTTGTGCGGGATGTGCACCGAGATATTCTTCAGATTGTGCTCGCGCGCATTCAGGATGGCGATCTGGCCATCGTTGCTGCCGCCGGAGCTGACCTGGTAGTCCACCTCGGGCTCCTGGAACAGGGCCGAGCCCTTGCCCAGAATGGCTTGCTCATACTCTTTCAAGGCATGGCCAGTGTGCGATTGCTCCAGCGCCATGATGTCGCCAGGCGTACCCGCGCCCAGCAATTGACCGCCATGCTCGCCACCTTCAGGGCCTAGATCAATAATCCAGTCTGCCGCGCGGATCAGGTCCAGATTGTGCTCAATAATCAGCAGGCTGTGACCGGCGGCCAGCAGCTTGCGGAAGGCGCGCATCAGGCGGGCAATATCGTCAAAGTGCAGGCCGGTAGTGGGCTCGTCAAACAGGAACAGATTGCCTTTCTTGGCAACTTTCACCTGGCTTAGACGGGTGCGCGAGGCCTGGGCCAGATAAGCCGCCAGTTTCAAGCGCTGTGCCTCACCGCCCGAGAGTGTGGGCACAGGCTGGCCCAGTTTCAGGTAATCCAGACCCACATCGGCCAGTGGCGCCAGGCCGGTTTGCACATCGCGCAGGCCTTCAAAGAACTCCATGGCCTGATGTACGGTCATGTCCAGTACCTCGTCAATCGAGGCGCTGCGACCAAAGTGTTCGATACGCACTTCCAGCACTTCGGGGCGGAAGCGCTTGCCATCGCAATCCGGACAGCGCAGGTACACATCGGACAGGAACTGCATTTCGATATGTTCAAAGCCTGTGCCGCCGCAAGTTGGACAGCGGCCATCGCCACTATTGAAGCTGAAGGTGCCGGGCGTGTAGCTACGTTCTTTGGACAGCGGGGCCTGGGCGAAGAGCTTGCGGATAGGGTCAAAGGCACCGACATAGCTGGCCGGGTTGGAGCGGGCCGTCTTGCCAATAGGCGTCTGGTCCACCATCACCACTTCGGCAATCTGCTCGGCACCCAGCAGGGCACCGTAAGGGCCAGGGGCTTCCGTTGGTTTGCCTTGTTGTTTCAGGATGGCCGGGTAGAGCACGTCCTGAATCAGCGTGGATTTGCCCGAGCCGGAGACGCCCGTCACGCAGACCAGACGGCCCAGTGGAATGGACACCGAGATATGGCGCAGATTGTGCGCGCTGACGTCTTCCAGCAGCAGGCGGGGCGTGTTTTCGGCCACCGGCATAGGGCGGGGCGATTCGATGCTGAGCTCGCCACTCAGGTAGCGGCCTGTCAGCGTTTCCGCGCCGCGCAAGGCTTGGGGCGAACCATCAAACAGAATCTGACCGCCACGCTCGCCAGGGCCGGGTCCCATGTCCAGAATACGGTCGGCTGCCACCATCACTTGCGGGTCGTGCTCAACCACCACCAGCGTGTTGCCATTGCCGCGCAGACGGTGCATCACTTCAATAATGCGGTGCATGTCGCGCGGGTGCAGGCCAATCGAGGGCTCATCCAGTACGAATAAGGTGTTCACCAGCGAGGTGCCCAGTGCTGTGGTCAGGTTGATACGCTGTACTTCGCCGCCAGACAGGGTGCGGCTCTGGCGGTCCAGGGACAAATAGGACAGGCCCACATCGCACAGATAATCCAGGCGGGATAGGGTTTCTTTCAGGAGCAGGTCAATGGCCGCATCGCGCGCGTCGCCAAAGTGCAGACCACGGAAGAAGGTACGTACATGCTCAATAGGCAGACGCATCAGGTCCGGGACGCTCAGGCCGGGCATGGCATCCAGTTGCTCGCGCAGCCAGTTGGAATGCACGGGCATGAAGCGTGGATAGCGGGAGTCGGCGGGCGCTGCCTGATCACCCACGCGCCACAGGCTGGCTTCGGGTTTCAGACGAGAGCCTGCGCAGGCCGGGCAGGTGGTGTAGCTGCGGTATTTGGACAGCAGTACACGCACGTGCATCTTGTAAGCGCGCGATTCCAGCCAGTCGAAAAAGCGCTGTGCGCCGTACCACTGGGTTTTCCAGGCCTGATTGCCGCCTTTCCAGTCCGGGGTGCCGTTAATCACCCAGTCGCGCTCCTCCTGGCTCAAGTCCTTCCAGGGCACGCTCAGACGCACACCCGCCGCCGGAGCGTAGCGCTCCATCTCGACCTGACATTCTTTGTAGCTGGCTGTCTGCCAAGGGCGGATCGCACCTTCCAGCAGGCTTTTGCTGGGGTCAGGAACGACCAGACCGTAATCAATACCCATCACGCGGCCAAAGCCACGGCAGGACTCACATGCACCCAAGGGCGAGTTAAAGGAGAAAGTGCTGGCGACCGGCGTGCTGTATTCAATATCGCATTGGGCACAGTGCAGGCCCTGGCTGAAACTCCAGGCGGTTTCGGGGCCATCGGCGCTGGCCGAGGCATATACCGTCAGCTTGCCCTGGCCGTGACGCAAGGCCGCTTCGATAGCTTCCATGAAACGTTCTGGCTCGACCGTGCTGGCACGGAAGCGGTCCTGAATCACATAGAGGAGCTTTTGTTCTGTAGGAGCGGCTTTGCTGCTTTTGCCCTTTTTCGTGCTGCTGGGCGTGATGGATTGGGTTTCTTCGTGGTGCAGGCGGGTGTAGCCCTGCTGATGCAGCAAGGTTTCAATTTCTTGCTGCGTGAAGTTGGCCGGAACCTTGACGGCAAAGGTCAGAACCAGGCGTGGGTCATCGTGGTCCTCTGCCAGCTTGCGAATCTGCTTGGCGATGCTGTCGGCATTGTCGCGGCGCACAGGCTGGGCGCACTGGCGGCAATACAGCTCGCCCAGACGGGCGTACAGCAGCTTGATGTAATCGTTCAGCTCCGTCATGGTGCCCACGGTACTGCGCGAGTTGCGCACCGGGTTCACCTGGTCAATGGCAATGGCGGGCAAGATGCCTTCAATGCGGTCGACCTGGGGCTTGTCCATGCGGTCCAGGAACTGGCGCGCATAGGGAGAAAAGGTTTCCACATAGCGCCGTTGCCCCTCTGCATACAGGGTATCAAAGGCCAGCGAGCTTTTGCCTGAACCTGAAACGCCGGTAATAACCAGTAACTCGCCCGTTTTGATACGTACATTCAGGTTTTTCAGAGTGTTCTGGCGGGCGCCAAAAATGCGAATTTCTGAGCTCATGGCAAGGTCGGCTTTCTGGAGAGGGCAGGGTAGGGAAGCGGCAGCGAAAAGGCCTGTCAAACAGGCCCCATGCGCCAGTGAGAGCGGTGCATGCCAGCAAGGTGTTGCCGGGGATGCACACTCTAGCCTTTGTATCTTAACGCGGATTACGGTAGAATTTCTGGTTAGCTATTGCGCTTTTGTCGGGATCATCCGGCAGGGCTTACATTAAGATCGGAGATCACCATGGCGGAAATCAAACGCACTCGCCGCAACACGCTGGAGCGTCGTTGCCTGGGTAAAGCATTCAAACGTCTGTTTGTGCGCGCACCCAAGGGCGTTTTCAAAATGCTGGAAAAGGTCAAGCGCGTCTAAGTGTCTGGCTTGAGCGGTGTACAAGCAGAAACCTGATTTTTCAGCTTGAAATCACACCCAGCAGCAAAAAAACCACAGGCTTGCCTGTGGTTTTTTTGTGCGCGTTTGGTTTTTCTGCGGGTTCAGAAAAAGTGTTGCAGATAGTGCCTTGTACAGCGAGAAGCTTGCCTTATGATGGTGTCATCTTTATGCAGATGTAAGAGTTGCCCGTAACAATAATCAAAACGGCTGATTGCCTAGTTGGGGGACATTAGCTCATGGAATGGCGCCATTTATTCACTGTCCTGACACCGAGTTATAACCGTGCTCATACCCTGGAGCGCGTCTACCGTTCATTGTGCGAGCAAACCTGCCAGGACTTCGAGTGGGTTGTGGTGGATGACGGCTCCACGGATGGCACGCGGGAACTGGTAGAGGGCTGGCAACAGCAGGCCTCCTTTCCGATTCACTATGCCTGGCAGGAAAATCGTCACAAGAAGGCGGCTTTCAATCATGGCGTGGCCCTGGCCCAGGGCGAATTGGTCGTTGCTTTGGACAGTGATGACACCTTGCTGGTCAATGCGCTCTACGATATGGCGCAGATCTGGGCCGACATCCCCGTATCAGAACGAGCGGGCTATGCCGGCATTACGGGCCTGTGTGTGCGTCCCGATGGCAAGGTCGTCGGGGATATGTTTCCCCAGGATGTCTTTGATGCCAGCTCCTTGGACATGAGCTTTCGCTACCATGTGCGGGGTGAAAAGTTCGGTTGCTTGAGTACCGCCGTGCTGCGCAAGTTTCCCTTTCCCGATCAGATCGAAGGCTTTGTGCCTGAAAGCCTGGTGTGGCGGGCGATTGCCCGAGCGGGCTACAAGAACCGCTTTGTAAATACCGTGTTCCGCGTCTACCACGACAGCCCGGACTCTTTGTCGGTACAAGGCAAGACCAGCCAGCAGCACGCATTGGGCTTGTGGCTGCTGGCACAGGATACAGTGGTGAAGTGTCTGCCCTGGTTTCGTTACGAACCCAAGGCTTTCTTGATGGCTGCCGCGCGTTACACCCGCTTTGGGCTGCATTTACGAGCCAGCGGGCGCAAGCCACCCGCTGGTTACGGTCTGAAGGGGATCGCTTCCTGCATGCTGGTGGGCCTGATGTGGCCAGTAGGGCTTGCTTTGTATCTGCGGGACAAGCAGCGGGCCTGAGTGCGATCAGTGCAGGGTATGACCGTGCACGCCCGGCTCCGGGCTGTCATCATCGTCCTCGTCGTCGTCTTCATCCGTATCGTCTTCGGGGGCGAAGGCATCTTCGCTCAAGGCGAAAGGCAGCAACTCTTCCAGGGTTTCAGTCCAGGCGACTTCCTCACCTTCCTCGTCCACTTTGATAAAGCGCACGGGCTCGGCATCGCTTAACTGGATGGCCCAGAGGTAGCGGCAGGCGTAGACAGCATTGTCCTTGGGGTCCAGACCACCGCGGTTGCCCACGATGCGGGCCTGTTCGCCGCCTACCTGTACAACCGTGAATTCACTTTCGTCCTCGTTCTTGTCCAGGGGCATGGCAAAGATGACCCATTCAAAGCCGGTTTCTTCCGCGCCCACGATCTCGGCCAGTACGGCACGACCCAGGTAGGCGCTTAGTGCATCGGCAGTGCGACCCAGGGTTTCGATCTCTTCGGTGGTAAATACAAGTTCAGGGGCGTCAGGTGTGGGCATGGCGTTTTTGGATTGTCGACAAAAATGAGTATATTACCTGAGACAGGCCTGTACTCAGGCCGGGTGTTTCGTTCTGGTCGGGGCAGAAGCGCACCTTTTGGGCGCCAAACGCCTACAATCCCAGTTTTCCGAACACGACCTGTTTTTCCTTTTTAGGTTTATATGGCTCAATACGTTTATTCGATGAACCGCGTAGGCAAAATTGTGCCGCCCAAGCGGCAGATTCTGCGCAATATCTCCTTGTCTTTTTTTCCAGGTGCCAAGATTGGTGTGCTGGGCCTGAACGGCTCGGGTAAATCCACCTTGCTCAAGATCATGGCCGGGGTAGATACCGAGATCGAGGGCGAAGCCGTCCCCATGGCGGGGATCAAAATCGGTTACCTGCCACAAGAACCTCAACTGAACCCGGAACACAGCGTGCGCGAAGCCGTGCAGGCCGGTTTGGGCCAGGTATTCGAGGCGCGTCAGCGTCTGGAGCAAGTCTACGCCGAATACGCCGAGCCCGATGCGGACTTTGACGCTCTGGCCGCCGAGCAGGCCGAGCTGGAATCCATTATTGCGGCCGCCGCGACCAGCGGGGCGGACGATATCGAAACCCAGATGGAAATTGCGGCCGATGCGCTGCGTCTGCCACCTTGGGATGCCTCCATTGCCAACCTGTCCGGTGGTGAAAAGCGTCGCGTGGCCCTGTGCCAGTTGCTGCTATCCAAGCCCGACATGTTGCTGCTGGATGAGCCAACCAACCACCTGGACGCGGAAAGCGTGGACTGGCTGGAAGTGTTCCTGCGCCAGTTCCCCGGCACCGTTGTGGCGGTAACGCACGATCGTTACTTCCTGGATAACGCCGCCGAGTGGATTCTGGAGCTGGACCGTGGTCACGGTATCCCCTGGAAGGGCAACTACAGTTCCTGGCTGGAGCAAAAGGACGATCGTCTGAAGCAGGAAGAGGCTTCGGAAAGTGCTCGTCAGCGCACCATCAAGAAAGAGCTGGAGTGGGTGCGTCAGAACCCCAAGGGGCGTCAGGCCAAAGCCAAGGCTCGTCTGGCCCGCTTCGAGGAACTGTCCTCGCACGAATACCAGAAGCGCAATGAGACCCAGGAAATCTTTATTCCTGTGGCCGAGCGTCTGGGTAACGAAGTGATTGAATTTGAAAATGTCAGCAAAGGCTATGGCGATCGTCTGTTGATCGATAACCTGAGCTTCAAGGTGCCAGCTGGTGCCATCGTCGGGATTATTGGTCCTAACGGTGCCGGTAAGTCCACCTTGTTCCGCATGCTGGCCGGTAAAGAGCAGCCTGATTCCGGTACCGTCAAACTGGGCCAGACCGTCAAGCTGGCTTATGTGGATCAGTCACGTGATGCGCTGGCCAATGAAAAGACCGTCTTTGACGCGATCGCTGACGGTGCTGACCTGCTGACCGTGGGCCGCTTTGAGATGCCATCACGTGCTTACCTGGGTCGCTTCAACTTCAAGGGTGCGGATCAGAACAAGATCGTGGGCAATCTGTCCGGCGGGGAGCGTGGTCGTCTACACCTGGCCAAGACCCTGATTGCCGGTGGCAACGTCCTGCTGCTGGACGAACCGTCCAACGACCTGGACGTGGAAACCCTGCGTGCCCTGGAAGATGCCTTGCTGGAGTTTGCCGGCTCGGTCATGGTGATCAGCCACGATCGCTGGTTCCTGGACCGTATCGCCACCCATATTCTGGCTTTTGAGGGTGATTCGCAGGTTGTATTCTTCGATGGCAACTATCAGGAATACGAAGCAGACAAGAAAAAACGTCTGGGCGAAGATGCTGCCAAACCTCGTCGTATCCGCTACAAATCCCTGAAATAAGGAAAGTGCCATGCCTGTGCTCAATGCCCACCAGTCTTTCGTCCTGATTGTTGATATGCAAACCGGGCTTTTGCCCGCCATTGCAGACCACCAAGCCTTGGTCGAGCGGGCCGGGAAATTTGCACAGGCGGCTCGCCTTTTAGGGGTGCCGGTTCTGGCAACCGAGCATTGGGCCGAGAAAATCGGCCCGACCGACGCCTCCCTGCTGCCCCATATTGATAAAGTGCTGCATAAAACCCACTTCGATGCCACACGCGAAGCCGATTTTTTGCCCGCTTTGCCGGTAGGACGCACACGAGTCTTGTTACTGGGTACAGAGTCTCACGTGTGTGTGTTACAAACTGGCCTGGGTTTGATGGAGCGTGGTTATGAGCCCGTGCTGGTCGGGGACTGCGTAGGCTCGCGCCATCCCGATTCCCGGCAGGCCGCCTGGGATCGCTGGGCGATGCATGGATTGGAGCGCGTTAGCGCCGAAATGGCCATGTTTGAGTGGCTGGAAACTCCGGCTAACCCTGCATTCAAGCAGGTTCTGGCCCTGATCAAATAAACTGAACAAAAGCTGAATTACATCTGTTGCGTTGCCTAACAATAGGGTCTGGACTAATCGGCTCCAGAGGGTGAAGATAGCCTTTAACGCCGTGTTAAGCACGGATACTTCACGGAGGTTTACGGATGAAAATGACGACTATCACTAAAGTGGGTATGGCCACGGTTCTGGCCGTCGTGATGGCGGGCTGCTCTTCCTGGGATGGAATGAGCAAACGTCAAAAGGGTGCCGTAACTGGCGCTGGTCTGGGTGGTGTGGCTGGTGCAGTCATCACAAATGGTGGCATTCTGGGTACGGTTGGTGGCGCTGCGATTGGTGGCGTAATCGGCGATCAGGTCGGCAAGAACCGCTAAATTCAAATTTTCTGGCTGAGCTGAAACGCTCATCGGAACAAAAGCCTCAAAGCTTGGGACAGGAGTCCCGACTTTGAGGCTTTTTTATGGGCTCTATCAACAACAGACTTGTGCCTTATGGTCGGCGGTCCTCGTCCATCATGGAGCGATACCATTCGTGAAAGTGTTCCATGCCGTCCTCCAGTGGTGACTGGTAGGGCCCCACTTCGCAGACTCCACGCTCCATCAGGGCACGGCGACCCGCATCCATGCGCTCGGCAATCTCGTCGTCCTCCACTGCCGTTTCCATATAGGCGGCGCGCTGCGCTTCGACAAAGTCACGCTCGAAGGCCACGATGTCCTCCGGGTAGTAGAACTCCACCACATTCATGGTTTCCTGCGGCCCCTTGGGGTAGAGCGTGGAGAGCACCAGCACATGAGGATAGATTTCGATCATGTGGGTGGGGAAGTAGGTCACCCAGACGGCACCGAAGTCCGGCGCTTCGCCCTGGCGGTAGGCCAGCAGAGCGTCATGCCATTGGCGATAGGTAGGTGAGCCCGGATTGGCCAGGGCTTGGTGCACACCGACTCGCTGCAGGCTGTACCAGTCGCTGAACTCCCACTCCAGATCGTCACAGGTTACGAACTGACCCAGGCCGGGGTGGAAGGGGGCGACGTGATAGTCCTCCAGATAGACCTCGATAAAGGTCTTCCAGTTGTAGTTGCACTGGTGGATTTCGACGTGATCCAGCACATAGTCCTGAAAGTCGAACTCGGGGCGGCTGAACAAGGCAGCCATATCCCTGGCAGGATTGCGCGGGCCTTCAAACAGCAGGCCATGGCAATCGCGCAAGGGATAGCGCTCCAGGTTCAGACAGGGCTTGTCCTTGAAGCGGGGTGCCGCCAGTAAATCGCCTTGGGCGTTATAGGTCCAGTTGTGCAGGGGGCAGACAATATTGCCTCCAGTGCTGCTCAGGGAGCCGTGGTTGGCCTGCCTGGGCTGGCCGGGCATGCCACCCAGCATCAGGGCCTGACGGTGTCTGCAGACGTTGGAGAGCAGTTCTACGCCGTGTTGGCTGCGTATCAGTGTACGGGCAGCGTTTTCCTGAATCAGGGTGCGCCAGTCGCCGGGTTCGGGAACGAGCTTTTCATTGCCGACATACAAGGCCGATTGCTGAAAAATACGCTCTTGTTCGCGCTCGAACAGAGCGTGGTCAAAGTAGGCGCTAACAGGAAGCTGGGGGTGAGCGGGCACAAGACGTGCCATCTGACCGAGCTCGGTCATGATTCCCTCCGCATGGGTCAATAAGCCAGGCCTTTGGGGGGCATTGGATGGCACCACTTGCCATCTCTGGCGCGAAGAAAAATCGGAACTGGCCGATTACCAAGGCAAAATTGTACCTTATCTATTAGCCGCCTAGCCGCATTGCACCAGCCTTGGCGGGTGTTTTGCGTAATGCTTTTGGTATAGGGAACAGCCAAGAAAATGGCCATCCGAAAGGATGGCCATTTCAAGCAGCAAGGGTTTGCCTGTCAGCGACGCTTTACTTGTTTTCCAGCGCGCTGGCATCAATTTGCGGCATTTCTATTTTGACTTCCAGCACTTCCAGCGAGTCCTGGCGATCAAGGTTCACCTTGATGTCATCGGGATTAATCTTCACGTAGCGCGAGATCACTTCGACCAGCTCTTTTTGCAAGCGGGGCAAGTAGTCCGGGGCAACACCCCCTTGGCCACGTTCGTTAATAAGGATCAGTTGCAGACGGTCCTTGGCAACTGTTGCCGACGTTTTCTTGTGACCGAGCAGGAAGGACAGGAAAGACATATCACTTTCCTCCGAACAGGCGCTTGAACAGACCTGGCTTTTCGTAATCCACAAAACGCAATGGTTTTTCGCCACCCAGGTAACGATCTACGATGTCCTGATAGGCCTGGGACACATCACTTTCCTTGATATGGATAACGGGTACTCCTTGGTTGGATGCCTGCAGCACGGTTTCCGACTCGGGGGTGACCCCAATCAGTTTGATGCGCAAGATATCTTCAACGTCTTGCAGGGACAGCATTTCGCCATCCGACACACGTTTGGGGCTGTAGCGGGTTAGCAGCAAATATTCTTTGATGGGCTCTTTGCCCTGTTCACCACGGCGCGATTTGGCGGCCAGAATGCCCAGGATGCGGTCCGAGTCACGAACCGAAGACACTTCGGGGTTGGTCACAACCAGTGCATCGTCTGCAAAGTAGGAGGCCATCAAGGCGCCGGTTTCGATACCTGCGGGCGAGTCGCACACAATGTATTCAAAGCCCATGCCCTTGAGCTCTTCCAGTACTTTCTCCACGCCTTCGCGGGTCAGGGCGTCTTTGTCACGCGTCTGGGAAGCGGGCAGGATGAACAGATTTTCCAGCTGTTTGTCACGGATCAGGGCCTGGTTCAATGTTGCTTCGCCCTGGATCACATTGACGAAGTCATACACCACGCGTCGCTCGCAACCCATGATCAAGTCCAGGTTGCGCAAGCCGACGTCAAAGTCGATGACCACGGTCTTGTGACCGCGCATCGCAAGACCAGATGCAAAACTGGCACTGGTGGTGGTTTTGCCCACGCCACCCTTGCCGGAGGTCACTACAACTATACGCGCCATGACAATCGGATTCCTTTGTTTTTCAAGTCACATAATCGTAAAGCATAACGGGCCTAATTTTGACATCCGTTCTGCCACTTAGCCTACTGCTTAGAAACAAAACATATCAATTGCTTTGTTCCGTGTCAGCTTACACGGTTGCGCTTGCACTTGCTTGCTCTCATGCGGGCTATAGGTGCAAGCCACTATAAAAAGCGCCGGCAAATGCCGGCGCCTTGTACTGTCAGGAGCTCAGGGGATCAAATCTGAGCGTGTCGTCTTCCAGCGTGACGACAACGGGCTTGTTGCGCAGTTGCGCATCCAGTCGCGTTTCAATAATGCGATACACACCGGCAATGGCGATCAGTTCCGGGTCCAGTTCAGTGGTGAAGATGCGTGCTTTCGCATCGCCACGGGCACCGGCCATGGCCTTGCCGCGTAGTGGGCCGTAGACGTGGATATTGCCATCGGCCACCACTTCCGCACCTTGGCTGACGGCACCGATCACGATCAGGTCCGTGTGGCGCGCGTAGATGCGCTGGCCGGAACGCAGCTGACGGTTGATGATGAGCGCAGCCGGAGCAATGGCGGGCGGTGGCGGGGCGGCCGCCGCGGGGGCTTCTTGCTGGGCCGCTTGCGACAACACAGGCACTTCCTTGTCCGGTGCTGCCTGAGCTTGTGGGCGGGCAGGTGGATTGGACAGTTCGACGTGTGGCAAGCCACTGTCGATGGCGTTATCCGCATGGTCAGGGTGGGCAATGATGCCCACAGGGTGCAGCTTGTGCTCACGCAAAGCGGCAACCAGCGTGGCCCAATCCACTGGCGCGTCAATGGCGCTGGCATCAATGACGACGGGCTCGTCCTCAAAGAAGGAGCCAGCGTCTTTCATGCGTTGAGACAGAGCGGCTAACTGCTCGGCCGTGTCAGCCGAGCGCAGCACCACCCGTACGGCGTACAGTGTGGCGCTTTTGAAATCCAGGGCCTGTGGCCCTTTGGCATGAGTCTGATCGTTCACGTTAATAGCCTTAGACCCAGGTGTCTTTCAGAGTCGTGGTGCGGTTAAGAACGGGTTTTTCCGGGGTGGAGTCCACACGGTCCGCCACAAAGTAGCCCAGGCGTTCAAACTGCCAGCGGGCATCGGGCGTGGCCTTGGTGCCGGGTTCCAGCCAGCCCTGAATCACGCGCAGCGAGTTCGGGTTGATGTGCTCCAGGAAGTCCTGGTCGGCCGCATCGGGCTGAGGATGGGCAAAGAGACGGTCGTACAGACGAATCTCGGCCGCAATGGCGTGCTCAGCGCTGATCCAGGTGATATTGCCCTTGACCTTGACCGAGTCCGCACCGGGCGTGCCGCTCTTGGTGTCGGGCAGGTATTCAGCCAGCACCTGGGTGACATTGCCTTGCTCGTCCTTGACGCAGCCAGTGCAACGCACCACATAGCCGTACTTCAGACGCACGGTATTGCCGGGGAACAGACGGAAGTACTTTTTAGGCGGCTCTTCCTTGAAGTCCTCGCGTTCAATGTACAGGCGACCGGAGAAGGGGAACTCGCGTTGGCCAGCCTCCGGATTGTGCGGATTGCGCGGTGCGTGACACAGCTCGGTTTGGCCTTCCGGGTAATTGGTAATGATCAGTTCGATCGGGTCCAGAATGGCAACGCTGCGGTCGGCCACCGGGTCCAGATCATCGCGCAGGGCTTGTTCCAGCAGGCTGTAGTCCACGTGCTGGGCGGCTTTGGACACACCCAGACGGTCCGTGAACAGACGAATGGCACCGGCGCTGTAGCCACGGCGGCGCAAACCGGCCAGGGTGGGCATGCGCGGATCATCCCAACCGGACACATGGTTTTCCTGAACCAGCTGGCGCAGCTTGCGCTTGCTGGTCACCACATAGGACAGGTTCAGACGCGAGAACTCGTACTGCTTGGGCAGCGGGTCGGATAACTGACCCAGCTCGACCAGGCGCTCCAGAATCCAGTTGTAGAAGGGGCGCTGGTCTTCGAATTCCAGGGTGCACAGGCTGTGGGTGATGCGCTCGAGCGCGTCTTCCACGGGGTGTGCCCAGCTGTACATGGGGTAGATGCACCATTTGTCGCCGGTACGATGGTGTTCGGCATGGCGGATACGGTACATGACCGGGTCGCGCATATTGATATTGGGCGAGCCCATATCAATCTTGGCGCGCAGGGCCATGCTGCCATCGGGGTGCTTGCCGTCGCGCATTTCGCGCAGCAGCTTGATGGATTCCTCGGCAGGGCGGTCGCGCCAGGGCGAGTTCACGCCTTTTTCGGTCAGGGTGCCCCGGTTAGTGCGCATTTCTTCAGCGCTTTGCTCGTCAACATAGGCATGACCCGCATTTACCAGTGCTTCGGCAAACTGGTACATGTAATCAAAGTAGTCGCTGGCAAAGTACAGGTTTTCTTCTTTCTTGAAGGTCCAGTCAAAGCCCAGCCATTTCACCATGTCGATAATGGCGTCCACGTATTCCTGTTCTTCTTTCTCAGGGTTGGTGTCGTCAAAACGCAGGTGGCAGGCGCCCTGGTAGTCGCTGGCCAATCCGAAGTTCAAACAGATGCTTTTGGCGTGCCCAATGTGCAGATAGCCATTGGGTTCGGGGGGGAAGCGCGTACGAATACGCGCGGCATCAACAGCCGCCCCTTCCTGGGTGCTTGCCGGGCCCGGTTGACCGGCCCAGGTCTTTTGTGCGTAACGGCCAGCGCTCAGATCCTGGTCGATGATCGTGCGCAGAAAATTAGATACGGGAGCGGGAGTGGTGTCAGAGGTCATACACGTTTGAAATAAAGAAGCCGACAGACTAATCGGCCATTTTGCCACGTTCTTGTTTTAGAGGGGTATTTGTCCCTTGAACAGCTTGCAAAAACTGGCGTAGTAACTTGAGGTAGTATTGTGGCGTTTGTAAGCCAATTCACCCTACACTAGCGCTCATTATGACGCACTCCGCCCTTTCTCTGTCTCATGCCCAGTTTTTCCTTAGCCTGGGCTTCATGCTGCTGTTTCTGGCTCTGGAGCTGGGGCTGGCCTGGGTATTGCTGTACTTCAAGCTTAGAACCTTTGGCAGCAACGCAACAGCCTGGATGGGGGCCTACCGTTTTTGGGTGCGTCTGTTTGCGCTGGCGTTCATTTTAAGTTTTGCCGCGTCCATGCCGGTGCTGATTCAGTTTGGCAGTGTCTGGCCGGGGCTGATGGAGCAGGTGGGCGATGTCATTGGTCCCATGCTGGCGGCTTCCATGTTGTCGCTGTTCATCTTCAAATCCTGCTTTTTGGGGGTGATGCTGTTTGCCCAGCGCATGCTCTCCAATCTGGTTCATACCCTGGTGGTGTTGATGGTGGCTCTGGGTGTGACGGTGACGGCCTTCTGGCTGGTGGCGATTGTGGCCTGGATGCAGGTGCCTACGGGTGTCGATGTCATTGAGGGCCATTACGTGGTGATGGAGTGGCTGGATGTGCTCAGCACACCGGCTTTGCCCTGGTACGCTGGCCTTTTATTTGCCGGCAGTTTGCTGACGGTCGCTTTTTTCATGCTGGGTGTGACTTGCGCACAGACCATGCAAAAGCCGGTTACCGATCAGGAGCGTCTGGCTTTTCGTAGCGCCTTGTTTCTGGGGGCGGGCGCTTGGCTGGCTCTGGTCTTTGCGGTGGTCGGCAATGGTTTCATGACCGCCGAGCATCAGCCTGCCAAGGCCGCGGCTGCGGCGGCGTATTGGGAAAGCGGCTCGCAGCCTGACCTGATTCTGGTCGCTGCGCCTTCGGCCATGCAGGACAGCGTATTGGGTGTGCTGCGCTGGTCACACGCCGGTGGGCGTTGGTTGGGGCGCAATGATAGTGGCATCCTGATGGGCCTGGATCAGTTTTCCGAGGCCATGCCGCCCGTTACCTTGACCTTCTGGTCCTTCCGTGTGGCGGTGCTGGCCGGGACCTTGATGCTGTTCCTTCTGCTTTGGGTGATGTTGCGTACCCGCCGTTACGGGCTGGACCCGCATTCCCTTTCTTATAGAGAGCGCCAGCTCATGGTGGCGGCATCGGTGCTGGGCTGGATCCTGTTGCTGGGTGGTGCGGCCTATGTCCTGTTGGGCTTTTTGCCGTATCTGGTAGGTAACGATATCAAGGCCGTGCAGGTGCAAAGCACCGAAAGCGTCTTTACCGTAGGCCTGGGTTTGCTGTTTTATGGCCTGGTCTACGTCTTGTGCATGATTGGTTTTTTCCAGAAGTTGCGACATGCCGTTCGTTTTGGTGTGGTACCGATCGCACGTCATCGGGGGCGGGCATGATTGATTCTTTTGCAAACGCGTTGGGCCTGGGGGCCCATGATCCCGCGTTCTGGATGCCGCTGGCGTTTCTGGCCCTGTTCTTGTTGATTATTGTGGCCGGTACGGTTCTGGACGGCTTCGATATTGGTGTGGGCTGCCTGTCCTTGCTGGCACCGGACTCCTTGCGTCCCCGTATGTTGTCATTGCTCAGCCCTTGGCGTGATGCCAACGAGTTCTGGCTGTTTCTGGGCCTGGGCTTGTTTGTCTGCGCCTTCCCCAAGGCTTGGGGGGCGGTAATGGGCGGTCTGTATGAGCCGTTATGTGCCTTGGGTGTTGGCGTCTTTGCCCGTTCCGTCTCCTTCGAGTTCCGGCTGCGTGCCCCGGTAGAGCGTCAGTCCCGCTGGCAGATGGGTTTTGCGCTGGGCTCCTGGCTGACAGCGTTCTCCCATGGTGTGCTGCTGGCACAAGTCGTGGTAGGTTTCCAAAGCGACGCAGGCTATATCTGGTTCTCTGTTTTCATGGGCTTTTGCGCTATTGCCGCCTATTGCTTGCTGGGTGCCAGTTGGCTCATCATGCGCGAAGCCGGGGAGCTGCGTGCCCGTGCGGTCAACTGGGGCCGTCGTTCGGTACGCTGGTTTGCTGCCGGTGCCGTGGGCGTTTCGGTGGTGCTGGCCTTTGTGAATGCTGGCGTGCTGCTTAAATGGAGCGACGGGCCGTACTGGGGCTTGGTTCTGTTCTTGTGGGCCTTGATTCTTAGCTGCTTTGTGTCGATTGAAATGAGCCTGCAGCGCATGATCAACAGCAGCTATCGCACCACCACCTTGCCCTTTTTGCTGACTTTGTTCGTGATGGTTTCCGTCATGGCCGGGCTGGCGTTCAGCTTCTTCCCTTATCTGATTCTGGACGAGATGACGATCTGGGACGCCGCTGCCGGGGTGCCTGCCCTGAGTCTGATCCTGTCAGCGATTGTGATTACCTTGCCCATCGTGCTGATTTTCAACGTGTGGGTGTACTGGCGCATGTTTGGATTGTCCCGCCCACCTTTGCCGCCCAGCTTTAAAGGCTGACCTTTTTTATGATTGCCCATTCTGTACTGTCGATGCGCAAGCGTCTGCAGGGTTTCAAGTGGTTGTCTGATATGCCCGCCATGCTGGCGTGGGCAGTCTTGGCCGGCATTTTGGGTGCCTTGGCTACGCTGGCCTTTCATCAAGGCATGCGTTTTGTGCAGCAAATTGTCACGGGGCAGCATGGCGGCATTGTTGCGGTAACGGAAAGCCTGCCCTGGTATATGCGCCTCTTGTTTCCCACCTTGGGCGGTTTGTGTGCTGGTGTTTTGCTGTGGCTGGCGGGGCGTCTGCCTTCGGGAAGCAATTCAGATTATATGGAAGCCGTGGCCATTGGTGATGGGCGTTTGTCCATTCGTCAGGGCTTGCTGCGATCCTTGTCTTCCTTGATGACGGTGGCCTCCGGCGGCTCGATTGGTCGGGAAGGGGCGATGGTGCACTTGGCCTCCTTGTCCGCCTCGGCGATTGGTCGCTTCACCTTGTTTGGAGAAGCCCGCCTGCGCTTGCTGGTTGCCTGTGGCGCCGCAGCCGGTGTGGCAGCCGCCTATGGTGCCCCCATTGCCGGTGCCGTGTTTGTGGCCGAGATTGTGCTGGGCACCATGACCATGAGCAGTTTTGGCCCCCTGTTGATGGCGGCGGTCAGCGCTCACCTGACCATGCGTGTGATGGGGGGCTATCACGCCCCTTATGAAATGACGAATGTGCAGGCCGTTGCAGGCTGGGACATCTTGCCCTTTCTGGTTCTGGGCGTCCTGATTGGCCTGGCTGCGCCTGCTTTCCTGAAATTGCTGAATCTGTTCCGTACCCTGTTCAAGCGTACCGGCCTGGGTTTGCCCTTGCGTCTGGCTCTGGGCGGCTTGTTGCTGGGGCTTTTGCTGATCACCATGCCGCGCGTGGCGGGTAACGGGTTCAGTGTGGTGTCCTCCATGCTGCATAGCGACTGGGCCTGGTACAGCGTGCTGCTCATCCTGGCGTTCAAGGTCCTGGCTACAGGGCTGACAGTTGGCTCGGGCGCCGTCGGCGGTGTGTTTACGCCTGCCATCTTTGTGGGCGCGGCTTTTGGCACCTTGTTTGGTCAGCTGACTTTGTGGGTTCTGCCGGGCCTGGATTTGCCCTTGTATCTGTTCACTCTGGTGGGCATGGGCGCGTTTCTTGGGGCAGCAACCAGTGCGCCCTTCATGGCCATTCTGATGTTGTTTGAAATGACATTGAGCTATCAGCTGGTACTGCCGCTGATCGTGGCCTGTGTCATGGCTTATTTTGTGTCGCGCGGGGTGGCCGAGGTGGCCATGTACGAAGTTACGCTGGTGCGTGAGCGCGATGCCTTGCTGCGTCACAAGCTGCGTCACACCACCCTGGCAGAACTGGTACGTCCGGCGGACACGGTGGTCAGCACTACCACCCAAATGCGCGATGCCTTGCAGATGTTTCTGGATTACCCCGTGCGCTACCTTTACGTAGTGAACGAGGAGCAGGTTTATCAAGGCGTGATTGCCCAGCCCGACCTGACGCGTATGTTGCTGGACGACAACGCGGCCCAGGAGCGTGTGGTGGGGGACATTTTGCGTATGGATTTCGTCAAGACGCTCTACCCGAACATGAGTCTGGACGAGGCTCAGGAACACTTCGTCAGCTTTGCCGGAGAGCGCCTGCCCGTATTGAATGGTGACGGCTCGGGTCGCCTGATTGGTGTAGTCTATAAGTCTGCTGTGCTGGAAAAATACTCTGCCATCAAACGCTCCCTGGATGCGAGTGGCGAAGTGATGCTGGATGCCCGGCGCTAAACTCTTTTTGTGACATAAACCATGCGTACAAAAGCTTGCCAGCGAGGCTTGGCAGGCGGGCTGATTGTCGGTCTTGCCATGCTGTTCGCGGTTCCATTGGCCACCGCTCAAAACCGTGTCGGACTGGAAAACCTGTCCGCCACGCGTGTGTATGGTGTGGATGAGGCTCAGGCGATTCCTGCTCAGGAGCTTCCCCCGGTAGAGCCGTTTTTTGATGCCTCGCAATGGCATCGCCAGGGCGACCAGGATTTGGTCAACCCAGCCACGTCCATTGACTTTTCTTTTTCTGATTTCAGCCTGAGCGGTTCCAGTACCGCCAGTCTGGCTCGCTCCATCCAATATAGTCAGCAGTCCTCTCCAATTTGGAGTGCCCGCTGGTTGAGCAGTGCGCCCGACCAGGTCTGGCAATTTGGCGAGCGCAACTGGCGCTATGTGAATGAAGACGGGCTGCAGCTGACCTTGGGCAATGACACGGTTACCGCACCGGACTGGGCGCGGCCCGTGGAACTGGGCGGTATCAATATCACTCAGCAGTTCGAGCAGGGCCCGGCCGGACCATGGCGTTATGCCCTGGCCGTTGGCGCGCTGGATATGACGGGCAAGCAGGATAACGGGGATCTGGTGTATGGCTCTTCAGCCGGCAGCTTGATGCTCAGCACTGATGTCACCAGTCGTACCAGTATTGATACTCAGATGGAAAGCGCTCGTGATTTTGGGTTGACAGGTCTGGGTGCAACCTATCGATCGCCGGATTTTGGCGTGTGGCAGGCCAGTGTGGCCAAAGCTTCCCATTCCGTGGGACAGGGTTGGCGTTATCAGGCCGCCTATGGCCTGGATGTGCTGGACGATTTGCATCTGCAATGGCAGGGCGAGCGGTACCAGGACAACTTCCTGGATTTAAGCCGTTATCAGGGCATGAAGGTCGACGCGGCCAGCAGCCGGCAGGTGGTGGGTTTGTCCATGCCCCTGCGCCGCTGGGGCGAAGTAAAGACTCAGTACGAGGTGCAGCAGGTAGTTGCCGGGGGGGAGAACCGCTACCTTGGGGTCACGCAGCAGTTCTGGTACAGTCCCCACCTTAGGGTGGGTTTGCAAGCTCGCCGTCATCTGGAAAGTCGTCAGTCGAACATCGCGCTGCGTTTTTCTATTCCGATTTTTTAAGCAGGCGGCATGGCCCAGTCAGCACTTGAGGTTCTTCAGGAAGTTTTTGGTTATGACAGTTTTCGTGGTTCTCAGCACGAGATTATCGAGACCCTGATCCAAGGCGGTGACGCCCTGGTCTTGATGCCCACCGGCGGCGGCAAGTCGCTGTGTTACCAGATTCCTGCTTTGGTGCGTCCCGGCACCGGCGTGGTCGTGTCCCCCTTGATCGCCCTGATGCAGGATCAGGTGGACGCACTCAATGAATTGGGCGTGAACGCCGCCTATCTGAACTCCACCCAGGATTGGCAGACCGCCCGTGAGGTCGAACGCGAGTTTCTGACGGGGCAACTGGATCTGCTCTATGTGGCGCCCGAGCGCCTGCTGACAGACCGCTGTCTGGATTTGCTGGCTCGTGGTCAGATTTCCCTGTTTGCCATTGACGAAGCCCACTGCGTATCACAATGGGGCCATGACTTCCGTCCGGAGTATCTGGGCCTGGATTTGCTGGCTCAGCGCTGGCCGGGTGTGCCACGGGTTGCCTTGACGGCAACTGCCACTCAGTTGACGCGGGTAGAAATTGCCCAGCGCCTGAAGCTGGAAGAGGCCCGGCATTTTGTCGCCAGTTTTGATCGCCCCAATATTTGCTATCGCATTATCGAAAAGAACGAGGTGCGCAAGCAGCTCTTGAGCTTCATTCAGGAAGAACACTCGGGCGATGCGGGGATTGTGTATTGTCTGTCGCGCTCGCGCGTGGAAGATACGGCCGAGTTTCTGTGCAAGAACGGTATCCATGCCTTGCCCTACCATGCGGGGCTGGATGCGCAGCAACGCGCCATCAACCAGGCCCGCTTTCTTCGAGAAGAAGGGGTGGTCATGGTGGCGACCATTGCGTTTGGCATGGGCGTCAACAAACCGGATGTGCGTTTTGTGGCCCACATCGACCTGCCCAAATCGGTAGAGGGGTATTACCAGGAAACCGGACGGGCAGGGCGCGATGGTGAAGCGGCTACGGCCTGGCTGGCCTATGGCCTGCAAGACGTGGTGCAGTTGTACCGCATGATTAACCAGTCGCAGGGCGATGCGGCACACCGACGCCAGCAAGGCCAGGCGCTGGATGCCATGTTGGGTCTGTGCGAAACCATTTCCTGCCGCCGTCAGCGCTTGCTGGCGTATTTCGATCAGCAGATCGAGCCTTGCGGTAATTGCGATACTTGCCTGGAAGCACCGGAAGCCTGGGACGGTACGGTGGCCGCGCAAAAAATGCTGTCCACTATCTATAGATTGTGGCGCGAGCGTGGTCAGCGTTTCGGGGCCGGGCACCTGATCGACATCTTGCTGGGCAAGCTGACGGATCGTGTCAAAGAGCATGAACACGACAAGCTTACTGTCTTTGGTGTGGGCAAAGAATTGACCGACCAGGCCTGGCGCGGGGTGCTGCGCCAGTTGCTGGCACACAGTCTGGTTACCGTTGACCCGGAAGGGTACGGCACTTTGTTGTTGACCGATGCCAGCCGTGAAGTGCTCAAGGGCGAGCGCACCTTAATGTTGCGGCGCGAAACCGTAACACGCGGACCGGCTGCTCACCGAGTAAAAGGTCAGGCGCCTGCCGGGCCTGCTCTGGAACCCGATCAACAGCGACGGTTCGAGGCTTTGCGTGCCTGGCGTGCCGCGACCGCTCGCGAGCATGGCGTTCCCGCCTACGTCATTTTCCATGATGCCACGTTACGTGAGGTAGCCATCCGCTGCCCCAGCTCAGAGGCAGATCTGGAGCCGATTACAGGCATAGGTGTACGCAAAAGAGAAGCCTACGGCGAGGCTTTGCTGCGCTGCGTTCAAGAGTTCCAGACGCAATAGGAAATTGTTAGCAGAGCAAAGATTGGTTGCATTTTTGTATATTGAATCTGCTCTGCAATTGCGAAACCACTATTCGCTCAATCCGCTATATGTAGTAGAATGACGTCAATATCACACTATATATGGTGTGCATCAAATGACGCTGGCGGCTGCAAAAGCCGCGTCTTCCGTCAATCTTCACCGATTTCCGAGACTGAAATGCAATCAACCGAACAGTTAATGGTCACTAAAAGAGATGGCCGTACAGAACCTATTAACCTCGACAAGATTCACCGAGTGGTTGATTGGGCCGCTGAAGGTCTGAGTAATGTGTCCGTCTCTCAAGTAGAGCTGCGCTCTCACATTCAGTTTTACAACGGCATTCGCACCAGCGACATCCACGAAACCATCATCAAGTCGGCTGCGGATCTGATCTCTGAAGATACGCCTGACTACCAATATCTGGCTGCCCGCCTGGCGATTTTCCACCTGCGCAAAATCGCTTTTGGCCAGTTTGAACCCCCCAGCCTGTTCGATCACGTGACCTTGCAGACCAAGGAAGGCCGCTACGATCCGCATCTGTTGCAAGACTACACGCGCGCCGAATTCGATGAGCTGGACGCTCATCTGGATCACTGGCGTGACATGAACTTCTCCTACGGTGCCGTCAAGCAGCTGGAAGGCAAGTACCTGATTCAGAACCGCGTGACCAAGCGCATCTACGAAAGCCCCCAGTTCCTGTACATGCTGGTGGCCATGTGCCTGTTCGCCCGTTACCCAGCCGACACACGTCTGAGCTTCATCAAGCGCTTTTACGACGCCGTATCGCAATTCAAGATTTCCTTGCCCACGCCCATCATGGCTGGTGTGCGCACACCCACTCGCCAGTTCAGTTCTTGCGTGCTGATCGAGTGTGACGACAGCCTGGACAGCATCAATGCCACGACCAGCGCCATTGTTCGTTACGTGTCGCAGCGTGCCGGTATCGGTATCAATGGTGGCCGCATTCGCGCCGTAGGCAGCGAAATTCGTGGTGGTGAAGCACAACACACAGGCTGCCTGCCGTTCTTCAAGATGTTCCAGGCGGCGGTGAAGTCCTGCTCGCAAGGCGGCGTGCGTGGTGGTGCGGCAACCTTGTTCTACCCCATGTGGCATCTGGAAGTGGAAACACTGCTGGTCCTGAAGAACAACCGTGGTGTGGAAGAAAACCGTATTCGTCACCTGGACTACGGCGTTCAGATCAACCGCCTGCTGTACCAGCGCCTGATCAAGGGCAGCCATATCACGCTGTTCTCGCCACATGACGTGCCCGGTCTGTACGAAGCCTTCTTTGCCGACCAGGACGAGTTCGAGCGTCTGTACGAAATGTACGAGCAGGATCCTGCCATCCGCAAGCGCAGCCTGCCAGCCGTGGAGCTGTTCTCCCTGCTGATGCAAGAGCGTGCCAGCACCGGCCGTATCTACATTCAGAACGTGGACCATTGCAACACGCACAGCCCATTCCAGGCTGACCGCGCTCCTGTGCGCCAGTCCAACCTGTGCATGGAAATCGCTCTGCCCACCAAGCCTTTGAACGATCTGAACGATCCTGAAGGCGAAATCGCACTGTGCACCCTGTCGGCTTTCAACCTGGGTGCTCTGGAGTCCCTGGACGAGCTGGACGGTCTGGCTGAATTGATTGTTCGTGCTCTGGATGCTCTGCTGGATTACCAGGACTACCCGGTCAAGGCCGCGCTGAATGCTACCAACAAGCGTCGTTCCCTGGGTGTTGGCGTCATCAACTACGCTTACTACCTGGCCAAGAATGGCACCCGTTACTCCGATCCCGCTGCCTTGGGTCTGACCCACCGCACGTTTGAAGCCATCCAGTACTACCTGTTGAAGGCTTCGGTGCAATTGTCGCGCGAATACGGTCCTTGCGATGCCTTCGATGAAACGACGTACGCCGCTGGTTTGCTGCCTACCGACACCTACAAGAAAGATGTGGACGGTATCTGCAACGAGCCGCTGCACCTGGATTGGGAAGCCCTGCGTGCTGATATCGTCAAGCACGGTCTGCGCAACTCGACCCTGACCGCCTTGATGCCTTCGGAAACCTCCAGCCAGATTGCCAATGCCACCAATGGTATTGAGCCTCCGCGTGGTCTGGTATCCGTCAAGCAGTCCAAGGACGGCATCTTGCGTCAGGTGGTGCCTGAATTTGAAAAATATAAGGATCAGTACGAGTTGCTGTGGCAAATGCCCGGTAACGACGACTACCTGAAGTTGGTTGGCGTGATGCAGAAGTTCGTTGACCAGTCGATCTCTGCGAACACCAACTATGACCCACAGCGGTTCGAGGGTGGTCGCGTACCGATGAAGCAACTGCTCAAGGACCTGCTGCTGGCCTACAAATACGGTGTGAAGACCTTGTACTACCACAACACCCGCGACGGTGCCGATGATTCGCATGGCGAAGTAGAGGACGACGGTTGCGCAGGCGGCGCGTGCAAGATCTAAGTAAGGGTAAAGAGCATCATGACTACCTATAGTACTTTTTCTAAAACGGATAACGACCAGCTCAAAGAACCCATGTTCTTTGGGCAGCCGGTTAACGTGGCTCGCTATGACCAGCAAAAATATCCGATTTTTGAAAAGTTGATTGAAAAGCAGTTGTCCTTCTTCTGGCGTCCGGAGGAAGTGGACATTACCCAGGACCGGATCGACTATCAGAACCTGCCTGACCACGAAAAGCACATTTTCATCAGCAATCTGAAGTATCAGACCTTGCTAGATTCCATCCAGGGCCGCAGCCCCAACGTGGCCTTCCTGCCTTTGGTATCGATTCCAGAGCTGGAAACCTGGATTGAAACCTGGGCTTTCTCCGAGACGATTCACTCGCGCTCGTACACGCACATCATTCGCAATATTGCCAATGACCCGTCCGTTATTTTTGACGACATCGTGCGCAACGAGAACATTCAGCTGCGTGCGGCCGACATTTCCTCGTACTACGACGATCTGATCAGTGACACCATGCTGTACGCCCAGCTGGGTGCTGGCGAGCACGAGATCAACGGTGAAACCCGTACGCTAAGCATCTACGAGCTGAAGAAGAAGCTGTACCTGTGCATGATGAGCGTCAATATTCTTGAGGCCATCCGCTTTTACGTCAGCTTTGCCTGCTCCTTCGCCTTTGCCGAGCGCAAGCTGATGGAAGGCAATGCCAAGATTATTCGCTTGATTGCGCGCGATGAAGCGCTGCACCTGACTGGCACGCAGCACATCATCAATATCTTGCGTTCCGGTAGTGATGACCCTGAGTTCGCTCAGATCGCCCGCGAACTGGAGCCGGTCTGCTTTGACATGTTCAAGGATGCGGCTGAGCAGGAAAAACAGTGGGCAGACTATCTGTTCCGCGACGGTTCCATGATTGGTCTGAACAAGGACATTCTGGGTCAGTACGTGGAGTACATCACCAATATCCGTATGGGTGCAGTGGGACTGAAGCCTGCGTTTGAGTCTGTCAAACACAACCCCATTCCATGGATCAACACCTGGTTGTCCTCGGACACCGTACAGGTGGCGCCTCAAGAGGTGGAACTGAGCTCTTACCTGGTCGGTCAGATCGATTCGGCCGTGTCGGCTGGCGACTTCGACGGTATCGAGCTATGAGTCTAGTCCGGACAACTGATGATCACTTTCAGTTGCGGGACGGCGAAACCTTGCTGGAAGGTTTGGAACGAACCGGCCATCAGGTTGAGTACCAATGCAGGAGCGGCTATTGCGGCTCCTGCCGTATTCCTCTTGTTTATGGAAAGGTTGCTTATAAAGAGCAGCCCTTAGCGTATGTCGGCCCAGGCGAGGTTCTGCCGTGTTGTTGCACGGTACTCGAACCGATCATGGTCGATTGTCAGCGCATTGCCCGGATTCAGGAGGAAGCAGAGGATCAGTTCGGCTTTACCGGGCTGAATCCCTGATTCCTCTGTCTCCCTTTAGGTGGCCAGGCGCTTTTCTTCCAACTTTTCCCAACGCTCAAATAACTGTTCCAGGTCAGTGTTGAGCTGATCCAGTTGTTGGTTGATCTCGTCGGCTCGAGCAGAGCCATCTTTATACAGATCCGGTGCGCTCAGCTGTTCCGCCAGCTCGGCTTGCTGGCTTTCTATGGCTGCAATTTTCTCGGGCAGCGCTTCCAGTTCCTTTTCTTCCCATGGCGCCAGACGGCCAGGCTTGGCGGTCTTGTTGTTGCGCTCAGCGGCAGGTTTTTCGGCTGCAGCTGGAGCTGGGGCACTGTTGGTCGCTGTCTCGGTTCTGGTTTGTGGACGCTGTGCCAGCCACTCGTCGTAACCACCCACATACTCGCCCCAATGGCCGTCGCCCTCAGCGGCGATAACCTGAGTGACTACGTTGTCCAGGAAGGTACGGTCGTGGCTGACCAGCAGCACGGTGCCCGTGTAATCCTGAATCAGGTCCTCCAGCAGTTCCAGCGTTTCGATGTCCAGATCGTTGGTCGGTTCGTCCAGTACTAATACATTAGTGGGTTGGGCAAACATACGGGCCAGCGCCAGTCGGGCACGTTCACCGCCGGACAGACTGCGTACGGGGGAGTGGGCGCGAGCAGCCGGAAACAGGAAGTCTTCCAGGTAGCTCATGATGTGCTTGCGCTGATTGCCGATTTCCACCCATTCGCTGCCGGGGCTGATGGTGTCAGCCAGCGTGGCGTTTTCGTCCAGGCGACTGCGCATCTGGTCAAAGTAGCCAATATTCAGTTTGGTGCCATGGCGTACGACGCCGGAATTGGGCTCCTGCAAACCCAGCATGATGCGCAGCAAGGTGGTCTTGCCTGCACCGTTGTGGCCGATCAGACCGATGCGGTCGCCACGCATCAGCACGGTCGAGAAGTTCTTGATCAGGATGCGGTCGTCGTAGCCGTGCGTGACATCCTGCAGCTCTGCTACCAGCTTGCCGGAGCGTTGGCCTTCGGAAATGGCGAATTTGACGTCGCCCGAGCGCTCGCGTCGCTCGGCACGGTCACGGCGCAATTGTTCCAGGCGCCGTACACGGCCTTCGTCGCGCGTGCGACGCGCCTGTACGCCTTTGCGTATCCAGACTTCTTCCTGGGCCAGAAACTTGTCGAACTTGGCGTTTTGTTGCTTTTCCGCTTCCAGGAATTCCGCTTTGCGTTCCTGCCATTGACTGAAGTTGCCGGGGAAACTGAAGAGCTTGCCGCGGTCCAGCTCGATAATGCGGGTGGTGACCACATCCAGGAATCGACGGTCATGGGTAATGATGATGGCGCTGCCGCGAAAATCCAGCAGCAGCTGTTCCAGCCAGAGAATGCCGTCAAAGTCCAGGTGGTTAGTGGGCTCGTCCAGCAAGAGCAGATCGGGCTCTTCCACCAGCGCGTTGGCCAGAGCAACACGCTTGCGCTGTCCGCCAGACAGGCTGCCGGTCGGGGCGTCGGGGTCCAGTCCCAGCTTGTCCATCAGGGCATTGACGCGGGCAGGGCGCTGCCAGTCTTCGGTTTCAGTGAAGTCACCGCACAGAAAATCGTAAATGCTCAGCTCGGGATTCAGCTCGGGCTCTTGCTCGACGGTGGCAATTTTCAGCCCGCCCAATCGTTGAACCTGGCCGTCATCAGGCGCCTGGCGTTGATCCAGAATTTTCAAAAGCGATGATTTGCCAGCACCATTGCGCCCGATCAGACCGATGCGTTCGTTTCTTTGTATGACCAGATCGGCATGGTCCAGCAAAGGATGGTGGCCGAATGCCAACTGGACATCGGTCAGGGAAATCAGATTGTTGGACATAAGACTCCAGATAAAACAGCGCGTCCTGCGAATTTCTCTATTGTCGCAGGTTACAATGCATCTGTGAGGCAGGCTGGGCAGTCGCGGTACGCAAGTATCGAGGAAGGTCCGGACTCCATAGAGCAGGGTAGCGGCTAACAGCCGTCCGGCAAGTGTGGCATCACGCCAGACGAGCCGAGGACCAGGGCCACAGAGACGAGACCACAGCAAGGGCTTGCGCAAGCAGGCACAGATACGGCCACTTCCGTGTTTTCTTGCACTTCGGTGCAAAGTGCTGTGGGGTGAAACGCGGTAACCTCTACCCGGAGCAATACCAAATAGGCATACGCAGGCTTTTTAGCCCGAGAGGCGGCTCGTCTCAGTATGCGGGTAGGTAGCTAGAACCGGCCAGCAATGGTCGGTCCAGAGGAATGATTGCCGGTCAGCGGGTTCCCGCTGGCATACAGAATCCGGCCTATAGGCCTGTCTCACACTTCTCCTGGCATTCGCCACCAATTGCACCGATTTCGTACATTTGAAAGCAATTGTTAAGGATGTTGAATCCTTGGCAAGAGTCGCTTGCGCACATTTTTATAACAATTCACTTTTAATGCGCCCCGCAATTTCTTGATTTCACACAGTATTTTTTTTTAGCCACTTCTAGGATAGTGCGCTAAGTGCTTGTTGTGATTGAAAAAATTGCAACCACTGCCTTGACCGCAAAGGCTTTCCCCCGTAGAGTGGGGAAAAGTAGGAAATAGTGTAAAAAAGTGGGGGAAAAAAGTGTTCCAAGGCAGCAGCGCACTCACACTGGATGCTAAGGGTCGGATGTCCATTCCGACTCGGCACCGTGACGCGCTTTTGCAGCAGGAACAAGGCCGCTTGACCCTCACTCGCCATCCCGACGGCTGTTTGCTGGTGTATCCGCGCAGTGTGTGGGAAGAAAAGCGCGAACAAATTGCCCGCTTTCCCATGAGTGCCCGTTTCTTGCAACGCCTGCTGCTGGGTAGTGCTCAGGACGTTGATCTGGACTCCGCTGGTCGGATATTGATCGCTCCCGAACTGCGCGCTGCAGTGGGGCTGGAGCGCGACGCCATGCTGCTGGGTATGGCCACCCATTTTGAGTTGTGGAATGCGCAGGAACTGGAACGCCGACAGGCCCAGGATCTGGCTGAAAACTCCACAGACGTATTCGACACTTTTTCTTTCTGAGTAAGTCATGACGCTGGTACATCGATCCGTGCTGCTGGAGCCTACGGTGGCGGCCCTCGTGGATCCGTCCTTTGAGGCCCGGCGCTGGGCGCAAAACCCCGACATTCAGGGTTTGGTCGATGGTGTGTACGTGGATTGCACCTTTGGTCGTGGTGGTCACAGCCGCTTGCTGTTGTCGCACTTGAGCTCCCAGGCGCGCCTGATCGTGATCGACAAGGATCCTCAGGCGATCGCCGTGGCTCAGGAGCTGGCGGCGCAGGATAGCCGGGTCACGGTTGTACATAGCGGTTTTGGTGATCTGGCCCAGGCTCTGGACGAGCTGGATGTGGGGCCATTGCAGGGCGTCATGATGGATTTGGGCATTTCCTCGCCACAAATCGACGACGCAGAACGAGGTTTCTCTTTTATGCGCGAAGGTCCTTTGGACATGCGCATGGATACCAGCGGTGGTTTGACCGCTGAACAGTGGCTGGCCGAGGTCAGCGTAGAAGTTTTAAAGGAGGTCATTGCAGAATATGGCGAAGAACGGTTTGCTTTCCAGATTGCAAAGGCGATTGTTGATCGCCGCCAATCCCGCCCGCTACATACAACGCGTGATCTCGCCGAGCTCGTCGCCGGTGTCGTCCGCACGCGCGAAAAGGGTCAACATCCGGCAACCAGGACCTTCCAGGCTATACGGATTTACCTCAATCGTGAGCTCGAAGAGCTCGCGTACGCGCTTCCGTCAATTCTGAGTCGATTGGCGACTCGGGGCAGGCTTGCGGTGATTGCATTTCATTCACTGGAGGACCGCATGGTCAAACAGTTCATGAACGCAGCTGCGCGTCCCGCGCAGGAACAGTCACGTCTACCTATTCTTGAAAAAGACTTGCCCCAGCCTCTGGTGCAGTCTTTGGGCAGAATCTTGCCCACTGACGAGGAGTCCAGCGATAACCCCCGAGCCCGCTCGGCGGTATTACGTGTGGTGCAGCGCACCGACACCCCCATCCCCCAGGACTGGATGCGCAGCGCCAGCGAGCGTCTGCTGCAACAGGCCGCCTATAGCCGACAGCCCGCCGGCAAGCGAGGCCGCCGATGATGCGCCTGGTCATCACCCTCTCTTTGGTGTTGATGCTTTCGGCCATCTCTTTGGTGACGGCGCGCTATCAGGCGCGCGAGCTGTTTGTGCAAACCGATCGTCTGGTCACCAAAGCGGGTGAACTGGACACGGACTGGCGTCGTCTGCAACTGGAGCGTGCCGAGCTGGCTCGCAACGCCCGGGTGGACGACATTGGCCGCAACGAATTGGGCCTGGTGCTCAGTTCTCCGGAGCGCACGCTGTATGTGCAAGGTGGTGAGTTGAGCTCGAACCAGGCTCAGCCCGGAGGGCGGCCATGAGACGATTCGGCTATCACGATAATCCTGTTTTAAGCGTCCAGATTCCATTCTGGCGTTCGCGTTTGGTCCTGGTGCTTTTGTTCCTGGGCTTTGGTGCATTGATCGTCAAGGCCTTGTACTTGCAGGGCCTGTCTACCGAATTCCTGCAGCAGCAAGGCGAGCGCCGTTACGAGCGCACCCAGGTTCTGCCGCCCATGCGTGGCAAGGTTTTTGATCGCTCCGGGTCCGTGGTGCTGGCCTCCAGCGTGCCCGTCAAGGCAATCTGGGCCATTCCGGATGACGCCCGCAATGCCAAACCTGAGCAGATTGCTCAACTGGCCAAGTTGCTGGGTATGGGGCAGTCCGATATCGACCGTCGCCTGTCCGTTGAAGATCGCAACTTTGTCTACATCAAGCGTCAGGTAGATGTGGATGTGGCTGCCCAGATTGCCGAACTGAAGATTCCCGGTATTCACCAGCAGGAAGAAATGCGCCGCTTCTATCCCGAAGGGGATGTGATGGCGCACATTGTGGGTTTCACCAATATTGAAGACCAGGGCATTGAAGGCATTGAACTGGCCTTTAATTCCGCCTTGTCGGGTACGCCTGGCTCGCGCCGTGTGATTCGTGACCGCCTGGGCCGTGTGGTAGAGGACGTGCGCGCCATTATCCCGCCTACGCATGGTCAGGATTTGCACCTGTCCGTTGATGCCGGTTTGCAGTTTGATGCCTACACCGCGCTGAAAAAGGGGATGGAAGACGTCAAGGCCAATGCGGCTGCCGCTGTGGTCATGGATGTAAAAACCGGGGAAATTCTGGCCCTGGTGAACCTGCCTACCTATAACCCCAACGACAGGGACGACCGCAAAGGTCCGGCCCTGCGTAACCGTGCCCTGACTGACACCTTTGAGCCCGGCTCCATCATGAAGCCGTTCACCGTCGCCTTGGCACTGGACATCAACCGCATCACCACCGCCACCCAGTTCAATACAGGCAATGGTCAGTATCGCTACCAGGGCAGTGTGATCAGCGACGTCAGCCGCAACAACGGCATGCTGGATGCGGCCGGCATTTTGCGGCGCTCCAGCAATATTGGCATGACCATGATTTCCGAGCGTCTGACTTCTCAGGAAATGTGGAATAAATTTACCGAGCTGGGTTTTGGTCGTTCTCCTCAGGCCGACTTCCCCGGTATTGCCAGCGGACGGCTGCGCCCCTGGGAGCGCTGGCGTCCCATCGAGCGCGCCACCATGTCGTATGGCTATGGCCTGTCGGTTTCCCTGCTGCAAATTGCCCACGCCTACACGGCGTTTGCGCGTAATGGCGACATGGTTTCCATGACACTGCTCAAGCGGGACGGCAAACCTGCCAGCGTTCAGGTTTACACCCCCAAAGTGGCCGCCGAAGTGCGCGCCATGCTGGAAGCGGCCGCTGGTCCGGCCGGTGCCCGTCTGGCCCAGGTACAAGGCTATCGCGTGGCTGGCAAAAGCGGTACGGCCCGCAAGATTGTGGATGGCCGTTACAGCAAGTCCCTGTATCGCGGCTCTTTTGTAGGCTTTGCGCCTGTCTCCGATCCTCGCATTGTGGTGGCCGTCACGATTGACGAACCGCATAGTTCCAATTATTACGGCGGGCGTATTGCCGCGCCGATTTTTTCAGAAATTGTGGCCCGGAGCTTGCGACGCCTAGGTGTCCAGCCTGATGCGCCCATAGATTCGCTGGTGGCTGTAGGCCCCGGTGCGGAGAATGTACGATGAACGCCGCAGCAATATTGGAGTGGCTGGCGCAGCATGTAGCGCCCACGGCTAATCTGTGTTTGGATTCCCGCCAGATCAAGGCGGGTGATGCGTTTTTTGCCTGCCGCGGCCATCAGGGTGATGGTCGTGAGTACGAAGTTCAGGCTGTGCAACAAGGTGCGGTTGTGATTGTGCGCGAGCAGGGCGATCAGGCGGTAGATCCCGGCGTACCTGTTTTGCAGGTTGCCAACCTCAGTGCCTTGTTGGGTGAAGTGGCTCATCAGTGGTGGGGTCGTCCTTCCGAGGAAATGACGGTTGTCGCGGTGACCGGCACCAATGGCAAGACCTCCACGGTGCAGTGGGTGGCTTCGGCTCTGAACCATTCCCAAGTGCCGTGCGGCACCATTGGTACGCTGGGCGTGACCTTGCCTGACGGCTCCAATCTGGGTGGCGTGCTGACGACGCCGGACGTGCTGACCGTACATCGCAGCTTGGCCGCCATTCGCGCCCAAGGTGGTAATGCCGTGGCGCTGGAAGCCTCGTCGATTGGCCTGGAGCAAGGCCGCTTGGACGGTGTCCGCATTGATATTGCCGGGTTCACCAACCTGACGCATGACCATCTGGACTATCACCACAGCATGGAAGAATACAAGCAGGCCAAGCTGCGCCTGTTTAGCTGGCCCGGTCTGCGTAGCGCTGTGGTGAACGCCGACGATGAAACTGGCCGTGAGTTGATGCAGGCCGGTCTGGCTGCTCGTGTGATCTCGTACTCCATGAGCCAGCCTGGCGTGGATCTGCTGGCGCAAGACGTGCATACCGGCGCTGATGGCCAGGTATTCAATCTGGTTACTGCTCACGGTACTGCTCAAATTCTGACTCACCTGCTGGGCGAGCATAACGTCGCCAACCTCCTGCTGGTGGCCGGTGTGCTGCAAGAGGTGGGTTGGCCGGTGTCCAAGATCGCCCGCATCATGGACAAGCTGGAATCCGTTCCTGGTCGCCTGCAAATTGTGACGCCCAAGAGCACCGCTGGTCGTCAGCCTCTGCCGTTGGTCGTAGTCGATTACGCGCATACCGCTGACGCGCTGGAGCGTGCCTTGCAAGCATTGCGTGAAGTGGCCAGCGTGCGTGGTGGCAAGCTGATTTGCGTATTTGGTTGCGGCGGTAACCGTGACACCGCCAAGCGCCCCATCATGGGTGAGGTAGCCGCCCGTTTGGCTGACAGCGTTCTGGTCACGACCGACAACCCGCGTTTTGAAGACCCTGCCGAAATCATTCGTCAGATTGTGGCCGGCATGCCTGAAGCGCCTGCCGTGCAAATGGATCGGGCTCGCGCCATCCTGTCTTCGATCTGGGCTGCCAGCCCTGAGGATATTGTGTTGTTGGCCGGTAAAGGTCACGAAAGCTACCAGGAAGTGCAGGGCGAGCGCTCTGTGTTTGACGATTCTGACTGGGCCAAAGCTGCCTTGCTGTGGTTGCGTGGCGTGCGCTTGAGCACCGATTCCCGCAGCCTGAGCAAAGGTGATGTGTTCCTGGCCCTGAGCGGCGAGCAGTTCGACGGCCACCGCTATCTGGAAAAAGCGAAAGAGCAGGGTGCGCTTGCTGCCATCGTGGCTCAGCGTGATGCTCAGGTAGAGCTGCCACAAATTGTGCTGGGCGATACACGCCGTGCCTTGATGACCTTGGCTACCGAATGGCGTTCGCGCTTTGACATTCCCGTCATCGGCGTGACGGGCAGCAATGGCAAGACCACGACCAAGGAAATGATTGCCGCTATCTTGCGCGCCTGGTTGGGCGAAGCAGAAAGCTTGGCAACTCGCGGTAATTTGAACAACGATCTGGGCGTACCCCTGTCGATCCTGCGCTTGAGCTCCGAGCACAAGGCCGCCGTTCTGGAAATGGGCATGAACCACCCCGGCGAAATTGCCGTGCTGGCGTCCATGGCTCGCCCCACCATTGCCCTGATCAATAACGCCCAGCGTGAGCACCAGGAGTTCATGCATAGTGTGGAAGCCGTGGCCCGTGAAAATGGTGCCGTTATCGACGTGTTGCCACACGACGGTGCGCTGGTGATTCCAGATGACGACGCGTTCAGCGCCATGTGGGCTGAGCAAGCCGGTCAGCGCTCCGTATTGCGCTTTGGCCTGAGTGGTCAGGAAACGGTCTTTGCTGCCGATATGTTTGTCGAGCCCGCTCAAACTCGCTTTGTGCTGCATGTGGCAGGCCAGTCCTCTGCGCTGACCTTGCACAGCCCAGGCATCCATAACCTGCGCAATGCCTTGGCGGCTGCCGCTTGTGCCCATGCCGCTGGCGCGCCTTTGAGCGCGATTGTGCAGGGTCTGGAAAGCTTCCGTCCTGTTACGGGCCGTATGCAGCCCAAGCAGCTGTCTTCCGGTTACCAACTGATTGATGACACCTACAACGCCAACCCGGATTCGGTACGTGCTGCCATTGATGTGCTTGCACAGCTGAAAGGCCGCAAGGTGCTGGTGCTGGGCAATATGGCCGAGATCGGTGACAACAGTTCCGAGTTGCACGCTGAAGTCGGTGCCTACGCCAAAGAGCGCGGCATGGATGAATTGCTGACCTTGGGTGGCGACGCCAGCCATGCTGCCCAGGCTTTTGGTGCGCGTGCGCATCAGTTCGAGACACTAGAGGACATGGTGGCTTACCTGCTGGCGCTGGAGCCCTCCCATGTGTTGATCAAGGGTTCGCGCAGCGCGCGTATGGAGCGTGTGGTTGCCGCCCTGGAGAACCACTTCTCCCATAACGAAGGGGCCACTCATGCTTCTTGAACTGGCACGCTGGCTATCGGACGATCATATTCGCGCCTTTGGGGTGTTTGAGTACATCACCCTGCGTGCTATTTTGGCCAGCGCCACCGCGCTGGCTATCGGCTTGTTGGCAGGTCCCTGGGTTATTCGCAAGCTGACCGAACTGAAGATCGGTCAGGCTGTACGCGCTTACGGCCCTGAATCGCATCTGCAAAAGAATGGCACCCCCACCATGGGCGGTGTCCTGATCCTGATCTCCATCGGTATCAGTACCTTGTTGTGGGCAGACTGGACCAACCGCTTTGTGTGGGTTGTTCTGCTGGTGACGTTCGGTTTCGGCTGGATTGGTTGGGCTGACGACTACAAGAAAGTCGTCAATCGTGACCCCGAAGGCATGTCCTCGCGTCAGAAATTTTTCTGGCAAGCCTTGATCGGTATCGTTGCGGCCGTGTACCTGAGCTTTGCCGTTTCGGTGCCTGCCAATACTGAGCTGTGGCCCTTGTTCAAAGAGTGGGTTTTGAGCGGCTTCACCATGCCCCTGCCTACGCAGGCTGACCTGATCGTGCCGTTCTTCAAGTCCGTCAGCTACCCGCTGGGTGTGCTGGGCTTTGTGGTATTGACCTGGGCAGTGATTGTTGGCTCCAGCAACGCCGTCAACCTGACGGACGGCCTGGACGGTCTGGCCATCATGCCTACCGTGCTGGTGGGCGCTGCCCTGGGCATTTTTGCCTACGTGGTTGGCCGGGTCGACTACTCCAAATATCTCTTGTTCCCCTATATCCCCGGCGCGGGCGAGCTGATGGTGATCTGTGCGGCCATCGCCGGTGCCGGTTTGGCCTTTTTGTGGTTCAACGCCTATCCCGCCCAGGTATTCATGGGTGACGTGGGTGCGCTGGCCCTGGGTGGCGCGCTGGGCACGATTGCTGTGATCGTTCGCCAGGAAATCGTGCTGTTCATCATGGGTGGCGTGTTTGTGGTGGAAACCTTGTCGGTGATGCTGCAGGTGACCTGGTTCAAGTACACCAAGAAACGCTACGGGCAGGGCAGGCGAATGTTCCGTATGGCGCCGCTGCATCATCACTTTGAAGTTGGCGGCTGGAAAGAAACACAGGTGGTGGTTCGCTTCTGGATCATCACCATGATGCTGGTCATGGTCGGTCTGTCTACATTGAAATTGCGATGAATGCTTTGAGTTTTCCTTCGATCCGTAAAGACGGTCTCATGCTTATCCTTGGGTTAGGCGAGACAGGCTTTGCTGCGGCTCGCTGGTCTTTGGCCCAGGGGGCCAGCATTCGTTTGGCGGATACACGCGAGAACGTGCAGGGTCTGGACAAGCTTCAGACCCTGAGCAACGCGCCTCTGGACGTGCGTCTGGGGCAGAACGCCTTGCAGGCCGATAGCCTGAGCGACGTGCACACTGTAGTGATCAGTCCCGGTCTGTCCCCCGTGGAACCTGCCTTGGCCGGTTTTTTGGCTCAGGCGCGCGATCGTGGAATCGAAGTCATTGGCGAGATCGAGCTGTTCGCCCGTGCTTTGAAAGACCTGGCCGATCAAGGCCATGAAAGCCGCGTAGTGGCTGTCACGGGCACCAATGGCAAGACGACGGTCACCGCCATGACGCGCCATTTGCTGGAGCAAGCGGGTGTCTCCGCGCTGGCCGTGGGCAATATCAGCCCCGCAGCTCTGACCGCCTTGTGCGATGCTCTGGAAAACAATGCCTTGCCTCAGGTCTGGGTGCTGGAACTGTCCAGCTTCCAATTGGACAGCACCTTTAGCTTGCAGGCGGATGCTGGCGTTGTACTGAATATTTCGCAGGATCATCTGGACTGGCACGGTGGCATGGATGCCTATATCCAGTCCAAACAACGTATGTATGGCATGTGCGATGTGACCTTGGTCAATCGCGATGACCCGGCCGTCATGGCCATGATTCCCGATGCCAGTCAGGAGTCGGTACGCAGCTTCGGTCTGGACAAGCCCGCTTTGCTGGGCGATATGGGCTTGTTGACGGATGGCGGCATGCAGTGGCTGGTGGCCAACGAGCCTACCGATTTTGAGCTGCCTGCCACCGGTCTGAAAAAACGTAATGCGCCGGTTGAGCCTGCCGTGCGTGGCAAGGGCGGCTTGAAGCGTCTGATGCCGGTTGAGGCTTTGCAGATCAAGGGCCGTCATAACGCCTTGAATGCTCAAGCCGCTTTGCTGCTGGCTCGCTGCCTGGGGCTGGGTTGGGCTGAGTTGCTCAATGGCCTGCGCACCTATCAAGGCGAGCCGCACCGTGTAGAACTGATTCGTGTGCTGGATGGTGTTCAGTATCTGGATGACAGCAAAGGCACCAACGTTGGCGCGACTGTCGCGGCCTTGCGTGGCTTCGATCAGCGCGTCTGGCTGATCGCGGGTGGTTTGGGCAAGGGTCAGGACTTTGAGCCGCTGGCTGTGGCCGCTGCACCGAATGTGGCTGAAGTGTTTTTGATTGGTCAGGACGCCAAGCAGATTGCTGCTGTTCTGGATACGCATGATGTTCGCTACCGTTTCTGCGATGGCCTGGAAGCAGCGGTGCAAGCGGCTGCTGAACAGGCACGCTCGGGCGATGTGGTCTTGCTGTCGCCGGCCTGCGCCAGCATGGATATGTTCAAAAGCTATCACCACCGTGGCATGTGCTTTGTCGCTGCCGTGACGGAGATGGCCCTGGATAGAGGAGAGCTGGCATGAGTCTGTTTGCTGAGCTGACCTCGGGTGTCAATGCCGTACGTCCTGGACGCACGGCATTGCCTGCGTTTGATCGCCCCTTGTTGGCCGCTACCCTGATGCTGACCCTGTTCGGTCTGCTGATGGTGTATTCGGCCTCGATCGCTTTGGCAGACGGGCCGCGCTATGAAAGCTACGGTCGCTACTACTTTGTGATACGCCACGCCTTGTTCATCGTGGTAGGCGTGGTGCTGGCCATGTTTACCGCTACCGTGCCCTTGCGCGTGTGGCAGAAGCTGGCTGTACCCTTGTTTGCACTGGCTATTTTCCTCTTGATGGTCGTGTTGATTCCCGGAATCGGCCGTGAAGTGAACGGCGCACGTCGCTGGTTGCCATTGGGCATCATCAACTTCCAACCCTCGGAACTGATGAAAGTGGCCATGGTGCTGTACGCCGCCGATTACACCGTGCGCAAGCAGCAGCACCTGCATACGTTTATACGAGGTTTCCTGCCCATGGCGGTGGCTCTGGGCCTGGTCGGTGTTCTGCTGTTGATGGAGCCTGACCTGGGCGCCTTCATGGTCATTGTGGCCATTGCAGTGGGCATTCTGTTCATTGGCGGAATTAACGGCAAGCTGTTCTCTGCCTTGCTGGGCATCATGGTCAGCAGCTTCCTCTTGCTGATCTGGTTATCGCCCTGGCGTCGTGAACGTCTGTTCGTGTACCTGGACCCCTGGAACCCTGACAACGCCTATGGCAGTGCCTATCAGCTGTCGCACTCGCTGATTGCCTTGGGTCGTGGTGAATGGTTTGGTGTGGGCTTGGGCTCCAGTGTGGAAAAACTGCATTACCTGCCTGAAGCCCATACTGACTTCATCGTTGCGGTAATTGGCGAAGAACTGGGTTTTGTTGGCGTGGCCGCCCTGATCCTGACTTTTGGTTTTGTGGTCTGGCGCAGCTTCAATATCGGTCGTCAGGCCAGCGCCATGGATCGTTTGTTCAGCGGTGTCGTCGCTCAGGGTGTGGCGCTGTGGTTCGGCGTGCAGGCCTTTATCAATATCGGTGTGGTGCTGGGTCTTTTGCCAACCAAAGGGCTGACCTTGCCTTTGGTCAGTTATGGCGGTTCGGGCATTGTGATGAATCTGGTGGCTTTTGCCTTGTTGCTGCGGGTTGATTTCGAGAACCGGCAAATGATGCGAGGTAAGCGCACATGAGCACCCCAACCATCCTGATCATGGCAGGCGGCACAGGCGGGCACATCATGCCCGGGCTGGCCGTGGCCGAAGCCATGCAGCAGCGCGGCTGGAACGTGTTGTGGTTAGGTCATCCCGAGCGCATGGAAGGTAGCTTGGTCCCTCAGCATGGGATTAAAATGCTGCCTCTGCGATTTTCCGGATTACGAGGCAAAGGCGTGAAGGCGTTGCTCTCTTTACCCTTTACCTTGATCAGTGCCTGCTGGCAGGCACACCGCTGTCTGCAAGAGGCCAAGCCTGATGTGGTTCTGGGAATGGGCGGCTATGTCGCCTTCCCTGGTGGCCTGATGTCTTTTGTATTGCGCCGCCCGCTGGTGGTGCACGAACAAAATGCAGTGGCTGGAACTGCCAATCGCTACCTGGCCAAAATGGCGACCAGCGTGCTCACCGGTTTCCCTGGGGCCTTGCCCGGCGCTGTGACGGTTGGCAATCCTGTGCGCGATGCCTTCGTAGGCCAGGGCCCCGCTGCCGAGCGTTACGCCAAACGTAGCGGACCACTGCGTATTCTGGTGGTGGGGGGCAGTCTGGGTGCGGCCGCACTGAACAAGGTGGTGCCTGAAGCCATGGCGCTGATCCCTGCCGAGCAGCGTCCTCATGTGACGCACCAGTCCGGTCAGCAGCATCTGGAAAGCTTGCAGCAAAGCTATGCAGACAATCAGGTACAGGCTGACTGCAAGGCCTTTATTGGCGATATGGCACAGGCCATGAAAGAGGCCGATGTGCTGATTTGCCGCGCCGGTGCCATGACGGTAGCGGAGGTGGCGGCGATCGGCGTAGCAGCCCTGTTTGTGCCTTTGCCACATGCTATTGACGATCACCAGACAGCCAATGCCCGTTACCTGAGCGAATGCTCGGGCGCGTGGCTCAAGAAACAATCGGAGTTGACGGCTCAGTGGCTTGCACAGTGGTTGCAAGACCTGAACCGTGAAGAATTAAGTCGCGTGGCCAGCCACGCGCAAGAACATGCACAGTTGAATGCCACGCAGCAGATTGCCGAAGCATGTCAGCAGGCGGCAAGGAGGGTGGGATGAAACACCGCATTCAACGTATTCATTTTGTAGGGATTGGCGGCTCGGGCATGAGCGGCATTGCCGAAGTCATGCTGAACCTGGGCTTTGCCATCAGTGGCTCGGATATCCAGGAAACGGCGGTGACCCGTCGTCTGGAGCAACTGGGTGCTCGTATTGTTATCGGCCATCAAGCTGAGAACGTCGCTGGCATGGGCGCTATCGTGACTTCCACCGCTATTGCGGGCGATAACCCTGAAGTGCTGGCCGCGCGCGCTGCCCGTATTCCGGTGGTGCCTCGTGCCCTGATGCTGGCCGAGCTGATGCGCTTGAAGCGCGGCATTGCCGTGGCCGGTACGCACGGCAAGACCACCACCACCAGTCTGGTCGCCAGCCTGTTGGGCGCGGCTGATCTGGACCCCACCTTTGTGATCGGTGGCCGCCTGAATTCGGCCGGTGCCAATGCCCGCCTGGGGCAGGGTGATTACATCGTGGTGGAAGCGGATGAGTCCGACGCTTCTTTCCTGAATCTGCTGCCGGTAATGGCCATCATTACCAATATCGACGTAGACCATATGGACACCTATGGTCATGACGTTGCCCGGCTGAAAAGCGCCTTCATCGACTTCACGCATCGCCTGCCGTTTTACGGCAGCGCCATCGTGTGCAATGACGATGCGAATGTGCGCGAAATCATTCCTTTTGTATCGCGGCCTGTCACGACTTACGGCATTGATACCGATGCTCAGGTTCGTGCAATCAACATTGAAAGCCGTGGCACCACCATGTGTTTTGACGTGCAGCGCAAAGGGGCAACAGGCGATCTCCCGCTGCTGTCCGTGTGCCTGAATCTGCCCGGAAAACACAATGTACTCAATGCCTTGGCCGCCATTGCGGTAGCGACTGAACTGGGTGTCAGTGACGAGGTCATCGCGCGTGGTCTGAAAGAGTTCACGGGCGTGGGGCGCCGCTTCTCCATGGTGGGAGACTTCCCAGTCTCGACCGAGCATGGCGGTGGCACGTTTACCGTTGTTGACGATTATGGTCACCATCCTGTCGAAATGGCTGCTACCTTGGCGGCCGCACGGGGTGCTTGGCCTGATCGCCGCATCGTGCTGGCATTCCAGCCACACCGCTACACGCGCACCCGTGATTGCTTTGAAGATTTCGTGCAGGTACTTAGCCAGGCCGACGCGGTTCTCCTTGGAGAGGTCTATCCCGCCGGCGAGGCTCCCCTTGTGGCCGCCGATGGCCGTGCCTTGAGTCGCGCAGTGCGTGTGCTCGGCAAGGTCGAACCCATTTTCGTGGCCGAAATCAGCGATATGGCACAAGCCGTTCTGGACTTTGTCCGCGACGGCGATGTGGTGTTGGTAATGGGTGCAGGGTCCATCAGCCGGATCCCTGCTCAATTGGGAGAAATGGCATGACAGCGGATTTTGGTCGGGTCGGCGTGTTGTACGGCGGCAAGTCCGCCGAACGTGAAGTGTCCTTGATGTCTGGCGCAGGCGTGCATGAAGCCCTGTGCAGCATGGGCGTGGATGCGCATTTGTTCGATATGGGCGAGAAAGGACTGACCGAACTGGCTCAGGCCGGTTTTGACCGCGTGTTTATTGCTTTGCATGGTCGTTACGGCGAAGACGGCACCTTGCAGGGAGCTCTGGAGTGGATGGGTATCCCTTACACCGGCAGCGGGGTGATGGCCTCGGGCCTGGCCATGGACAAGATCATGACCAAGCACGTCTGGCAGCACCTGGGCTTGCCGACCCCCGGCTTTGCGCAGCTGGATCATGTCAGCCAGGTTGCCGCTGCCGTGGAACGTCTGGGCGTGCCCCTGATCATGAAGCCGCCCCATGAAGGCTCCACTGTAGGTGTGGTGCGTGTGGATCGCGCCGAAGAAGCCGTTGCTGCCTTTGAAACTGCCATGCATTACGACACGGCCGTGCTGGCCGAACAATTCATTCGTGGCCGCGAGCTGACGGTGCCCATCATTGGTGTGGGCGCTCAGGCACGTGCTTTGCCCGTGATCGACATCGTGGCCCCGCAAGGCAATTACGACTTTGAACACAAGTATTACTCGGACGAAACCCAGTACTTCTGTCCTGCAGATCTGTCGCCTGAACTGACGGCGCATATCCAGGATTTATCGGTCCGTGCGTTTAATGCACTGGGCTGCGAAGGCTGGGGCCGGGCTGATTTCATGCTGGACGAGCAGAACCGCCCCTGGCTGCTGGAGATGAACACCTCTCCTGGCATGACCAGCCACTCTTTGGTGCCCATGGCGGCCAAAGCAGAGGGCACCAGCTATGCCCAGTTGTGCGTGAACATTTTGGCAACGGCGCGCTGCAAAGTGCAGGCCATTGCCCGCAGCCTATAGAACGTGGAGCCTGATTCATGTTTTCCGATGCCCGTCTGACCAACCTGATCGCTAATACGCTGGCTTTGCTAGCGGTATCGGCATTGGTGATCGGTGTTGTGGTTTGGGCGGTGCGTCGTCCGTACTTCAATATCGAGCGCATTCAGATTGAGTCCTCGCAGGGCGAGCCTCTGGCCTATGTGACTCCTGAAGGGGTGAAAGCCACAATTGCCGGTCGCCTGCAGGGCAACTTCTTCACAGTGGATCTGGACCAGTCCCGCGCCTTGATTGAAACGGCTCCCTGGGTACGACGCGCGCAAATTCGCCGCGTCTGGCCCAACAGCCTGTCGGTACGGATTGAAGAACAGCAGCCGCTGGCCTACTGGAATGAAGACGAGATGATTAACACCTGGGGTGAGTCATTTTCGGCCAACAAGGCGGTGGTGCCGGATGACGTGGATTTGCCCCAGCTCAGCGGCCCTCCGAATTCGGAGCGTCTGGTGGTGCAACGGTATGCCGAGCTGGCACGCTGGTTTGGCCCTCTGGATGTGCAGGTCAGCGAAGTGACCTTGAGCCCGCGCTATGCCTGGGATGTGGTCTTGTCTAACGGAATGCAGTTGAGCCTGGGCCGAGACCCAGCTGCGGATATTGCTGATCCGCACGGTCGCAAGGGTGCATTGCCCTTTGCGGTACGTGTTGAACGATTTGTGCAGGCCTGGCCTGCCTTGATGCAACGGCTTGGCGACCGTGCTTTGCAAAGTGCCGATTTACGTTACCCGAATGGCTTTGCGATAACGCTGGCTCCGGTTTCATCTACCCCTGTGAAGTAAAGAACATATGACTCGTGACATCAAAGACCTGATCGTTGCATTGGACATCGGCACCAGCAAAGTGGTTGCGGTGGTGGCCGAAGTGCTGCCGGAAGGCCGGTTTGAAGTGCTTGGTCTGGGCCAGCATGAATCCCAGGGCATGCGCAAAGGGGTGGTCGTCAATATCGAGACGACGGTCAATTCCATCCAGCGCGCTCTGGAAGAGGCGGAGCTGATGGCCGATTGCAAGATCCGTGAGGTCTACACCGGCATTGCAGGCAGCCACATCACCAGCTTCAACTCCAGCGGTATGGTGGCGGTGAAAGACAAGGAAGTGACGGCAACCGATGTGGCGCGCGTGATCGAAACGGCCAAGGCCGTGAACATCCCCACCGACCAGCAAGTGCTGCACGTGCTGACGCAGGAATTCATTGTGGATTCGCAAGAAGACATTCGCGAGCCCATTGGCATGAGCGGTCTGCGCCTGGAAGTGCGGGTGCACATTGTGACCGGTGCGGTCAGCGCAGCGCAGAACATCGTGAAATGCGTGCGTCGTTGCGGTCTGGAAGTGCAGGACCTGATTTTGCAGCCTTTGGCCTCCAGCCTGTCCTGCCTGACCGCGGACGAGAAGGAGCTGGGCGTGGTGCTAGTGGATATTGGCGGCGGTACGACCGACATCGCCATCTACACCGGCGGTGCTATCCGTCATACCGACGTGATCCCGATTGCCGGCGACCAGATCACCAGCGATATCGCCGCCATGTTGCGCACCCCTACGCCGGATGCGGAAGAGATCAAGCTGCGCTTTGGGGTGGCCAAGCAATCGCTGGCCCATCCGGAAGAAATGATTGAAGTGCCCGGCCTGGGTGACCGCCCCAACCGTCAGGTCAAGCGCCAGGCTTTGGGTGCCGTGATCGAGCCGCGTGTGGAAGAGCTGTTTACTTTCGTGCAGCAAAGCCTGCGCGAATCGGGCTACGAAGATTTGTTGTCCTCGGGTGTGGTGCTGACCGGTGGGACGGCCATGTTGCCGGGCATCGTGGAACTGGCCGAGGACGTGTTCCTGAAACCGGTGCGTATCGCGGTGCCCAGCTACGAAGGCAGCCTGGCTGATGTGATGCGCAACCCCCGTTTTTCGACGGTGATGGGTCTGTTGACCGAAGCTCGCCTGCAAAGCGCTCGTGGCCGCAAAGTGGCCCAGCAAAAAGGCAGTGTCAAAGGTCTGATGGCACGCATGAAGGAATGGTTCATGAATTAAGGGCGTTGCAAGACGCTCAGGTCGGGCAGCCTGAAAGGGCTGTCCAGGAGGCAGTTCAAACCGGGTGCGAACCCTTTGGTTGGCAGATGTTTTGAGCTGATTCCAAATTTCAGTTGTATCGGGGAAGTACGTAGAAACTTGACTAATTAAGTGTTTGAGTGGGAGTCAATCATGATGAACTTTGAAATGTTAGATACCAGCGGTAGCGGCACGGTCATCAAGGTCGTGGGTGTGGGCGGCGCAGGCGGTAACGCTGTGATGCATATGATCAATTCTGGTGTTCAGGGCGTTGATTTCATCTGCGCCAATACCGACTCGCAGGCTCTGGCCAGCAGCGATGCACCTATCCAGATCCGTCTGGGCCGCAGCGGCCTGGGCGCCGGTGCCAAGCCTGACCAAGGCCGTGCGGCTGCTGAAACGGCTCGCGAAGAAATTCGTGCAGCTTTGAACGGCGCCAATATGGTGTTCATCACGGCCGGTATGGGCGGTGGCACCGGTACGGGTGCCAGCCCCGTTGTTGCCGAAGTGGCCAAGGAATTGGGCATTTTGACCGTGGGCGTAGTCACCAAACCTTTCTCCTTTGAAGGCAATCGCCGTTTGCGCATGGCCGAAGAAGGGATCGAGGAGCTGAGCAAGCACGTTCACTCCCTGATCGTTGTATTGAATGAAAACCTGTATGACTTGATGGATGAGGACGCAACGCAGTCCGATTGCTTCAAGGCAGCTGACGATGTCTTGCACAATGCCTGCGCCGGTATTGCCGAGATCATCAATGTTGAAGGTAACGTGAACGTCGACTTTGAAGACGTGAAAACCATCATGGGCGAGCAAGGTCAGGCCATGATGGGTACGGCTGTGGCTTCTGGCTCGAACCGCGCTCGTGAAGCGGCCGAGCGTGCCATCGCTTGCCCATTGCTGGAAGGTGTGGACCTGCACGGTGCCCGCGGCATGCTGGTGAACATTACGTCCTCCTCGTCCCTGAAGATGCGCGAAACGCGCGAAATCATGGACACCATCCGTGGCTACGCTGCAGAAGACGCCACCGTTATCTTTGGTACCGCTTACGATGAGTCCATGGGCGACAGCCTGCGCGTGACCGTTGTGGCTACCGGCCTGGGTCGCAAGCAAGCGCGCCCACAGTTGGTACAAAACAACGAAGAAGTGTTACGTACAGGTACGGACAACATGCCTGTCATCGGCGCTGATTACGCCAATGCCGACGTGCCTGCCGTCATCCGCAACCCACGCAGCCAGGCTTCGGCTCAGGTGCGTGCTCTGGAGACAGCCGGTATGGATCACTTCGATATTCCGGCGTTCTTGCGCAAGCAGGCTGATTAAAAATCAGGTTCGGCGATTACCCGAGTCGCCAATTTGATTTCTCCCACGACTCCCCCTGGGCGCTCGAGCTCAGGGGGTGTAAGTGCTTTGTCGTGCTCTGGTGTTTGACGCTTGACAATGACGTATGCTTGAAGAAAGCCTATAGTGGATAACCCGTATTACGGTTACAATAGTCTTTGCGAACAACACTTTACAAGTACAAGAACAGCTATGCTTCGTCAGCGCACCATCAAGAATGTCATCAGTACCAAAGGAGTCGGCTTGCACTCTGGTCGTCGTGTCGAACTGACACTGCGCCCTGCTGCGCCTGACACGGGTATTGTGTTTCACCGTATCGATCTGCCCGAAATCGTGGATTTGCCCGCGCAGGCAGACAAGGTCGGTGGTACGCGTATGGCTTCTGTGCTGATCAAGGACAATGTTCGGGTGTCGACCGTAGAGCATCTGATGTCGGCCATCGCTGGCCTGGGCATTGATAATCTGCACGTGGACCTGACAGCTGAAGAAGTACCCATCATGGATGGCAGTGCCGGTACGTTTGTGTACTTGTTGCGCTCGGCAGGCTTGCAAGAGCAGGAAGCTGCCAAGAAGTTTTTGCGTGTCCTCAAGCCCATCGAAGTTTCTGAAGGCGAGGGACAGGACATTAAATGGGCCCGTCTGGAGCCCTATGAAGGCTTTGCCCTTCAGTTTTCCATCGATTTTCACCACCCGGCCATTGATGCAACGGCCAATTTTGCCGAGGTGGATTTTGCGCACGACTCGTACGTGAAGACCATTTCGCGTGCGCGCACTTTCGGGTTCGCCAGCGAAGTGGAAGCCTTGCGTGCGGCTGGTCTGGCCCGTGGCGGCAGTTTGGACAATGCCATCGTCATGGACGAGTACCGCGTTCTGAACAGCGACGGTCTGCGTTACGAGGACGAGTTCGTCAAGCACAAGATTCTTGATGCCATTGGCGACTTGTACCTGATTGGCCACCCCCTGATTGCGCGCTATGTGGCGTGCAAATCCGGCCATGGTTTGAACAACCAGTTGGCGCGCGCCTTGCTCGCCGCCCAGGATAGCTGGGAACTGGTGACTTTCGAGTCTGCTGCCAGTGCACCCCATGCATTTTCCAGCGAGTGGAAATTCGCTTGATCCTTGCCTAGGGTTCCGATCTTGGTGCTTTGTTTAGCCGCGATGATGACGCAACAAGCGTTCGATGGCTTGCGCCAAGGGACCTTGCGGCAATGAGTCATGCAGCTTTTCGAATGATTCCAAGGCCCGTTCGTCCAGGACTTGTACCTGGCGTGCGGGCTTTTCTGTCACGCTTGCAAACAAATGGGCTTGCACGTGCACCAGCGCCTCGCTAATGTTCCAGCCAGCGGCATTCATCTGCCGTGTGACAGTGGGCAAAAGCTGGCGCAGCTTGGCCGCATGCGCCGCGCTGGGAACTGCCAGCGTCAATTGCTGTCTGTCTATACGGGCTACTTTACAAGCCTTGCCCAAAGCAGGTGGCAAGGCTTTGCTTACATGGGTCTGAGCCGCCATCAGCTGCCGGGCCATTTCCAGTACCTGGGAACCTTGCTGGTCGCTGGCCAGCCAACCCAAAGCGTGGCTTTGCCCGCTACTGCGTTTTGGCGCGGATGAGGAAAAAGGAGGCTTCCAGGACATGTTCGAGGTTATACGAGAGTGGATCAACATAAAGACTATACGTCCTTAGATGCCAAAGCCAAAGGGGTCCGCCGTACGGTGATCGCCCTGGTGGCCTTGGTGTCGCTGGGCGTTTCCGCAGCGGCGGGAGCTCTGGTGCAGTCGCACTGGGGTGAACGCAGCGGTGTGTCGCTGGATGCGGATATGGCTCAAAGCCAGGCCGCCGCCATGCAGGACAACGTTACCCGCCTGGCTGAGAAAGTCGGCGGTTTGCAGGCCAAGCTGATCGAGATGGATGGTGTCAGCAAGCGTGTGGCCAAGGCTGCCGGGATCGAGTATACCGATCCGGAGCTGGCCGGTGCCATGCCCGTGCAGGATCTGGCCGTCATGGACAGCATGGATGGCGCTGACCTGGTCTGGAACGCCGACCGTTTGGGCGAGCAGCTGGATAATCTGGCCAAACAGATGTCCGAGCAGCAGGACTGGTTCCAGATGCTGGATACGGTGCTGACCGAGCGCACCGGCAACGAAGCCCGCTTGCCCAATTACCGTCCGGTGGATTATGACGAGGTAGCTTCCTCCTTTGGCTGGCGTCGTCATCCGATTTCGGGTCGCCACGCCCTGCACGAGGGGCTGGATTTCCCGGCTCCCAAGGGCACGCCTATTTATGCGGCCTCTGGCGGGGTCGTGTCCGAAGCCCGCTATATGACAGGCTACGGCAAGCTGGTGGAAATCAATCACGGCAATGGCATGAGCACGCGATACGCCCATGCGTCATCAATCGTTGTTAAATTAGGCGACGTAGTAGAAAAAGGGCAGTTGATCGCCCGTGTTGGATCTACTGGCCAGTCCACAGGCTCACACCTGCACTTTGAAGTGCGTATGGCCGGACATGCCCTGGATCCCAAGCTTTTTCTGCCGGCGCGTGAGTACGTAGAGCAGCAAGTCGCGCAATTGGATTCGGACAAGTAGTTCCGTCTTGCAGCATGTGCGTTAAACTGATTGTTTGCTTGCGCATCCCTTTTAACCAGAGATAGGCTCGAGGCACAGATTCAAGCCCTTGCGGCCTCGCCTACATTGACGACACAAGAATGGTTTCATTGCTGAAAAAGCTTATTGGCAGTCGTAACGACCGACTGCTCAAACAGTACCGTAAGCAGGTCGCCCAGATTAATGCTCTAGAGCCTACTATTCAGGGCCTGAGCGATGAGGCCTTGGCAGCCAAGACGCAGGAGCTGCGCCAACGTGTTCAGGATGGCGCCTCGCTTAACTCGCTCTTGCCCGAGGCGTTTGCCGTCGTGCGCGAAGCGGGTATCCGTGTGTTTGGCATGCGCCACTTTGACGTGCAGATGCTCGGTGCCATTGCTTTGCACAATGGCAAGATTTCCGAAATGCGTACGGGTGAGGGCAAGACCCTGACCGCAACCCTGGCCGTGTACCTGAATGCACTGTCCGGCAAGGGCGTGCACGTGGTGACCGTCAACGATTACCTGGCACGACGCGATGCGAACTGGATGGGTCGTCTGTACAACTTCCTGGGTCTGAGCGTGGGCGTCGTAGTTCCCCAGCAAGACAATGCCGAGAAGATTGCTGCCTACCAGGCCGACATTACCTACGGTACCAATAACGAATTTGGTTTTGACTACCTGCGCGACAATATGGAATACCGCGCCGAGGATCGCCGCCAGCGCGGTTTGTCCTACGCGATTGTCGACGAAGTTGACTCCATCCTGATTGACGAAGCCCGTACACCGCTGATCATCTCCGGCCAGGCCGAAGACAATACCGAGCTGTACGTGCGCATGAACGTGGTCCCGCCCATGCTGACCCGCATGACGCAAGAGCCTCGTCCCCACGAGCCCGAGCCCGAAGGCGACTTCTGGGTCGATGAAAAGGGCCAGCAGGTTCATATTTCCGAAGCCGGTCACGAACGTGCCGAGCAGATCCTGACCGAAATCGGTCTGCTGCCCGAAGGCGAGTCGCTGTACGAGCCACGTCACATTTCCCTGATGCATCACCTGATGGTCGCTCTGCGCGCCCACAACCTGTTCTTCCGCGATCAGCAATACGTGGTTCAGGACGGTGAAGTGGTGATCGTGGACGAGTTCACGGGCCGTTTGATGGCCGGTCGCCGCTGGTCCGATGGCTTGCATCAGGCCGTGGAAGCCAAGGAAGGCGTTCGCATCCAGAACGAAAACCAGACCCTGGCGTCGATTACCTTCCAGAACTACTTCCGTATGTATGACAAGCTGGCTGGCATGACCGGTACAGCAGATACGGAAGCCTACGAATTTCAGGAAATCTACAGCCTTGAAACCGTCATCATTCCACCGAATCGTCCGCTGGCCCGCAAGGACCAGAACGACCAGGTCTTTAAAACCGATGACGAGAAGTTCAACGCCATTCTGAAAGACATCCAGGACTGCCACGAACGTGGTCAGCCTGTTCTGGTGGGTACCACCAGCATTGAAAACTCCGAGCTGATCTCCACACGCCTGAACGCCGCGGGTGTCAAGCACGAGGTGCTGAACGCCAAGCAACACGCCCGTGAAGCCGATATCGTGGCTGAAGCTGGTATGCCGGGTCATGTCACCATCGCTACCAATATGGCCGGTCGTGGTACCGATATTGTGTTGGGTGGCAGCATCGAGCGTCCGATTGCTCAGGTTCGTGAAGACGAGTCCCTGAGCGCCGAACAGAAAGAAGCCAAGATCCAGGCTATCCGCGCCGCGTGGGAGCCTTTGAACCAGCAGGTCAAACAGGCGGGTGGTTTGCGCATTATTGGTACCGAGCGTCACGAGTCCCGCCGTATCGACAACCAGTTGCGTGGTCGTGCCGGTCGTCAGGGTGACCCAGGTTCCTCGCGCTTCTACCTGTCGCTGGAAGATTCGCTGATGCGCATCTTCGCCGGTGACCGGGTGCGCGCCATCATGGAGCGTCTGCGTTTGCCAGAAGGAGAGCCTATCGAAGCCCGTATGGTGACTCGTTCCATCGAGTCGGCCCAGCGCAAGGTCGAGGCCCGCAACTTCGATATTCGTAAACAGCTGCTGCAGTATGACGACGTGGCCAACGATCAGCGCAAGGTGATCTACGCCCAGCGTAACGAAGTGCTGGAGTCCGCTGATATTACCGACACCATCAGCAGCCTGCGTGAAGCGGCTGTCAGCCGTCTGTTCCGTGAATACGTGCCGCAAGACACGATGGAAGAGCAATGGGATATCCCTGGCCTGACTACTGCTTTGCAAAGCACCTTCCAGATTGAGCTGCCTTTGGCTGAAATGCTGGAGAAAGAATCCAATCTGACTGACGATGATTTGCATGATCGCGTTATCGATGAGTCCCAGCGTCTGCTGCAAGCCAAGATTGATATGGTAGGCCAGCCTAACTGGGGCAACTTCGAGCGTTCGGTGCTCTTGCAGTCCATTGATACGCAATGGCGTGGCCATTTGCAGGCTCTGGATCACCTGCGTCAGGGTATTCATCTGCGTGGTTACGCCCAGAAAGACCCCAAACAGGAATACAAGCGCGAAGCTTTCGAGCTGTTCTCCGACATGCTGGACCGTGTGCGTGATGAAGTGGTCAAAGTGCTGATGACCGTGCGCATTCAGACACCGGAGCAGGTTGAGGAAGCGGCTGTTGAAGCACCCGCCAACTCCAATGTTCGTTTCCATCATTCGGATTACGACGCTGCCCTGAGCGGTGAAGATCCCGGTCTGGATGAAGCAGCCAAGGGTGAAGTGCCACGCGTGGGTCGTAACGATCCTTGCCCATGCGGCAGCGGCAAGAAATACAAGCAGTGCCACGGACGCTTGAGCTGATTTTGACTCAAGCCGCCCAGCCTGCTGGCTGTTAGCAGCAAGCCCCATGCGCCTCTCTGGCCCATGGGGTTTTTTCTTGGATTCCCATTTTGTTGCTGCGGACTGATTTCGGAATGGGCATATTGCGGTCATGCGGGGTTATTTTTCCCTGTAAGCTACAAGGCGCAGCCTGGTGTTACCGGTTGCGGCTTATCGTTTTCTCTGTGTATTTCCTCTATGACAACATCTCCTTTATTGCATCGAGTTGCCCTGATCGGGGCGGGCGAAGTCGCGCGTTTTTATGGTGCCGCCTTGAAGTCGGCGGGTGTGCAGGTGCCGTTTATCCTGGTGCGCCGGGAAAGTGCCCCAGCCAGTGAGCTGGCTCAGCAATTGGGGGCGCAGCTGTGTTCGCAGGCGGATGCGCGCTGGCAGGATCTGGACGGGGTGTTGTCGGCTGTCACGGGGACACAGGCAGAGGTAGTGGCCAAGGCCGTCATGCCGCATTTGTCCTCCGGAACACTGTACATGGACTTGTGTACGGCTGAGCCTCAGGACATGGAAAGCATGGACGCCCTGGCGCAACAGCATGGAATCGAGCTGGCTGATCTGGCGATTATGGGTTCTGTGCCCTCTACAGGCGCTCAGACGGCCTTATTGGCAGCAGGACAAGGGGCAGGCAGGGCAGCGGCCTTCTGGCAGGCTCAGGGCGCTCCTGTGCGGATTCTGCCAGGGAAGGCCGGGGATGCGATGCGCTTGAAGCTGCTACGCAGCCTGATGACCAAGGGGCTGGAGGCATTGGGGATTGAAAACCTGATGCTGGCTGAACGTATGGGTTTGCGGGCCGAGCTGTATGAAGTACTGGAGGATTTGAATCAGCGGGGTTTGCAGGACTTCATGGAGTCCTGCTTGCGCAGCCATCTGGTGCATGGTGTGCGCCGCCGTGACGAGGTTTTGCAAGTACGTCGTCAGCTGGAGCTGGCAGGCATCGCACCAAGAGTGACCAATGGCGTGCTGAATTTCTTTGAGCACACAGCGCAGACCGAGTCTCTGCAAAGAGCTCAGGCTGTGGGGACGCAGGAGAGTCTGGAGGTGTTTCTGGAAGAGGCCCGGCTGTCGTCCTCCCGGTCTTAGTTACCTGGAAGGATAGTTTGATGCTCGCATCAGATGCTTCGCGTCTGAGTTTGAGGCAGACATAAAAAAACCGGCCAGGAGCCGGTTTTTTTAATCATGCCCGCGAGCGATTTATAGCAGGAACACCGTCGCCAGTCCCAGGAACAGCAGGAAGCCCAGCGAGTCCGTCGCAAAGGTCAGCAGTACCGAGGAGCCCACAGCGGGGTCATTACCAAAGCGATCACGCAGAATCGGGATCATGACGCCCAGCGCCGCGCCAATCAGCATATTGCCGATCATGGCAGCCATCATCACGGCGGCAATGGCGATCGAGCCGGAGATGAACCAGGCAAAGAAAGCCGTCACCGCGCTGCCACAGATTCCGACCAGGAAGGTCACCAGCAGTTCACGCTTGATCAGCGGGATGACGTTGGAACCCGTGACCCGGCCAGTGGCAATGGCACGAATAATCATGGTCATGGTCTGGTTGCCGGAATTGCCGCCAATACCGGCCACAATCGACATCAGGAAAGCCAGGATCACGATGTGGCTGACGGTGTCCTCAAAGCGCGAGGCAATAAAGGAAGCCGTTGCTGCCGTACAGAGGTTGATCAGCAGCCAGGGGGCCCGGTTGCGGATAGCCGTACGGATGGGCGAGAAAATGTCGTCCTCTTGCAGACCGGCACGAGACAGGGCCTGTTCTTCCGAGTCCTCTTGCAGCACGTCCACCACTTCGTCAATGGTGACTCGGCCAATCAGGCGGCCAATATCGTCCACCACGGGAGCAGACACCAAGTCATAACGCTCAAAGGCCCCGGCTGCATCCGAGTCCGAATCCAGTGGGTTCAGTGTCAGATAGTCGGTGGACATGACGGAGGACACCAGGGTTTCAGGCTCACTGACCAGCATGCGGGTCAGCGACAGCGTGCCTTGCAGTTTGTCGGCACGATCCACCACAAAGATCTGGTCAGTGTGGTCGGGCAGCTCCTGCAAGCGACGCAGGTAACGCAAGACCACTTCCAGGGTCACGTCCTCGCGCACGCGCACCATGTCAAAGTCCATGATGGCACCCACTGTATCTTCGGGGTAGCCCATGGCTTCGATCAGTTGCGCACGCTCTTCGTCTGTCAGGCCGCGCTGGACGGCGGCCACCACATCGGGCGGCAGATCAGGCACCAGATCGGCAATTTCGTCGGCATCCATATTGCCGGCGGCGGCGATCAGGTCCGCAGCGTCCATGGAGCGAATCAGCGATTCACGTGCCCAGTCCGCTACCTCCAGCAGCACATCTGCATCGTGCTCGGCATCCACCAACTGCCAGATGGCCTGGCGTTCCAGCTCGGGCAAGGACTCCAGAATGAAGGCAATGTCAGCTGGGTGCAGATCGTTCAGGATGGACTTGATCTCGCTCTCATGCTGGCGATGGATCAAGCCCTCAAGCAGGTTGGAGCGGTCGTCGTCCTCGAACTGGCGCTGGGCCAGCGACTCCACCACTTCCTGGCGCTTGAGGATGTTTTTCAGGCGATACAGTGCCTGCTGCGCATCCTCGGGCTCCAGACGGCGCGGCTTGGGAGTGTCACTGGGCGAAGTAGGGGGTACCAGGTTTTCCTGCATAGGCCTGCCTGTCACGAATACTTAGAGAGGGGGCAGCGGGCGGCTGCGGCGCTCGTCATCGGTGGCCACATAGGTAAGCGTGGCTTCCGTTACCTTGACCGTTTCCAGTTGCAGGCGTTTGCGCTCGGCATACACCTCGACTGAAACCGTAATGGAGGTACGGCCTGTTTTAATGATTTCTGTGTAGAAACTGAGCAAATCACCTACAAACACGGGCTGCTTGAAGGTGAAGGCATTCACGGAAATGGTGGCAACCCGGCCTTGGGCGCGTCGTGTTGCAGGAATCGCTCCGGCAATGTCCACCTGGGACATGATCCAGCCACCAAACACGTCACCGTGAATATTGGCGTCTGTGGGCATGGGCATGACGCGCAGGGTGGGGGCTCCGTCCGGGAGCGAAGAGATGTTGCTTGAAGTAGTCACAAATACTCCCGTATTGGAAGAAAGGGTGGTGGGACAGATGCCCGTCGCGCGGAACGCACGCCGTCAACAATAGAACCTGCCATTGTAACGGCAAGCTTTGGCCCCGCTATGAAACATTTGTTAAAGCATCAACGGTGTTGTGCCAGCCAGTCCAGGGCCAACTTGGCCCAGTAGCTGGCTCCAATGGGGATCAGGGCGTCGTTGAAATCGTAGCTGCCGTTATGCAGCATGCACGGACCCATGCCGTGGCCCTGGCTGCGATGGTCGCCGTCGCCGTTGCCTAGCCAGACATAGCAGCCGGGGACTTCCTGCAGCATGAAGGAGAAATCTTCGGCACCCATGGAGGGGCGGATGTCCTGTCGCAGCTTGTCGGGGCCGACCAGCTCCCGGATGACTTGCGCGCAAAAGGCCGCTTGCTCGGGATTATTGATGGTGGGAGGGTAGCGGCGGTCAAAGTCGAACTCGGCCTTGCAACCCTGGGCGGCACAGCTTTGCTCGCACAGTTCGCGCATGCGGGTCTCGACCAGATCCAGCGCTTCGGTGGAAAAGGTGCGTACCGTGCCGCGCATGACGGCTTCGTTGGGGATGACGTTGTCGGCCGAGCCGGCATGAATCTGGGTAATGCTCAGCACCACGGGCTCTAGCGGGTCCACATTGCGGCTGACAATGGTTTGCAGGCTTTGTGCCAGTTGTACCGCCGCCATGATGGGGTCCACGCCCAGATGGGGCATGCCACCGTGGGCACCTTTGCCTTCAATGCGAATTTCAAAGGTATTGCTGGAGGCCATCATGCCGCCTGGCAAGACGCCGAAGGTGCCAGCAGGCATGCCGGGCCAGTTATGCAGGCCAAAAACGGCTTGCATGGGGAACAGCGTGAACAAGCCGTCCTTGATCATTTCGCGTGCGCCGCCAAAGCCTTCTTCAGCAGGCTGGAAAATCAGATAGATGGTGCCCGCAAAATCACGGTGCTCGGACAGGTAGCGCGCTGCGCCCAGCAGCATGGCGGTATGTCCATCGTGTCCACAGGCATGCATCTTGCCGTCGTGACGGCTTTTGTGTTCGAACTCGTTCAGTTCCTGCATGGGCAGGGCATCCATATCGGCACGCAAGCCCACGGATGGCCCCTCGCCACCCGTACCTTTCAGGATACCGACAACACCCGTCACGCCCAGGCCACGATGCACCGGAATGCCCCATTTCTCCAGCCAGGACGCGACCTGATCGGCTGTCCGGGTTTCCTCGAAAGCCAGTTCGGGGTAGGTGTGGAGATCACGCCGGATGGCCGCAATTTCATGGGACCAGGCGGAAATGGGATCAAACAGCTTCATGATGCGGGCTTGTCCTTGGGCTTGAACAATAAAGTAGAGTAGAGTTAACCATAAATAAACACGTATTAGGTGACAAGCCCTTGGATACTCAGCAAAAACCTTGGCTCGAGCATTATCCGGCCTCCGTGCCCCATGACATTCAGTTAGGCGCCGAGCAGACCTTGATCGATTGTCTGGATGCCGCCATGAAAAAGCATAAGGACAGGACCGCGCTGACCTTTATGGGGCATGACATTTCCTATGAGCATCTGGATCGCAGCGCGGATGCCTTTGCGGCCTGGTTGCAAGCACAGGGCCTGGAGCGTGGCAGCCGTGTGATGCTGATGCTGCCCAATGGTTTGCCCTTCCTGATCTGCCTGCTGGGTACGATGCGAGCGGGCATGGTGGGCGTCAACACCAATCCTCAATACACCGAACGTGAGCTGGAGTTTCAACTGGCCGATAGCCAGGCCCAGCTTATTGTGATTCTGGAAACCTTTGCGCATGTGCTGCAGCAAGTTCCAGACAATGTGAAGCCTGCCCACGTGGTATTGAGTACCGTGGGCGACCTGATGGGCCTCAAGGGCAGTGTGGTGAATTTTGCCGTGCGTTTTTTGAAACGCATGGTGCCATCTTATTCCTTGCCGGGTTCGCAGCGTCTGGAGGCCGTGCTGGAGCAGGGCAGCAAATTGAGCCTGAGCCGTCAGCCCGCCAAACCGGATGATCTGGCGCTGTTGCAATACACGGGCGGCACAACGGGCCGTCCTAAAGGCGCCATGCTGAGTCAGCGCAATTTGATGGCAAACGTCTTGCAGGTGGAGGCCGTGGGCTTTCCCGCTTTGGGCGACTTTAAAGGCCCGGCTTACACCATGATGGTGGCCTTGCCGCTGTATCACATCTTTGCGCTGACGGTTTGCGGCCTGTTCGCCATGTATGCCGGCATGCATATGGTGCTGGTAATGAATCCGCGTGATCTGAATTCGGTGTACAAGGCCTGGAAACGCAATCCGCCCGAGGTCGTTCCCGCTGTGAATACCTTGTTCAATGCGTTGGCGAATCACGAGAAATTCCGTACCTTGCCGTTTGCGCAGCTCAAGCTGTGTCTGGCCGGTGGTGCCGCTTTGCAAAAAGCCGTGGCCGAGCGTTGGCTGGCTGTGACGGGCTGCCCTTTGATCGAGGGTTATGGTTTGTCAGAAACCTCGCCGGTGGTGGCGGTGAACTCGACGGACTCACGCGAATACAGCGGCACGATTGGCTTCCCCTTGCCGTCTACGGATGTGCTCTTGCTGGATGAGCAAGGCCAGCCAGTCGCTATGGGAGAACAGGGCGAGGTGGCAGTCAAAGGGCCACAGGTCATGTCGGCTTACTGGAACCAGCCAGAGGAAACCGCCAATGTCTTTACGCCCAATGGATTCTTGAAGACGGGTGATATTGGTGTCATGGATCAGCAGGGTCGGATTCGCCTGGTGGATCGCAAGAAGGACATGATTCTGGTGTCAGGCTTTAACGTCTATCCGAATGAAATTGAAGACGTGGTTGCGGCTCACCCTGATGTGCTGGAAGTAGCCGCGGTGGGCGTGCCTAGCGAACACAGCGGTGAAAGCATCAAGTTGTTTGTGGTGAAGCGTAATCCGTCCTTGACCGAAGCTGATATCAAGCAGTGGTGCAAGGAGCGTCTGACGGCGTACAAGCGTCCCCGTATTATTGAGTTCCGTGATGAACTGCCCAAGAGCAATGTGGGCAAGATCTTGCGCCGCGTCCTGCGGGATGAGAAAGCCAAGCCTGAAGCGCAGGCTTGATTTGGAGGTTTGGAGGAAGCGGCGATTATTCAGCAAATTGCTAAACCTTGCCTGCAACCTGCTCTGCATGAAAAAAGCGAGCCGTTTTAAATGGCTCGCTTTTTTATCGAGCGATGAAGATCGGAGCAGGAAGTTTGGCAACTGGCCCCGAATAAGGCGTTAAGGCTTGGGCTTGGTCGGACGCTGTGTCAGCGAAGGACGCACCATGCCCAGCAGCTCATTGGCAATGTGGGCATTGCCTGCGTAGACGTGACCACTGACGGGCCAGGGCTCTTCCTGATACAAGTCCTGGCACACGCCCTTGGCTTCACGCACCAGCAAAGTGCCAGCGGCAACGTCCCAAGGGGCCAGGCCCATTTCCCAGTAACCGTCGTAACGACCGCAAGCTACCCAGGCCAGATCCAGTGCGGCGGCACCCATGCGGCGCACGCCACGGCTGCCTGTAATGGCGGTGTTCAGGCTGGGCATGTACTGGTCGGAAAAAGAGAAGTCGCGGAAGGGAAAGCCTGTGGCCAGGACCGAATCCGCCAGTGTCTTCGCAGCAGATGTCTGAATACGGCTGCCATTCAACCAGGCGCCCACACCGTACATGGCTGTAAACAGCTCTTCGCGGTTGGGGTCGTAGACCACGGCAATGACCGGGGTGTCCTGGGTCAGTACGCCGTTATCCATTTGGGTACCGGCAGGAGCAATCAGGGCGACTGAGACGGCATAGTGCGGGATGCCGTGCAGGAAATTGGTAGTGCCATCCAGCGGGTCTATATACCAGGTGGGGCGGCCCGTATTCACGCCGCCGCTTTCCTCGGCCACGATATCAATGTCGGGGGTACGTTCCATCAGCACACTGATGCAGGCCTGCTCGGCTTCGTGATCGGCTTGCGAGACCAGATCGTTGTGCATTTTGTTGCTGATCACCAGAGAGCTACGGTCCGACGCATAGGCTTGTAAAATAGCGGCGGCGGCATGGGCTGCAGTAACAGCAGCGTCCAGGCAGGCGCTGAGCGGTAAACGTGACAATGGCATGGCAATCCGGTTTTAAAAAAGAAAAAATCTGGAACAGAGACTTTTCATTGTACGTGTTTGTTGGTGTCAGTTTGATTAAGGCCAGTTTAAGGGGTTAGACCGTGTGTGAGTGTTGTTATGGGCAGGAAAATTAATGGCTGCCTCTGCGTTTGAGCCCCTGGTCCCGGCCGTTCTGGAATTCAATGAGCACGGCGTGCCTGTCAGTGCGGTGTACCAGGATAGCTATCACCCGGCAGATGGCCCTTTGGGGCAGGCTCGCCGGGTGTTTCTGCAAGGCAATGGTCTGCCCGAGCGTTGGCGGGGGCGATCTCAATTCACGATTTGCGAAACCGGCTTTGGACTGGGAGCCAGTTTTCTGGCGACCTGGCAGGCCTGGCGTCAGGATACGGAACGCAGTCAGAGACTGCATTTTGTCTCGGTAGAAGCCCATCCTTTCCGTCAGGCGGATCTGGCGATTCTGTACGCTCGTTTGCCCGAGGAGTTGCAGCCCCAAGCCCAGGAGTTGCTGGCCGCCTGGCCCATGCTGGTGCCGGGCATACACAGACTGGAGCTGGACGAGGGGCGAGTCACGCTGACCTTGGCCTTCGGGCAAGCCGAAACCATGATGCGCGAACTGCAATGTCATGCAGACGCGTTTTACCTGGATGGCTTTGCTCCCCGTGGGAATCCTTCCATGTGGTCTCGTTCGGTCCTGGGGCAGCTGGTGCGTCCGGCCGCGCCGGGGGCGACAGCGGCTTCCTGGTGTTGTGCCGGGCAGGTGCGCCGTGATCTGGCCTCGGTAGGGTTTGAAGTGGAAAAAGTCCCCGGTGCCGGGGGCAAGTGGTGCACCATTCGCGCTCGCTTGCGCTCCCATCTGGGACGCCGTAGCAACCTGCCGCCGCAGCAAGGGCGGGTAGTGGTGATTGGTGCGGGTCTGGCGGGGGCGGCCTGTGCCTGGGAGTTGGCCCGTAAAGGCGTGCCTGTGCTGGTCTGTGACCCGGCGCTGAGCAAGGGCCTGGATGCCACGCATCAAGGTCACCGTCTGGCAGCCATCTCTCCTGTATTCGCTCTGGATGATGCTCCCTTGGCCCGCTTGAGCCGCAATGCGGTCCTGCATGCCTGGCGGGGCTGGAAAACCTTGCCGGAAACGGCCCGCCCGCGTCGGGTCGGGACGCTGGTGTTTGGTCAGGCAGGCAATAGTGATGCCGATATTCAGCAGGCGCTGGAGCGTTTGGCCTTGGACCAGGATTGGGTGCAGTGGTTGGATCGCGAGCAGGGTTCGGCCCTGGCTGGGGTGCCGCTGCAAGGTGGGGGCCTGTATTTTCCGCAAGGCATGGTGGTGGATCCGGGCGCATTGGTTGCCTGTCTGCTGAATCACCCTTTGGTTGAATGTCTGCCTGAGCACGTGTCCTTGACGGCCGGTCAGGAGCCGGGCGTGTGGGATGTCTGCAATCAGCGAGGAGAGCGCCTGGAAAGCAGCAATCGTGTGGTGATAGCCGCGGCAGCGCAAAGCCTGAGCCTGCTGCCCGACGAGCTCCTGGCTCAGCATCCCATGCCACGGCTGGCAGCGATGCAGCGCCTGGCCGGGCAGGTAACGTACTTGCCTGTCAAACAGGCTTTGACGCGTGGCGAAGTGACTTTAAGCGGCCAGGGATATATCCTGCCTGTTGACCCGCAGGGGCAAGTCATCGGTAGCACCTACGAGCGTTTTGGTGAATCTGCCCAGGTCAGTCGCCAGGGCCATCAGCAAAATATAGAAAAAGTTTCTGCCATGCTGGCCAATCCCGTTGGGAAGGTGGACACACCCGAACAGGGCTGGGCCGGTTGGCGTTGTGCCTTAAGTGATCATTTGCCCGTGATGGGTTTTGTGCCGGGTCAGCCCGGTTTGTTTATGGCTGCGGCTTACGGCTCACGTGGTTTGAGTTGGAGCCTGCTGGCAGCCAGCTTGTTCGCCGCTTATTGTCTGGAGGAGCCCATTCCTTTGGAGCGGCGTTTGGAGCAAGCCTTAATACCCCGCTAAGGCCTGTTTTTCGAATTATTTCGGCGAAATTTGAAGCAACATTTTCCTTTGTAGCGCAAATACGTCAAAATAGTGGCCTTGTTAAGTAATCTTGAGCGTGACCCTGCGATCAGCATCGTGCCGTTCGCTCCACTCTGACGACGTGACACAATTGTTTAATCATCTGAGTTTGTTGACGACGAAACCGGCCCAGGCCGATTTCGCTTTTGTCGAAACCGATTTTGCGCTGCGCATCGAAGCTCATGCGCCGGGTGTTTTTCGTTTCCGCTGTATGCCGCTTGCTCGGCTCGATAACGAAAAGCTCAGTACCCGTGCCAAGGCTTTGGGCGATATGCTGCTGGCCCGCCACGAGGCGGTCAGCGAATTTCAACTGGAAACAGCCGATTCCGGCTGGCGGATTGAGCAGGGCGAAGTCGCCTTGCATATTCAGTCCAAGCCCTGGCGCTTTGAGGTCCGGCGCGGCGATCAACTGCTCTTGAGCAGCGCGGCGCAACCTTTGACGCTGGAGCAAGAGCCCAACAGCTGCTGGCAACTGGATCTGGCCCTGGCCGAGGAAGATGCCTTGTATGGTCTGGGAGAAACCTTGGGCGAGCTGGACCGCCGCGAGGAAACGGTTGATACCGATCGCCCGGACGACCGCAGCCTGCCCTTGCTCTGGAGCACCCAAGGGTGGGGGCTGTACATCAATACCTTCGAGCGGGTTGAGCACGATCTGGGTCAGCAAGACCTCGATGCGTACCGCGCTCGCGTGCACGCTGCCGAACTGGATTTCTTCCTGTTCCTGGGCGATCCCAGCGAAATCATCAATCAGTACTCCGCCTTGACGGGCCGTGCTGGTCAGCCTGGTGTCACGCCCATGGGCTTGTGGCTGGATGGCGCTCAGGCGCAGGATGTGACGTCCTTGCGTGAGTTGGCCAATCAGTGCCGTGAGCAGGGTATTGCGCTGGATGTGGCCGTCTTGCCGCCCCCCGAGCCTTACGACTTCCAGCAGGACAAGCCCACGCTGGAGTGGGATGCCGCTCGCATGGCTGATCCTCGCGAGGCTTTCTCTGCCTTGCAGAATGATCAGTTGCAGCTGGCCGCCTGGACGCGTCCTTGTGTACTGGCCGGCACCAGCCTGTTTGAAGAATGGGAAGATCGCGGCTGGCTGCTTATCAATGATGACGACGGCTGCGCCTATGTATTCCCTGGCGACGAGCTGAGCGGTGGCCGTGACTACGGCTTGCTGGATCTGACCCACAAAGACGTGTTCCGCATGTGGACCGAGCGCCAGCGTCAGATGGTTGATGATGGTCTGGGTGCCGTGCTGTGCAATGCCCGTTTTGATATTCCTGATGCCATCACCAGCCGTGGTGGCGAGTCTGGCGCCTTGCTGCGTGCGATTTACCCTGTGCTGGCGCGTCAGGCCTTGTTTGACGCTGTTGCCGGTCACAAGACGCCGCAAGAAGGCGTGGTTGCCAGCCGCGACTTGAGCCCATCTTCCCAGCGCTTTGCCTGGCAGTTGGGTCCACAAGTGGAAAACACCTGGGCAGGTCTGACGCAATCCTTGAAGTCGGCCCTGGCTACGGGTAATAGTGGCGTGCCTATCCAGATTCATGGCTGGGGCAATGCAGCAGCATCGACTAGCGAAATGACACCTGAGCTGTACCTGCGCTGGTTGGCCATGTCGGTTTTCTCGGCGAACTTCAGCCTGCAAGGCATTTCTGCCTTGCGTCCTGATGCGTTTGATGAAGAAACCCAGGCTCAGGTTGCTCATTGGCTGGAGTGGCGTTTCCGTCTGGTGCCTTATGTATTGGGCATTATTGAAGACGCCGTGCGTACTGGCTTGCCGGTGCAGCGCTCCATGGCTCAAAGCTTCCCGGCAGATGCCCAGGCTCGCTTGTGGGATACCCAGTACTTGTTGGGGCCCGCCTTGCTGGTGGCTCCTGTCTTGCAGCCTGGTCAGGATGTTGAGGTCTATCTGCCTGAGGGCGATGCCTGGTGGGATCTGAGCACAGGCTGGCGCTATGAAGGCGGCACGACCTTGAAAATGACCGTGGGTCTGGATCGTTTGCCGGTCTTCGGCCGTGAGGGGCATATGTTGTGTCTGGGGCCGGTGGTCAAGCACACCTCCGAGTTCAACTCGGCCCGTTTGCTCGATGAGGTCTGGATGTTTGGCATGCCCGAGCACAGCCCGGTTGTGATGCGCAACAAGATTCGCGTCATGCAGATGCAGGGCTCCAGCTACATCAAGGGTCTGGAAGGATTGAAGATCCTGCCGTCCGAAGGGCTGGAGGTCAAACGCCGTGGTGCCGAGGTTCGTATTTCGCGTGCACGTTAAGCGCTAGACGAGTCTGATCGTCTTTGAATGCCTTTCGGCATTGGGGTCTGACCCCAGTACCGGGAGGCATTTTCTATTTTCAGCAGTCAATGTCTTTGGGCAGATGTTCAGATTTTGTTTCTGAAACCGGGGAAAGGGCTGGGGTAGGCCTGTCTCAAGGCCTTGTTTTCAGCTTTTTTGAAGAAAAACGCCTTTTTCCTGATTATTTTGCATTTAGTGCTTGACGGCTCCTTCGAATTAGGCCATAATTTCATCTTTCAGTCGGGGGTCGTTAGCTCAGTCGGTAGAGCAGCGGACTTTTAATCCGTTGGTCGCGCGTTCGAGTCGCGCACGACCCACCACTAAACTGAAACGTAGAAACAAGGCCGCTCTTAGCGGCCTTTTTCTTTGGGCGCTTGCCTTGCACAGCCAAGGTCACATCCGCGCATTGGCCGGTCGGAAATCTTGCTATACAGTGCAGCCCTCAGTATGGTTTCAATATTTCCATGGGTTATATCTATCTGGCCATAGGCAAATTTGCTTTATGGTAAATTTCGCTTACAGCTCAGGCTTTTATAACTCGACTGACTAACTAGGCTGAGTTCATCTTGATTCGTCTTGAACACATCTCAAAAACCTATTCCCTGGCAGGCAAGACCGTTCATGCTTTGAACGACGTTTCCTTGCAGATTCGCCAAGGAGAGGTCTTCGGTATTATTGGTCGCTCGGGTGCCGGGAAAAGTACGCTGATCCGCATGCTCAATTTGCTCGAGCAACCCAGCTCGGGCCAGGTCTGGGTGCAGGATCAGGACATCACACGCTTTTCGGGTGCGCAGTTGCGCGCGTTCCGACAAGGTGTAGGCATGGTGTTCCAGCATTTCAATCTGCTTCATTCCCGCACGGTTCTGGATAATGTCTGTTTTCCTCTGCGCCTGGCAGGAGTAGATCGTGCCCAACGTCACGCTCGCGCTCTGGAAGTGCTGGAGCTGGTGGGCTTGAAGGACCATGCCAACAAGTATCCCCGCCAGTTATCGGGTGGGCAGCAGCAGCGTGTCGGTATTGCGCGTGCCCTGGCCAACCGACCTCAGCTTTTGCTGTGCGACGAAGCGACCTCGGCGCTGGACCCGGAAACCACTCAGTCCATCTTGCGTTTGCTACGCGAGATCAATCAGGAGTTGGGGCTGACCATTGTCCTGATTACCCACGGCATGGACGTGATTCGCTCTGTCTGTGATCGGGTTGCCGTGATTGATGCCGGCAAGATCGTGGAGTGTGGTGAAGTGCTGGATGTGTTCCTGCACCCGCATCATCCCACTACGCAGTCCTTGCTCAGTGAAAGTGGCGTGAACGCTGACGACTGGCATGCCTTGGCAGAAGGTGTGCCCGGTAGCGTCATGCGCTTGAGCGTGCGCGGTGTGGCGACAACGGAGCCGTTGATCAGCCGTATCACCAGCCAGCTGGGGCTGAATGTCAGTATTTTGCAGGGCGCCATTGGCCGCATCAAAACCGAACCTTACGGACAATTGGTTGTGGCCGTGGAAGGCGATGCGCAGGCTAAAGCAGGGCTGGATGCCTTGCTGACTGAATTGAATGTCCAATTTGAGGTATTGCGACCATGAACTTTAGCAACCTGGATTGGGCGCTGATTGGTGAGGCCACGATTGATACCTTGTTGATGACGGGTATTTCGCTGGGCTTTACCGCAATTATTGGTTTGCCATTAGGCGTGTTGCTGTTTCTGACCAGCCGCAAGCAGATGCTGGACAATGCCTGGATCTACCAGACCTTGTCCCTGATCGTGAATATTTTGCGGTCCGTGCCGTTTTTGATTCTCCTGATCGTCATTATTCCTTTGACGCGCATTCTGGCCGGTACGTCGTTGGGGGTGCAGGGTGCAATTCCGCCTCTGGTCTTGAGCGCCGCGCCGTTTTTTGCCCGTTTGGTGGAGAACGTTCTGCGTGAACTGGACCCCGGTGTGAATGAGGCCTGCCGTGCCATGGGAGCGAACTCCCGTCAGACCGTTTTGCTGGCTTTGCTGCCCGAAGCCACAACCGGCATTGTGGCGGCCCTGATTGTGACCGCGATTGCGCTGGTGGGGTATTCGGCCATGTCCGGTGTGATCGGCGGCGGTGGTCTGGGTGACCTGGCCCTGCGCTTTGGTTATCAACGTTATCAAACGGATGTCATGGTGGTTACCGTGACGATCCTGGTGGTGCTGGTGCAACTCCTGCAGGTGTTTGGAGACGCCATGGTGGCTCGTTTGAGCCGAAAATAAGTCCCGGCAGCGATCGTCATAGTCCTGCCTTTCTGAAACTGGAGTCGCTCATGTCTTTGAAGAAATTTGTTCCCGTTCTGGCCTTGTCCGTGTCGGCTCTGCTGGCCAGCGTGGCCCAAGCTGCCGAGACCCTGTCGGTTGCTGCTACCCCCGTGCCGCACGCCGAGCTGCTGGAGTTTGTGAAGCCAACTCTGGCCAAGGAAGGCGTGAACCTGGATATCAAGGTGTTCACCGATTATGTGCAGCCCAACCAGCAAGTTGCTGACGGCCATATCGATGCCAACTTCTTCCAGCACAAACCTTACCTGGATACCTTCAATAAAGAACACAAAACCGATCTGGTGTCGGTGGCCGTGGTTCACGTTGAGCCCTTTGGTGCCTACTCCACCAAGATCAAGAGCCTGGACGAGCTGAAAGAAGGCGCACTGGTGGCGATCCCCAACGATCCCTCCAACGGTGCCCGTGCCTTGCTGCTGCTACAAAAAGCCGGTGTTCTGACTCTGAAAGATCCTTCCAATATCCTGGCAACTTCGCGTGATGTGGACCAGAACCCCAAGAAGCTCAAGTTCAAGGAGCTGGAAGCTGCTACGCTGCCGCGCGTGCTGGCTGACGTGGATATTGCCCTGATTAACACCAACTACGCGCTGGAAGCCGGTCTGAACCCGACCAAGGATGCCTTGGCCATTGAAGGTGCAGATTCGCCTTACGCCAACCTGATCGCCGTGGCTGCCAAGTCCAAGGACGACCCACGTGTTGCCAAGCTGATCCAGGCTCTGCATAGCGAAGACGTGAAGAAATTCATCGCTGACAAGTACAAGGGTTCTATCGTTCCTGCATTCTGAATTTGAGTTTTGACAGGACTCGCTGTATGAAAAACCTCGGGATTTCCCGAGGTTTTTCTTTTTTTAAAACTATTAAATACAAACAGTTGTGCTGCTTCGGGTAGGATAGATCAACGCTGGGGCAGGTCATGAGCCTGCGCTGACTTGGGTAAAACATCGAACTGGCTGGTTTTTGGTCAGTCCCTACAGAGGAGTAACGGATGTTCAATAAGAAAATGAAAACCCTGATGGCCGGTTTGGCCTTGGCTTTGGCTTTGCCCGCTGGGCAGGCCTTGGCGCAACAAGGCAAAGAGCTGGTGGTCGCAACCGATACGGCGTTTGTGCCTTTTGAGTTCAAGCAAAACGGTAAATACACCGGCTTTGACATCGACCTGTGGGATGCCGTCGCAAAAAAGGCCAACCTGAATTACCGCTTCCAGCCCATGGACTTCAACGGCATTATTCCAGGTCTGCAAACCCGCAATCTGGATGCCGCGCTGGCCGGGATCACCATTCGTGATGACCGCAAGCAAGTGATCGATTTCTCCGATCCGTACTACGAAAGCGGTCTGGCCATTCTGGTCAATACCGATAACTCAGACATCAAGGCCGCCTCCGACCTGGAAGGCAAGACGGTAGCGGTGAAGATTGGTACCGCCACGGTGGACTTCATGCAGCGCTCGGTGCCTACTGCCAAGCTCAAGCTGTTCCCCAATATCGACAATGCCTTCCTGGAACTGGCAACCGGCCGTGTGGATGCCGTGGTGCACGACACACCTAACGTGCAGTACTACGCCCAGACTGGCGGCAAGGATCGTGTGAAGGTGACTGGCGCGGTGAAAAGCGGTGACTTCTACGGTATTGCCTTTCCCAAGGACAGCGAACTGGTTCCGGTTGTGAACCAGGCCCTGAAAGACATTCGTGCTGATGGCACGTACGACAAAATCTACCAGAAATGGTTTGGCAAGCAGCCTGATTAAACAGGGCTGAAGCCAAGCGCATGCCAAGCGGTGATCGCGTGTCGTAACGGGATCACCGCTTTTATTTTTTGACGCTCTGTTTCGGGCGTTTATTCAAAGACAAAGGTAGCACTGTGACTTTTGAATGGGACGCTATCTGGGGGGCTTTACCCAGCCTTCTGGAAGGTACAAAAATGACGCTGCTCATTACCCTGTCGGGTTTGGTGGGCGGTGCTGTATTAGGTTTTCTGACCGGGGTGATTACCACCTACATTCGGGTACCGGTCACCTGGCGCCGAGCCGCTTTGTTCGTGCTGGGGCTGCTGGTTTTGGGCTTTGTGCTCAAGGGTCTGTCCTGGTTGATGAGTAACTGGCTCAGTTTCATCCCCGCCTGGATCTGGAACTCTGTGCAGGCGCTGATCGCCCTGTCCTTGCTGGGTTTTTTCAGACGTTATCTGCTGCTGGTGCTGTCGTTCCTGTGCCAGCTATACGTGCTGCTGATACGCGGTACCCCCATCGTGGTGCAAGTGATGTTCATCTACTTTGCACTGCCCATGCTGGCCAATATTCGTATTGATGGTCTGACGGCGGCGATCTTCACCTTGATGATCAACTCCGGGGCCTATATTTCCGAGATCGTGCGGGGTGCCTTGCAGTCCGTGCCCAAAGGTCTGAAAGAAGCCGGGGAGGCGATGGGACTGCCATTTCACAAGATTTTGCGCCACATTATTGGGCCGGTGGCGTTTCGCCGCATGATTCCGGCCATGGGTAACCAGTGCATTATCAGCTTGAAGGATTCATCGCTGTTTATCGTGATTGGTGTGGCAGAGCTGACTCGCCAGGGCCAGGAGATTATTGCGAATAACTTTCGTTCGGTGGAGATTTGGGGTGCGGTGGCCGTGATCTATCTGATCCTGACCGGCCTGATTGCCCTGACTCTGAAGTTGATTGAACACCGCATGAGGATTGTATGAGTATTGTCGAGTTCAAGAAGGTAACCAAGCGCTTTGGAGACAATATCGTGCTCGACGATATCAGTCTGACGATTGATAAGGGCGAAGTGGTTGTGGTGGTGGGCCCGTCCGGATCGGGGAAATCCACGTTTCTGCGCTGCATTAACAAGCTGGAAGACATTCAGGCGGGCGACATTGTGGTCAACGGCTTGAGTGTGAATGGCACGCCAGCGCAGGTGCGTGAGCTGCGTCGGGAAGCCGGCATGGTATTTCAGCAATTCAATCTGTTTCCGCAGATGAGCGCGCTGGAAAATGTCATGTTCGGGCCCGTTCATACCCGGGGCACCGGTCGCGCCCAGGCCCGTGAGGAAGCCATGGAGCTGCTGGCTAAAGTGGGTTTGGCTGAGCGCGTCAATCATTACCCAAACGAGCTGTCCGGCGGTCAGCAGCAGCGAGTGGCCATCGCTCGCGCCCTGGCGATCAAACCCAAGCTGATGCTGTTTGATGAACCGACTTCTGCGCTGGACCCGGAGCTGCGTCAGGAAGTGCTCAAGGTCATGCAATTGCTGGCTGAAGAAGGTATGACCATGGTGGTGGTGACACACGAGATGGATTTTGCGCGTCGTGTGGGCAGCCGTCTGATCTTTATTGATCAGGGCAGGGTGGCGCACGATGGCCCGCCTGCCGAGCTGCTGAGCGATCCCCCCAGTCAGCGCCTTAAGGACTTTTTGCAGCACGTGGCCTAAGAGTCCGCCAGGATCGCTGCACATAAAAAAAGCCCTTCAGGGTTTTGGCGATTGAGCCAAGGACCTGAAGGGCTTTCTTGTGACCCCCTGCCTGTGACAGACAGGCAGTGGTTGTTATCTGGAGGGTGTGACGTAGATGGTGCGAGTGGCAACCACTCGGTTTGCGCCATCAGGCTTGATGCGGATTGTGACCTGACGCGGTGTAAAGCCAGCGGGCAGCTCTGCGGAGCCATTGATGTAGGCATAACGGCCTACACTGACAGTCTGGCTGGGCAGGTCCACATTTCCACTGCGGCCATTGCTATAACGACCAGCGGCCACAAACTCCATGGTGCCGGTGAACTCGGCCTCTTTGCCCTTGTCCTGCATCAATAGCACAAAGTGATTGAGCTGGCCTTCATTGACGGTGAATTCAGCAGCGCGAATACCGGGCGAGGTACCACGTGGATCCGGTGGCATGGCATCGGCAAACAGCGCGATGTCTTTTTCCAGCTTGGTGACCATGGCCTGCAGATCGCTGGTCTGCTTGCCCAGCTTGTCTTCTTTCTGGCTGACGTCTTCCAGATCGCGGCTGGTTTGATTCAATTGCGCTTGCAGGCGCTGCTTGTCTGCATTGGCAGTGTTCAGGTCATAGTGCAGTTGTTCGGACTGCTCTACGGTCAGGCGTGTCGGGCCATAACTCTTTTGCAAGAACAGCAGGCCACCGGCACCTAGGGCAATACCTGTCAACAACAGGACAAACCAGCGTGGAATACGGCGTTTTCGACGGCTGGAGCCGTAGGCGGTGGGTTTGAATACGGTGCGTTTGGAGGAACCAAGCATGAGAACAGACGTTCCTGTCAGACAAGGGACTCAAGGCAAATCAAGTCCTGATTACAAAACCCATTAGCATAGACGTCATTGGGGCGATGGAGGCGCGATAGCTGGCTTTGTTGCCCTTTGTTGTGCTTGGAAACGTCTGCCAGCGCGCCTGGAAAATATCAGTTTACTGTGAGGGCGCTAACGATTCCAAGTGTTGGTTTAACTGGGCTAATCGTTCCGGTGTGCCAACGTCCATCCAGAAGCCTTGATGCAGGCTGCCCAGTACCTGATGGCGCTCAATGGCGGCATGGAGCAAGGGCGCTGCTTTGGCGGGCTGGTCTTTAGGCAAGTGCGCAAAGAGCTCGGGCTTGTAGACGCCTATGCCGCTCAAGGTGGCACTACGGGCGCCTGCAAGGGTTTTGGCGCATAGATGCAATTGCCCTTCCTGCATGCCAAAGTCGCCTTCGGGATGGTGGGGCGGGTTGGGTGTCAGGATCAGCCAGGCCTGCTCCGGGCCTGCTTGCAGGCGTTCGGCCATGACCAAAGCTTGGGCAGGGTCCCAATCGGACCAGATATCCCCATTCATCAACAGGAAAGGCTGGCCCTGGAAAAAATCCAGCGCCTTGGCAATACCGCCAGCAGTTTCCAGGGCCGACGTCTCTGGCGAGTAGCTCAGGCGCAAGCCCCATTGGCTGCCGTCGCCCAGCGTGGATTCAATCTGCTCTCCCAACCAGGCGTGGTTGATGATGACCTCACGAAAGCCTGCTTTGGCCAAGGCACGCAAGTGCCAGACGATGAGCGGCAGGCCGCCTGCAGGAATCAGGGGTTTGGGGCAGGTGTCGGTCAAGGGGCGCATGCGCTCGCCTCGACCGGCTGCCAGAATCATGGCGCGCATCAGACCGTCATGCCCAGGACAGTTTGGCGGCCTTCCAGTCGGTTCAGCAGGCGCAGCAAGCCGTTGAAACATTCGTAGCGGCTGGCCACCTGGTGCACATAGCCCAGCAGGCGGGGCATATGGTCCAGATAATGATGTTTGCCGTCACGCAGGGACAGGCGCGCAAACACACCCAGAATACGCAAATTGCGTTGCAGGCCCATCCATTCATATTGCTGATGGAACACGGCAAAGTCGGCGGGTACGTCCAGACCGGCTTCCATGGCGGCCTGCCAGTAGCGAATCGCCCAGTCCAGTTGCTGCTCCTCGGTCCAGGTCACGCGCGCGTCCATGACCAGAGAGGCAATGTCATAGGTGATGGGGCCTGCCAAGGCGTCCTGGTAGTCGATCACGCCAGGCTCGGTCTGGCCGGGCAGGGGCATCATCAAATTAGGGCTGTGGAAATCCCGGTGCACGAGTACAGTAGCGCTTTGCACATTGGCCTGAACCAGCTCGGCAAAGGTTTTGCGCAACATGTCCTGATCTTTGTCGCTCAGCTCGAACTGGCGGTGCTTTTGGATGTACCACTCGGGGAACACCTGCAGCTCTTCGAGCAGGCGCTGTTCGTTGTACGCAGGCAAGCCCGTGGTGTCGGCCTGTTGCAATTTCACCAAGGTCAGCAGCGTACTGCGGTACAGTTTGTCCAGTTCGCTTTGCGGCATGGGGTTTTTCAGGGCGTTCTGAAAGTTGTCCTGCCCCAGGTCACTTAACAGCAAGAAACCTTGTTCCGTATCGGCCGCCAGAATCTCGGGCACATGAATACCGGTGGGAGCCAGCAGTTCGGTGACGTGTACAAAGGGCTTGCAGTCTTCAGTGGCCGGGGGCGCATCCATCAAGACGACGCTGCGGTCCTGGGCTTGCAGGCGAAAGTAACGGCGAAAGCTGGCGTCGCTGGAAGCCGCTTGCAGGCTGTCGATCTCCAGCCCGAAGCGGGATTTCAGGGTGTTCAGCCAGGTGATGGCTTGTTGCAGGCGAGGGTCGGTAGCGGCAGAAATAGAAGCAGACATAAATAAAGGGAAGCAGAAGATCGTAACGGATTAGTGTTTAGCAGTGCCGCTAAACGGCAGGCTTAACTATAATACCGGGTCGCCAGGGTTTTTCGTCTCTGGTGGAACAAATGCAGGACACAAATGCAGGACACAACTGGAGGCGCAGTCTTAGTGCGAGTTGCGGCGTGGTATATCGTGTTGATGATGACAGGCATGGGGGTAGCCCAGGCTCAGTCGTCCGTGCGTCCGTCTTTAAAGACGTCCCCCGGTTTGCAAGTGCGCAAGCTCCAGGAAGAGGACATGGCCGTCTATTTGATAGGCGACCAGATGAAAACGCTGGAAGACGGCACCTTGCGTCTGGAAGGCGGTGCCCAGGTTCGACGTATTGATTCCGTCGTCAAAGGCGACCGGATCGACTATCAGGAAAAAACCGGCCAGGTGCAAGTGCGTGGCAATGGCCTGATCATGCGTGACGGCGCCCTGGTGCGCAGCCCGGAGTTTGATTACAACCTGGACGCGGATACGGGGCGCATGTCGTCCCCGGAGTTCTGGCTGGGGGCCACCGGTGGCAGCGGGACGGCCACGCAGGCTGACATTCTCAACTCCAATCATATGCGTCTGTCTGGTGTGAATTATTCGGGTTGCCCATGCCCCGAGCCTGCCTGGTATATCCAGTCCCCCAAGGTAGACCTGTACTCCAAGGAAAACGAAGGGGTGGCGCGTAATGGTGTTCTGTACTTCAAGGGCATGCCCCTTTTGTACTCTCCCTACCTGACCTTTCCGCTACGCAAAGAGCGCAAGTCCGGTTTCCTCTTGCCTACTTACGGCATGACGACTCGTGGTGGTCTTGATTTCAGCGTGCCGTACTACCTGAACCTGGCTCCGAATTACGACGCTACCCTGACACCTCGCTTCATGAGCAAGCGTGGCGCCATGCTGGGGGGAGAGTTCCGTTATCTGGGTGACAGCTTTTCCGGAGAGCTGACAGGCAACTACCTGCCTGATGACAAGGAGCTGGGTTACAAGCGCTGGCTGTTCATGGGCCAGTATCGTCAGAGCCTGCCCGCCAGTTTTTATCTGAATGCCGATATTCGCCGCGTATCGGATGATGATTACTTCCGTGACTTCAGCAGTTTTGGTCTGAATGATTCGACTATTCAGGATCTGGCCAGTACGGTAACGCTGGGTTGGGGCGGGTCCAAATATTTCCGCTCCCACGTCAGTGCAACGCGCTATCAGACTCTGCAGGACTCTTCCACCTGGTATCGCCAGCCACAATACGACAAACTGCCCGAATGGTATTTGGGGGCATCCCGTTATAACTGGGGTGGCTTTGATGTGGTCAGCGATAACTACGCGACTCGTTTTCGCCTGCCGTTCTACAGCGGTAACCTGAGCGAGTTCGACAATATGCGTAGCACCCGTCTGGCTCCAGATGGGACGCGTTTCTCGTCCTACACGACGGTGGCTTATCCTGTCGTTCGCCCAGGCTGGTACATCACGCCCAAAGCGGGCCTGCACATGAGCCAGTACCAGACAGACTGGTATGTGGGTGATCCTAATATGGCGCGTTTCGCGGACCGGGCCCGCACGCAAAGCCGTGTCTTGCCTATCCTGTCCCTGGACACCGGCATGACGTTCGAGCGAGACACCACGTTGTTCGGCAATGACTCCATCCAGACCCTGGAACCGCGTGTGTACTATTTGTATGTGCCTTATCGCGATCAGTCCTCGCTGCCCTTGTATGACACCAGTCTGGCCAGTTTCAACTTTGCCCAGGCCTTCAGCGAAAACATTTTTTCCGGTGGTTGGGACCGTATTTCCAATGCGAACCAGGTCACCGTGGGTCTGACCTCTCGCTGGCTGGACGCTGACACTGGCTACGAGCGTCTGGTTTTGCAGGCTGCTCAGCGCTTGTATTTTGATAAGCAAACCGTAACCTTGGGCAATGAAAAAGCGCGTACCAGCACCCGTTCAGACTATCTGGTCGGTGCCAGTGCCGCTTTGACCAATACTTTCTCGGTCAACTTCGATGCGCAATTCAATCCTGACGAAAAACGCCGCAACCGTCTGGCTTCTGGTATTCGTTGGCGTCCTAAACGCCTGGCAACACTGGGTGTGAACTATCGTTATGAACGTGACCCACGCCAGGTTGTTGATCCACTCTTTACGCCGACTGACGAGGATCATCGCGGCAAGGAATACGTCTCCATGACGGGCCAATGGCCCCTGAGCAACAAGTTGTATGCTGTGGGACGTTACGATTACTCCATCCAGGAAAGCCGTGGTACACAAACGGTGTTGGGCCTGGAGTACAAAGGTGATTGCTGCTGGGCGGCGCGAGTGGTTATGCAACGCTATGCGGTTTCGGCCAGGGAAACCAATAAAGCCATGTTCTTCCAGCTGGAGCTGTCCGGTTTGGGCGGAATTGGCAACGACCCTATCAAAATGCTGCGTGATCGCGTGATTGGCTATGAACCCATCTCGGACCCCGTACAGGAAAAAATGATTCATGAGAGGTATGAATAATATGCGTTTCAGCTTGAAAAACCGCAGCCTGTCATTGGCTTTGATGGCCGTCATGGGGCTGGGCACGGCCCAAATGGCTCAGGCGCAGTCCAAGCCCGCTGCAAACAAGGCGGCCCCTGCTGCCGCTTCCCAGTTTGTGGATGGCATTGCTGCTGTGGTCAATGACGAGGTGATTACCCTGCGTCAGGTTGATCTGGAAGCAGCTCAAGTGCTGGAACAGCTCAAGCACCAGAAAATTCCGGCCCCGGATCAGGATGTGTTGCGCAAACAGGTTTTGCAGCGCCTGATCAACGAGCGCCTGGAGCAGCAGGAGGCTCGCGCCATGGGTATTTCTGTTGGCCCGCAGCAAGTGGATGAAGGTGTGCGCATGATTTCCTCGCGCAACAATATGACTGAAGCCCAGCTGCGTGCCGAGATTGAAAAGAATGGCATCAGCTGGGAGCAGTACCGTGCCAATCTGAAGCAGGAAATCCTGCTGGATCAGTTGCGCATGCGTGCGGTTGACAGCAGCATCAATATTACGGATGCCGACATCGATATTTACCTGCGCTCTCAAGGTGGCGCGGGTTTGGGTAATCTGGGGCAGTCTGCGGCACAACGCCAGGATGCACCGGTTAGCCTGGCGCAAATTCTGGTGCGTGTCCCTGAAGGTGCCAACTCCAGTGAAGAAGCCCGTTTGCGCACCAAAGCCGAAGGCCTGTTGGCCCAGGTTCGTTCGGGTGCAGACTTTGCCGGTCTGGCTGCCTCCAGCTCGGACGGCCAGGAAGCCCTGAGCGGCGGCGTAATGGGAACCCGTTCCCTGTCCGACTGGCCTGACTTGTTCGCGCAAGCCGTTCATAACCTGGCTCCCGGCCAGGTTTCTGACCTGATCCGCAGTGGTCAGGGTTTCCATATTCTGAAGGTGCTGGAGCGTGGTGGTGCCGCGCCAGGCAACACCTCGCCGGTGGCCAGTGCGGCAGCGGCTCAATCGGGTCCCATGATGGTGACCCAGACTCATGCCCGCCACATTCTGGTCAAACTCTCCAAGGTCATGACCTCCGAGCAGGCTCGCCAACGCATCGAGCAGTTGCAAGTACGTCTGCGCAACGGCGAGTCCTTCCAGGATCTGGCCAAGCGTTACTCGGAAGACAGCAGCGCGCCGCAAGGCGGTGATCTGGGCTGGCTCTCGCCCGGCGAGACCGTGCCTCCGTTCGAGCAGGCCATGGACAAGCTGCAACCCGGTAACGATACCGCCGTGGTGGAATCCCAGTTTGGCTGGCACCTGATTCAGGTAATTGAGCGCCGCACCCGCAATATGGAAGGCGAGTACAAGCGCATGCAGGCTCGTCAGGCCCTGTTCCAGCAGCGCGCCGAGCCTGCTTTTGAAGACTGGCTGAACAGTCTGCGCGGCCGTGCTTACATTGATAACCGTTTGGACCCCGAGTCCAGTACCCGCCGTCGCTAAGGATAGGTATGGCCCAGCATCAGGCGCGCAAGCGCTTTGGACAGAACTTTCTGGAAGATGAGGCCATCATCGACCAGATCATCCGTGCGATTGGCCCTCGGCCTGTCGATAATATGGTGGAAATTGGTCCGGGCCTCTCGGCCCTGACCCGACCGTTGACGCAGGCGCTGGAGCGCTTGCGAGTGGTCGAGATTGACCGTGATCTGGCTGCTCGCTTGCGCAATCATTATTCGCCCAACAAGCTGGAAATCATTGAGGCTGATGCCTTGAGCGTGGACTTCGGTGCCCTGGGTCCGAATCTGCGTATTGTGGGCAACCTGCCTTACAACATCTCCAGCCCTTTGCTTTTTCATCTGCTGGACTACGCAGATGCTGTAGTGGACCAGCATTTCATGCTGCAACGGGAAGTGATCGACCGCATGGTCGCCAAGCCCGGTTCTTCGGATTACAGCCGTTTGTCGGTAATGCTGCAGGCACGCTACCGCATGACCAAACTGTTTGAAGTGCCGCCCGAGGCCTTCAACCCGCCGCCGCGAGTGGTGTCTGCTGTGGTGCGCATGGTGCCTTTGCCAGCTGACCGAGCCCAGGCTCGTGATGCAAAGGTGTTCAGTCAGGTGGTGGCCAGAGCGTTTGCGCAGAAACGCAAGATGTTGCGTGGCGGTCTGGGTGACTGGACGGCTCATATTGACTGGGAAGCATTGGAAATTGCGCCTACCAGCCGTCCGGCGGATTTGTCCTTGGAAAAGTACGTTGCCCTGGCCGATCACCTGATGGATAAGGGTGTCTTGCAGGCCGTCTGATAGACAAAATCCCGTAAAGAACAACACCCCAAAATTGGAAATCGATTCCGTTTTGGGGTGTTTTTGTATGGTGGGCCATGTTGAGGCTACACGCCCCTGAAATGATCAGTGATTCCTGGCTGAGTCTGCTGGGGCAAAGCGCCTTACCTTCATGGTGGCCCCTTGATTCCTAGCCAAAGAACCAATAGCAGACCGCAATCGCGGCCAGTACCCCGGCCAGATCGGCAATCAAGGCGCAGGAAACCGCGTGCCGGGCCCGTTGTATGCCGACCGCACCAAAATACACGGCCAGCACATAGAAAGTGGTTTCGGTACTGCCTTGCACCGTTGCCCCCAGCAGGGCAGGGAAGCTGTCCACACCGTGATGCTGCATGGTTTCAATCAACAGGGCTCGGGCTGCACCGGCCGAAAAAGGTTTGACCAGGGCCGTTGGCAAGGCATCAATAAAGCGCGTATCCAGCCCGGTCAGGTTGACCAGCCAGCGGATTACATCCAGCACGATATCCAGGGCACCAGAGCTGCGCAGAACGCCCACAGCGCACAACATGGCAACCAGATAGGGCAGCAGATCCCTGGCAACGCCAAAGCCCTCCTTGGCGCCTTCTACAAAGGCTTCGTATAGAGGAATCTTGCGACGCCAGCCCATCAGCAGGAATAGCCAGATAATGGACAGCAGGGTCAGGTTGCCCAGCAAGGACGAAAGTGACTGGATAGCCGCTGCGCTGAGTGTGGCCAGCAAGGCCATGAAGGATCCCAGGATCAGCGCAAAGATTCCAAACCACAGCATCAGCACCGGATCAAACAGACGCAGGCGCTGCACCAGGGCCACACTGAGCAGTCCGGCCAGCGAGGAGGCGGTGGTAGCCAGCAGAATTGGCAGAAACACCATCGTGGGATCAGGCGCACCCTGTTGAGCCCGGTACATGAAGATGCTGATGGGGATCAGTGTCAGTGAGGAAGCATTGAGCACCAGAAACAGGATCTGGGCGTTGGTGGCGGTGTCCGGGTGCGGGTTCAGTGTTTGCAGTGACTTCATGGCCCGCAAACCGATGGGCGTGGCGGCATTGTCCAGGCCCAGACCATTGGCGGCGAAGTTCAGGGTGATCAGTCCCAAAGCCGGGTGGCCGGCAGGCACGCCAGGCATCAGACGGCTGAACAGTGGTCCCAGCCAGCGAGCCAGGGTGTCGATCAGCCCGGCTTTCTCGGCAATCTTCAAAAAGCCCAACCACAGGGTGAGCGTGCCAAAAAGTAGCAGCATCAGTTGCACGGACAGGGCGGCCATATCGAACAGGCTGCGCACCATTTGTGCAAAAATTTCGCTATTTCCCCCGACCAGCCACTGGTAAAACCCGCTGACGGCGGCAATCAGGAAGAAAAACAGCCAAAGAGTATTGAGCATAGTGTTGGCAGTAAACAGGGCAGGGAAAAGCCAAGCTAGATTGTCGCAGAATACAGGCGGGTTTTAACGGCTACGGTATGTAAGGGTGGCGGCACAAATAGTCGCAATACACGATTTGGGCATATTTTTGCTGGGTTGGAAAATAAGGGGCATAAAAAAAACCGGCCAGTTAAGGCCGGTTCTGTTTGCTTTAATCCACGCGTCCTTTGGCCTGGATCAGCTCAATTTTGTAGCCGTCCGGATCTTCCACAAACGCAATCACGGTGGTGCCGTGCTTCATGGGGCCGGCTTCACGTACGACCTTGCCGCCGCGGGCCTTGATGTCCTCACAGGCTTTGTAGGCATCAGGCACTTCCAGAGCGATATGACCATAGCCATCGCCCAGATCATACGAGGGAGTGTCCCAGTTGTGGGTCAATTCCAGCACGGCGGCTTCGGACTCGTCCTGATAGCCCACGAAAGCCAGGGTGAAGCGGCCGTCCGGGTAGTCGGACTGGCGCAGCAATTTCATGCCCAGCACTTCGGTGTAAAAGGCCAGAGAACGGTCCAGATTGCCGACACGCAGCATGGTGTGCAGGATACGCATAAGGTAGAGCTCCTAGAGTTCAACCTGCCTTAAAGCAGGGGCAGGGTGCCTGGATCATATTGTCGTAACTGATTGCGCGCATTGACAAAATCAGGGTAGAGCGTTTCGACCAAGGCCCAGAAACGTGGGCCGTGATTCATCTCTTGCAGATGCGCGACCTCGTGAGCGACGACGTAATCAATGATGGATGGGTGAAAGTGTATCAGGCGCCAGTTCAGCATAATCGTGCCGTCACTGTTGCAGGACCCCCAGCGTTTGGCAGGCGCAGCCAGCCGTAATTTGCTGGCACTCAAGCCCGACAGGTTCAGATAGTGTTGCAGCCGCTGTTCAAACCATTGCCTGGCCTGTTTCTGCAACCAGGCCTGGGTCAGCTCTTGGACACGCTGGGGTTCGGCACCGATGGGCAAGGGGAGTGACAGGCCTTGACCACGCAGAACCTGGCCGGGCTGGCCCTCAAAATGCACCTGTTGAATCTGCGGGTTCAGGCTAAGGCGGATGGGCACGCCCATAAAGGGCAGGGTATCGCCATCAACCCATTGCAGGCTTTGCAAGGCTAGTTGTTCGCGACGTTGCTGGTATTCGCGCAGCTTGCGCAGTATCCAGGCGCTTTTGCTGTGCAGCACTTGTTCTGCCTGACTGATCTTGACCCAGGAGGGCAGGGCAACGGTCAGGCCACTGTCGTTGATGGTCAGGCCCAGGGTACGGCGGCGGGAGCGTTTGAGCTGATAGCCAATGGTGTGGCCATCCAGCTGCACCTGCTGCCATTGCACGCCTTCCGGCAAGCTTTCGGGCCGGACAGTCAGGGCACTTTGGGGGGGCAGAGCAGAACCGGCGGGCGGCTTTTCTGGCCGCTGCGCCGGGTGGGGAAAGGCCGTGTCAGGAAACAGGGCCAGTTGTGGGGGGACCGTCATAGCGTTCCGGATTCAAGACGCGCATTTCGGTTTCAATCCATGTCTGTACGCGTTGGTTGACTTCTTCAGGGGTCAGCCCGGCAGGATCAATGGGCGGCCCAAAGGAGATAGTAACCAAGCCCGGCGTCTTGATAAAGGCATTGCGACGCCAGCATTCTCCCGCATTATGCGCTACGGGAATAATGGGCGTGCCGGTACGGCAGGCCAGCAAGGCGCCACCCATTTTGTAGCGGCCAGTAGAGCCAGGGGCGGTACGAGTTCCTTCCGGGAACAAGAGGGGCCAGCGGCCTTCGTCAATGCGCTGCTGCCCGATCTTGATGACTTGTTCAAAGGCATCCCGGCCCTTGGCGCGATCAATAGGGATCATGCGCAGCAGGGCCAGTCCCCAGCCAAAGAAAGGGACTTTATGCAGCTCGCGCTTGTAGACAAAGCACACCTGACGCGGCATGTAGGAAGGAAAGAACAGCGTTTCCCAGGCCGACTGGTGCTTGGACAGGATGATGGCCTTGCCGTCGGGCAGGTTGTCCCAGCCCTTGGTCTGCCAGCGTATGCCCAGAATCGTGCGTGCTCCCCAGACAGCCAGCCGCGGCCAGCCGGTGGTAAAGCGATAGCGCATGTCCAGCGGCAGCGGCGCGATAATCAGGCAGGCAAAGGCGTAGGGGATAACGGTAATCAACAAAAAGAGTTGATAGAGTGAAGCGCGGATAATGCCCATATCAGTTTCCGTGGAGCCATTTGTCGACAACAGCGGCCAGATCGGCCTCGACGCGCGTGCCCTCGGGCAAGCCGCCTTTCTCTAGGGTACGCATGCCTTTACCCGTCTGGACCAGCCAGGGCGCACAGCCGGCTTGGCTGGCCGCTTGCAGATCACGCAAGGAATCGCCCACCGAGGGTACGGTTTGCAGGTTCACTTCATAGCGATGTGCAATGTCGCGAAACATGCCAGGGGCCGGTTTGCGACAGGTACAGCCCTCATCCGGGCCATGCGGGCAAATAAAGATGGCGTCGATAAAGCCACCCAACAAGGCCAGTTCACGGCGCATCTTGGCATGGATGGCGTTCAGCGTGGTCATGGAAAACAAACCACGTGCCAGACCGGACTGGTTGGTGGCAATGACCACCTTCCAGCCGTTTTCGGTCAGGCGGGCCAAGGCCTCCAGACTGCCTGGAATGGCCTCCCACTCCTGTGGGCTTTTGATAAAGGCATCGCTGTCATGGTTGATGACACCGTCCCGATCAATAATGGCAAGTTTCACTAGTTAGCCAGCCTGGAAAGATCCGCAACCTGGTTCATCAGTGTGTGCAGCTTGGCCAGCAAGGCCAGACGGTTGGCACGGATGGCAGGGTCTTCGGCCATGACCATGACGTCCTGGAAGAACTTGTCCACGGCACCACGGGCCTGGGCCAAGGTGGCCAGGGAAGCGTCAAATTCACCCTCTTCAAACTGGGCCTGGGCCACGGGCTGCAATTCCTGAATCTTGGCAGCCAGCTCGCGCTCGGCAGGTTCGACCAGCAGCTTGTCGTCCAGCGTTGCCAGTTCGCCTTCGGCTTTCTTGAGCAGATTGCTGACGCGCTTGTTGGCGGCAGCCAGGCTCTCGGCTTCAGGACGTTGGGCAAAAGAGGCGCAAGCCTGAATACGGGCGTGAACCTGCTCCAGTGGCGGACGCAGGGCCAACACGGCATCCACCACGCTGCGCTCGTAATCGTTGCTGAGCTGGTTACGGTAGCGTTCGTAAATGAAGGCTTGAACCGCATCGACCGTGTCAGCCGCCAGGACGCCATCCTTGAAGAAAGAGGCAGTGGTGTTCAGCAGCGTATCCAGATTCAGGCTATTGGCCTTCAACTGGGCACCGGCTTGCAACTGTTCGTAGGCGCTGATCAGGCCCAGAGCGGCACGGCGCAGGGCATAAGGGTCGCGTTCACCTGTAGGAGCCAGACCAATGCCCCAGATACCAACCAGAACCTCGGCGCGCTCGGCCAGGAACAGAATGGCCTGGGTCAGGCTGGCTTCTGTGACAGGCTGGTCCAGGCGGTGACGGTATTGCTCGCGAATAGCCAGCACGATGTCCTCGGGCTCGCCATCGCCTTGGGCGTAGTACGCACCCATCACGCCTTGCAGCTCGGGGAACTCGCCCACCATATTGGAGTTCAGGTCTGCCTTGGCCAGAAGCGCGGCACGACGGGCGTGCTCTTCATTGGCACCCAGTTGCTTGGCGATGTAGCCAGCCACGGATTGCAGACGCTCGATACGGTCCAGCTGCGAACCCAGCTTGTTGTGGTACACGCTGCCAGCCAGCGTGGACACACGCTCGGCCAGAGTCTGTTTGCGATCGGTTTCAAAGAAGAACTGGGCGTCCGCCAGACGGGGGCGAACCACGCGCTCGTTACCTTCGATGATGTTGCTGGGATCGTCCACCTTCATATTGCTGACGATCAGGAAGCGATTGGTCAGCTTTTGTGTGGCGGGATCAAACAGCGGGAAATACTTTTGATTCAGACGCATGGTCAGAATCAGGCACTCGGAAGGCACTTGCAGGAATTGCTCGTCGAACTGGCCCACGTACACGGTGGGGTATTCGACCAGAGCGGTGACTTCGTTCAGCAACGCTTCCACTTCGGGATCGTCGCCTAGGGTGGAGTTCAGACGTTTGGCCTCAGCTTCCAGGTCGGTGCGAATCTGTTCGCGGCGAACTTCAAAGGAAGGAACCACCCAGCCTTGCTCCTGGACTTGTGCGGCCCAGCTGTCGGCGTCACGGATGTCGAAGGGGGCATCGCACATGAAGCGGTGGCCGTGTGTCTGGCGACCGGCTTGCAGACCCAGGGCGCTGACGGGAACGATGTCCGACCCCCACAGGGCGACCAGACCGTGAGCAGGGCGCACAAAGCGCACGCTGCTGACACCATCGGCCAACTGGTAGCGCATCACTTTAGGGATGGGCAGGTGGGTAATCGACCATTCCAGGGCTTCCTGCAGGCCGTCTTTCAGGGCAGCACCAGTGGCAATGCCGCTGGCGTACAGGTAATCCTGCTTGCCATCGGATTCGCGCAGCAGGTCGCTGGCTTTCAGATGTTCCAGACCTTTGGCGGCCAGTCGCTTGGCCAGAGCCGGGGCGATCTCGCCGTTGGCATCCAGGCCAATATGGGCGGGCATCAGTTTTTCGGTGTAAGGCTGATCTTCGGCTTGCTGGTAAGCAGCGCTGAACCAGGCCGCCAGACGGCGTGGCGTCGCGTAAGCGCGCACTTCACAGTTCGGTGCCAGCAGGGCCTGTTCGCCCAATACTTTTTGCAGACCTTCGCTAAAGGCCTGACCCAGCTGTTGCAGCGCTTTGGGGGGCAGTTCTTCCGTGAACAGTTCAATCAGCAAAGGCTGTGTGGTGGAGGCGTTCATTACTTGGCCTCCGAGGATTTGTTGCTCAGCATGGGGAAACCTAGGCGTTCGCGGGAGTCGTAGTAAGCCTGTGCGACAGCGCGGGACAGATTGCGGATACGGCCAATATAGGCAGCACGCTCGGTCACACTGATGGCGCCGCGGGCATCCAGCATATTGAAGGTATGGGCAGCTTTCAGCGTTTGCTCGTAAGCGGGCAGGGCCAGCGGCACATCAATGATGCGCTTGGCTTCGGCTTCGTAGTCGTTGAAGTGCGCAAACAGCACATCGGTGCTGGCGTGCTCGAAGTTGTAGGTGGATTGCTCCACTTCGTTCTGGTGGAATACGTCGCGGTAGTAAATGCGCTGGCCGTTGTGACCTTCGGTCCAGACCAGGTCGTAGACGCTTTCCACGCCTTGCAAGTACATGGCCAGACGTTCCAGACCATAGGTGATTTCGCCCGTGGTTGGCGTGCAATCCAGGCCGCCTACTTGCTGGAAGTAAGTGAACTGGGTGACTTCCATCCCATTGAGCCAGACTTCCCAGCCCAGACCCCAGGCACCCAGTGTCGGGTTTTCCCAGTCGTCTTCAACAAAACGGATGTCATGCGCTTTGGGGTTGATGCCCAAGGCTTCCAGCGAGCCGATATACAAGTCCAGAATGTTCTCAGGTGCGGGCTTGAGCACGACCTGAAACTGGTAATAGTGCTGCAGGCGGTTAGGGTTGTCTCCGTAACGCCCGTCTTTGGGGCGGCGCGAAGGCTGCACATAGGCAGCGCGCCAGGGTTCGGGGCCGATAGCCCGCAAAAAGGTTGCCGTATGAGAGGTTCCGGCACCGACTTCCATATCGTAGGGCTGAAGCAGAGCGCATCCGTGCTTGTCCCAGTATTGCTGGAGCGTAAGTATGATTTGCTGAAAGGTGAGCATGAGCAATGGCCAGTAAAGCGAGAATCTGCAAAATTTTTCTATTTTAGCGTGAACTGCGCCCTTGCAGCAGAAAAGCGCCCGCAATGGGCTATTTTGGCCGTCCGGGCCATGGGCAAGGCCGCTGTGTACCGGGCGGTCAAGTTGTTTTTAGACGTATCATATGCGTTTGTCCAAATACTGCTTATTTGCTGACCTGATCTTGAAACAGAATCTCGGGCAGCAGTCTAAAGGAGGTTAGGTCCATGAGTGAACTTGTCACGCTTGAACGTATCGGCAAGGTAGTGTTGATTACCTTGAACCGTCCCGAGGCACGTAATGCCATCAACCTGGAAACCGCGCAGGCGCTGGCCCAGGCTCTGGATGAGTTCGATGCCGACCCCAGTATTGCCGTGGGCGTGCTGACCGGTGCCAACAATACGTTCTGCGCCGGTATGGATTTGAAAGCCTTTGCCAAGACTGGCCAGCGCCCCTATGTAGGCGACCGCGGTTTCGCTGGTATTTGCGAGCGCCCGCCTGCCAAGCCATTGATTGCCGCCGTGGAAGGCTACTGCCTGGCCGGTGGTTTTGAAATTGCCCTGTCCTGCGACCTGATTGTTGCGGCCGACAGCGCCAACTTTGGCCTGCCTGAAGTGAAACGCGGCATTGTCCCCGGATCGGGCGGCATGGTGCGCTTGCCTAGCCGTATTCCTTACCACATGGCCATGGAAATGGTGCTGACCGGTGGTATGTACCCTGCAGCCCGCATGGCCGAACTGGGTCTGGTCAGCCGTCTGGCCGAACCCGGCAAAACTACCGAGCAGGCGCTGGCACTGGCCGAGCAGATCGCCGCCAACGGTCCTTTGGCCGTGCAAACCGCCAAGAGCATCATTTCCCAGTCGCGCGACTGGCGTCAGTCGGATCTGTTCGATCTGCAGCGCCCCCGTATCGCTGGCATTTTTACCTCTGCAGACGCCAAGGAAGGCGCGACGGCTTTTGCCGAGAAGCGCGAACCTGTCTGGCAGGGCAAATAGTTTCCCCTTGTTCATCCCGTTTTTTATATAGACGCCACCATGACCACGATCAAAGAAGACGATCTGATTCAGTCCATCGCTGATGCGGTGCAGTTCATCAGTTACTACCATCCCACCGACTATCTGGAGCATCTGGCCCGCGCTTACGAGCGTGAGCAGAACCCGGCGGCCAAAGATGCCATCGCCCAGATCCTGACCAACTCGCGCATGTGTGCCGAGGGCCATCGCCCTATCTGTCAGGACACCGGGGTGGTGAACGTATTCCTGAAAGTGGGCATGGGTGTGCGCTTTGATACCAAGCGCTCCTTGCAGGAGCTCTGTGACGAGGGTGTGCGTCGCGGTTATCTGAATCCGGATAATCCACTGCGCGCCTCCATCCTGAACGACCCCTTGTTCACCCGTAAAAACACGCGCGACAACACACCCTGTATTGTGAATGTCGAACTGGTCGCTGGCGATCAGGTCGACATTCAAGTGGCCGCCAAGGGCGGTGGTTCGGAAAACAAGAGCAAGTTCGTGATGCTCAACCCCAGCGATTCTCTGGTGGATTGGGTTCTCAAAACCGTTCCTACGATGGGTGCTGGCTGGTGTCCTCCAGGCATGTTGGGTATTGGCGTTGGCGGTACAGCCGAAAAAGCCATGCTGATGGCCAAGGAAGCCCTGATGGAAGACATCGATATGTACGAGCTGCTGCAACGCGGCCCGCAAAGCAAGCTGGAAGAGCTGCGTATCGAACTGTATGAGAAGGTCAATGCTCTGGGTATTGGCGCGCAAGGTCTGGGCGGTTTGACCACCGTGCTGGACGTGAAGATCAACACCTTCCCGACTCACGCCGCTTCCAAGCCTGTGGCCATGATCCCCAACTGTGCCGCGACCCGTCACGTGCATTTCTCGCTGGACGGCAATGGCCCAGCCGAGCTGGCACCTCCACCACTGTCGGCCTGGCCTGACATTCACTGGGCGCCGGACTACAACAAGTCCCGCCAGGTGAACCTGGATGAGCTGACCCCTGAAGAAGTGGCTTCCTGGACGCCAGGCCAGACCTTGCTGCTGTCGGGCAAGATGTTGACTGGCCGTGACGCTGCTCACAAGCGTATTCAGGACATGCTGGAAAAGGGCGAGTCCCTGCCTGTGGACTTCACCAACCGCGTGATTTACTACGTAGGCCCGGTTGACCCTGTGCGTGACGAAGCCGTTGGTCCTGCAGGCCCAACCACTGCCACTCGCATGGATAAGTTCACCGAGATGATGCTGGCCAAGACTGGCCTTATCTCCATGATCGGCAAGGCCGAGCGTGGCCCAACCGCCATTGAAGCCATTCGTGCTCACAAGTCGGCTTACCTGATGGCCGTGGGTGGTTCTGCGTACCTGGTGTCCAAGGCCATTCGCAATGCGAAAGTGGTGGCTTTTGAAGATCTGGGCATGGAAGCCATTTACGAGTTCGAAGTTCAGGATATGCCAGTAACCGTGGCCGTGGATTCGCAAGGCGTGTCCGTGCACAACACCGGCCCTGCCGAGTGGCGCAAGCGTATTGCAGAGATCTCTTTGGTCGCTGTGTAAGGCGTGAAGCGGGAAGCTTGGGCTTCCCGGCTTTGTCGATAAGAAACCCGCATGAGTGTTTCTGGTCTGCTTGTAAAAGCAGTATCAGCACAACATTCAATGCGGGTTTTTTTATGTCTGGCGTTTATGTGGCCCTTACTTGGCTGCCAGCAGGTTCGGGTGTTGCCTGCTCAGGACTTGATCAGCAATCCGCGCAGCAGCAAATCCAGTGCTGCCAGCCCCTTTGCCAAGCGAGCATCGCCGTCCTCTCCCTGCGCAATCCAGAATGCGGCTTCGGCCAGACTGCCGTAAATCAGGGAAGCCAGGGCGTGGGGATCGGCCTGTTCAATCCGGCCTTGATCCATCAGCGCCTGAATCAGGCCTTCCATGGAGCCTACACAATATTGATGCGATTCGGGCGAGGCGCCCCCCAGTACGGCCTTGGCATCGCACAAGACAATGCGCTGCATTTCCGGCTCCAGCGCCATTTCCAGATAGGCATGGCAGCGGCGCACAAACCCTTCCCAGGCATCGTCGGTATTGTTTGAAATAGCCTGCAGACGTTCGTCCATTTCCGCATCGATCTGATCGACCACCGCCGCCAGCAAACCTTTTTTGTCACCGAAGTGGTGGTAGAGGGCACCGCGTGTCAGGCCCGCCTGAGCCGTCAATTCGTCCATGGATGTGTCGGCATAACCACGGTCTGCAAAGAAAGTGCGAGCGGTGGCCAGCAGCGTGGCGCGGGTTTCTTCCATCTCGGCGCGGGTACGGCGTGCCATAGTTTCTCCTTACATACGGGGTGAATGTATATTTACATGCACAGCGTATGTATATATTATTTTAAACATACGCCTTGTATGTATTGTCGATGCATCACCGTGTCGTGGCAAGCGGGCGTTCACGGAGAATGTAATGGCTCAGCCTTATCGAGAACTTTTTGCCGCGCCCGGCGCACGGGGTTTTGCCCTGGCCGGGCTGCTGGCCCGGATTCCGCTGCCCATGATAGGGATAGGAATCATCACCATGCTGTCGCAACTGCGGGGCAGCTATGCCTTGGCGGGGGCGGTGTCCGCCTCTTTTGTCCTGACCTATGCGCTGGTGTCGCCGCAGGTGTCCCGTTGGGTGGACCGGCGTGGGCAAAGCCGTGTTCTGCCGCTGGCAACAGCCATCAGTGTGCTGGGCCTGCTGCTCTTGTTGGGGGCGACCTGGTGGCAAGCGTCTGATTGGATCTTGTTTGCAGGCGCGGTGCTGGCCGGTTTCATGCCCAGCATGTCGGCCATGGTACGTGCCCGCTGGACGGTGATTTATCGTGGTCAGGATCGGTTGCAAACGGCTTGTTCGCTGGAAACCGTGCTGGATGAAGTCACCTTTATTGCCGGGCCGCCCTTGTCAGTAGGTTTGGCTGTCGCGGTGTTCCCGCAAGCGGGTGTGCTGGCCGCTGTGGTATTGCTGATAGCCGGCGTGTCGGCCCTTCTGCTGCAAAAAGGCAGTGAACCGCCGATTCAGGAGCAGGAGCAGGGCAGTCGCCCTTCGGTGCTGCGTCTGAATAGCGTGCGTTTGCTGGCATTGCTGATGGTCGCCATGGGCGTGATTGTGGGCACCGTGGATATTGTCAGCGTGGCCTTTGCCGAGCAGATGGGGCAGCCGGGGGCGGCCAGTCTGGTGCTATCGGCTTACGCCTTGGGTTCTTGCGTAGCGGGTCTGGTGTTTGGTGGTTTGAAGCTGAATATCCCTTTGCACCGGCTATTGCTGTTGGGTGGTTTGGCTACCGCCGCCACGACCTTGCCTTTATTGCTGGTGGCCAGCGTGGCACAGCTGGCGGGGGCGGTCTTGCTGGCTGGTCTGTTTTTCGCTCCCACCATGATTGTGGCCATGTCGCTGGTTGAGCGTGTGGTGCCGGAGCAGCAATTAACCGAGGGCATGACCTGGTTGCTGGCTGGTCTGAACATCGGTGTAGCTATGGGGGCTGCTGCTTCGGGGCGGATGGTGGATCAAGGCGGAGCCAGCTCCGGTTTTATGGTCGCGCTTTATGCCGCCGCCCTGATCGTCTTGCTTGCCTTGTGCAGCCATCAACGTTTGCGTACGCCTGGAACGGCCCGTTCCTGCGCTGTTTAGCCTTCTTTCCTCGAATATTTAGCAATGAATACTTCTTCTTTATCCATGGCCGTGCGGCCTGGCAAACGGCAGTCCTGGTTGGCGGTTAGCGCTGTTGGCTTGGCCACCTTTTCAGTCGTCACCACGGAAATGTTGCCCGTAGGTTTGTTGACCTCCATTGCAGACAGTTTGCAGACCTCTACAGGGACGGTGGGTTTGTTGATTTCCCTGCCTGCCTTATTGGCCGCCTTGTTTGCGCCGCTAGTAGTGCTGGCTTCCGGCGGCGTTGACAGGCGACGCATCCTGTGTGGATTGCTGGCCTTGTTGGTGATGGCCAATATTGCGTCTGCCCTGGCTCCCAGCATCGTCTGGATGCTGGCTGCCCGTGTACTGGTCGGCTTTTGCATGGGCGGTATCTGGGCCATTGCAGGTGGTCTGGCTTCCCGTCTTGTTCCGGCTCAGTCAGTAGGTTTGGCAACCTCGATCATTTTTGGTGGGGTTGCCGCCGCTTCTGTATTGGGGGTGCCATTGGGCGCCTTGATGGGCGATCTGCTTGGGTGGCGCTGGGCGTTTGGTGGCATGGCGCTACTGAGCGCTTTGGTGCTGATCTTCCATCTGGCCGTGATTCCTTCTTTGTCCGTGTCGCGTTCGACCACATGGCGCCAGTTCGCCGAGCAATTGGGCAATCGGCGGTTATGGTTTGGCCTGCTGCTGACCTTGATCCTGGTTGCGGGGCATTTCAGCGCGTTTACCTTTGTGCGACCTCTTTTGCTGTCTGCTTCGGGAATAGGCTCTGAATGGATAGGGGGCTTGCTGTTCGCTTATGGTGTGGCCGGGATTGCAGGCAACTTCCTGATCGGGATTTCGGCGGCGCAACGCACTGAAGCCAGCTTGATGGCGATAGCGTTGGGTCTAAGCATCACTGCTTTGCTTTTCTTGACAGTGGGTGGTTCACCGCTGAGTGGAGGTGCGATTTTGCTGCTTTGGGGCCTGGCGTATGGCGGGGTGTCGGTAGGGCTGATGAGCTGGATGATGAAGGCTGCTGCCAACGCGGTTGAGGTAGCCACCGCGTTGTACGTGGCTGTCTTCAATATCGGCATAGGGCTTGGCTCCTGGCTGGGTGGGCAGTTTGTGGATGCCTATGGCTTGAATGCAAATCTGGGGTTGGCTGGCCTGGCCTCTTTTGTTGTGTTTTTGCTGCTTTTCGGAACAATTTTGCGACAAAAAACCTGAGCGAAAAAACAGGGCCCGGACTGATTTTCCCGGGCCTGCAAGGACGCAAGCGCGGGTTATTGCTTATTGGAGTCTTGAAGGAGCGCTGCGACGATGTCTGTCAGAACTCCTTGAAATATTCTGTACATTGTTATGTTGTACGGTATAGGGATGCTTTCTGGCTGACCTCCCCTTATGGGCACACAATGTCGGTATGGGTGGTCTTAATTAAGGGCCTTGTATGACGCAACTTCAGCGCTCCATTACTATTCCGCAGCTCAACCCCACTATTTGGAACACTCTTGAGCTCGTGCGCTTACGCCAAACTCCCTGGCACAAGAAACAAGCTGTTTTCGAACAATTACAGTCGCTGGGATTAGTCCAAGCCATCCCTCAAACGACGCAGACTCCTTCCCCTTTTCCCGCTCCCCTGATAGCCATGTTGACCGAAGAAGGGCGGCAATTGCTGGAAGCCCGATCCAATCACCAAGAGGCCTTGATCAAGCTTCTGGATGCTTGACCCCTTGGCTTGAGCTGGCTTGGCTGGCTTGTCCCTTGCCGGACAAGCCCGGCCGCTTGCCCTCTTTGAAAATGCGCCGGGGCCGTGACGCCCGGACCGAAAACTGTATAATGCTGTTTTTATATACAGTATTTCGATCATGGAGCTATCGCGCAAACTCGAAATTCTGGCCGATGCGGCAAAGTACGATGCCTCTTGCGCCAGCAGTGCCGCGCCCAAACGGGATTCCCGCGGGCGTGCGGGCTTGGGTGCCAGTACCGGTGCCGGTATTTGCCATAGCTTTACGCCGGACGGCCGCTGCGTGTCGCTGCTCAAGATACTGCTGACCAATTTTTGCCAGTATGACTGCCTGTATTGCGTGAACCGGCGCTCCAGCAACGTGCCACGCGCGCGTTTCCGGCCGGCGGAAGTGGTGGATCTGACGCTGGATTTTTATCGGCGCAACTATATAGATGGTCTGTTCTTGAGCTCGGGCATCATACGAAGCTCGGACTACACCATGGAGAGTCTGGTCGAGGTGGCGCGCTCCCTGCGCGAAGATCACCATTTTCGTGGCTACATCCACCTTAAAACCATTCCGGATGCCGATCCGCAGTTGATCACGCTGGCTGGTCATTACGCAGACCGACTCAGCGTCAATATCGAACTTCCTACGGATGCGGGCCTGCATCGCCTGGCACCCGAGAAAAGTGGCCATACGATCAAGCGGGCGATGGGGGTGATCCGTCTTGCTCAGGAGCAGGCGCAGGAAGAAAAACTTCCCAAGGTACCTGCCGGACAAAGCACGCAAATGATTGTGGGTGCGGATGCGGCGGATGACCGCAATATCTTGCAAACAGCGCAGAATCTATACGGTGCCTACAAGCTCAAGCGGGTGTATTACTCTGCGTTCAGTCCTATTCCGGATAGTTCGTCGGCGCTTCCCGCACAGCCGCCACCGCTCCTGCGAGAGCATCGGCTGTATCAGGCCGATTTCTTGCTGCGTAGTTACGGTTTTCGGGCCGAGGAGCTGTTTCAGGACAAGGGCGATTTGCCCTTGGATATTGATCCCAAATTGTCATGGGCCTTGTCCAACCGGGCCGTATTTCCGGTGGATCTGAACCGGGCGCCGGAGCGCCTGATTGCTCGTGTGCCCGGCATTGGTGTCCGTAATGCCAAGCGTTTGGTCGAGTTGCGTCAGATGCGGGCTATCCGGTATCAGGATCTGATCCGTTTGCGTTGCTCCATCAAAACATTGCAGCCCTTTGTCGTGGTACAGGATTACCGTCCTGGCCTTGCCGACGCGTCGTCCGACAAATTGCGGCGCATGCTGTCGACCAATCCGCAGCAATTGAGTCTCTTATGAGTACGCTCTGTTCGCCGGCCGGTTTTTTCCTGACGATGGGGGGCGAGCATGGTGAGCTTGCAGGTTGACGGCGGCTATAGCGCCTGGCGTGAGCAAGCCTTGCGCGCTCTGGCGGCAGGCTGGTCACCAGAGCAGCTTTGCTGGTGTGAAAAAAGGCGGGAGGCGGGCGCGGCCAGCCAGCAGATGGGCTTGGATTACGAGCTGTCTCCTCCTGTGTCCTCTATATCCTTGCGGGAGCCGCAGGGCTGTGAGCCGAACGCCGAGTTTGCCGTTCGCATTTCGAAAGGGCTGAGCGCCTTGCTGCAGGATGCCGCCTTGTGTCGTACTCCGAAGCGTTGGGCCTTGCTCTATCGCGTGTTGTGGCGTTGGCACCATGGGGAGCGCAGTGTGGCGTCTGTGGCTGATGAGGATGGGGCCCGCTTATATGAAATGGCGAAAGCCGTGCGCAAGGAAAAGCACGACATGATGACGTACGTACGGTTTCGCCATTGCGGGCAGGGCAAGCGGCCCGAGTATTGGGCCTGGTTCGAGCCCGAGCACGAGGTGCTGGAGTGGATTGCCGACTATTTCTCCAAACGTATGGGGAGCACCTCCTGGTGCATCGCGACGCCACAACGTGTGGCGCTGTGGGATGGTGAAAACTTGCAGCTGCGTGATGCGCCTGAGAATGTGGATGAATTACGCAGCGGTCCGTCGGACGATCAGGTGGAAGCCTTGTGGTTACGTTATTACCGGAGCATTTTTAATCCTGCACGTCTGAATGAAACGGCCTTGCAGCAGAGCATGCCCGTGCGATTCTGGAAAGGTTTGCCTGAAGCAAGCCTGATTCCCGCCATGGTCAGTGAAGCGCGTAACGGGGCGCGGCGAGTCGGACAGTCTGGTCTTGTTGCCCGGATGCCGGGCAAGTCGGTAGCGGTGACGGCTGATTCTGCCCAGCCCATCCGGGGTGAATTGTCTGTGCTGGAGCGTTGCCGGCGATGTGGTCTATGGGAAAACGCGACGCAGGCCGTGCCGGGAGAAGGCCCGACAACAGCCCGCATGATGTTGCTGGGCGAGCAGCCGGGCGACCACGAGGATTTGGCTGGCCGTGTTTTTGTCGGGCCAGCCGGGCAGGTTCTGGATCAGGCCTTGCAGCGTGCAGGCCTTGACCGCGACCAGCTGTATGTAAGTAACGCCGTCAAACACTTCAAATGGGAAGGGCGTGGCAGGCAGCGTTTGCATGTCAGTCCATCCCCGGCTGAAGTGCAGGCATGCGGACATTGGTTGCGGGAAGAGCTGGCGCAGCTTGAGCCTGCCGTCATCGTCACTCTGGGAGCGACTGCCCTGACGGCCTTGTTGGGCTCAAAGGCGCGATTGGCTGATTTCCTGTCCAAACCCTTTTTGTGGGGCCAGACGTGGGTTATTGCGACCTGGCATCCTTCCTATGCCTTGCGTGTGCAGAATGCCGCCCGGCAAGAGGAAATTGTCAGTGGCATTGCCCAGGCCATGCAAATGGGGTGGCAGCTGGCCAATGCGCCCACGGCTGATGGCGCTTGAAAGCGGACACTAGGGCAGCCGCCGGATCTCCTGGTCTTGCACCGTGCTCAGCAATTCCTTCACGCTGCCTTGAGTCAACTCAAGTTCAGGGGCCAAGTCTGCCAGCGGAACCAGCACAAAGGCACGCTCGTGCATGCGGGGATGGGGCACGATCAACCGTTCCGTATTAATCTGCTCTTGCCCGTAAAGCAGCAAGTCCAGATCCAGGGTACGGGGTGCATTACGGTACAGGCGCGTGCGGCCGTGCTCTTGTTCGATGTGTTGCAGACGGTCCAGCAAATTCTCGGGAGCCAGAGTGCAGGTGAAGCGGACGACTGTATTGACGTAATCCGGACCACTGGAATCGACGGGAGCCGTGCTGTAGAAATGGGCCAGCGTCAGATCCTGGATGCCAGCAGTAGCGGCCAGTTCAGCCGCCGCTGTTTCCAGAGTTTGTCGTGCTTCGCCCAGATTCGCGCCCATGGCAACAAAAACGGTGTTGCTGCCTGGAATCACGATTCGCTTCCGCCTGCCGCGTTGCTGCGTTTGGCATTGGAGCGACGGCGACGGGTACGACGCTGGCCGCTACGCGAGCCAGTGGCGGCGGTGCCAGCGGGTTTACGCACGGCAATCATAGTGCTGCGTTCTTCGTCGCCCGCATCAGCCAGATCCATCCACCACTGTGCCTGCACGCTATCCACCTCTTTGGCTTCGGCGCGTAGTTGTAAAAAGTCCACAGCGGCACGGAAACGAGGTTGTTCCGTCATGCGCCAGATAGCGCGGTTGGCGATGCGTTCAAAACGGGGCTGCATGAACCAGATTTCACGCATATCCGACTGGAAGCGCTTTTGAATTGGCATGATGCGGCTTTGTTTTTCCAGGATCAGGTCGGCGGCTTCCAGCAAGGCTTGCTGGGGATGCATGTCCTGAGCGCTGCGTCGGTCCCACTCCTGCTTGACTAGCTTCCAGAGCAGGCACGCATAGATAAAGCTGGGGCTGACCGACTTGCCCGCGCGAACGCGGGTGTCGGTGCGGGCCAGGGCCATATCCAGAAATTCCGAGCCACCAGGCAGACGTTGAACTGGCTCCACCATGGGCAAGAGCTTGCTGTGCAGACCCAGAGCCTGCAGGCGCTGGATGCAGTCCATGGCATGGCCGCAGTTCAGCAACTTGAGTGTTTCGTCAGCCAGACGGGATTCGGGCACGTTCTCGATCAGACGCGACAAGGAACGAATCGGTGCGTCTGTCGTGGGTTCGATGGTGGCATCCAGCTTGGAGGCAAAGCGCACGGCACGCAGCATGCGCACCGGGTCTTCGCGATAGCGGGTTTCCGCATCACCAATAATGCGTACCTGACGGTCTTTCAGATCGGCTACCCCGTTGTGGTAGTCGATAACGGTTTCGGTCAGGGGATCGTAGTACAGCGCATTTAGCGTGAAGTCGCGGCGTGCGGCATCGTCTTCGATGGTGCCGTACTCGTTGTCGCGCAGGATACGGCCATGTTCGTCGGTTTGCTTGCCGCTATCATCGGCCCGGAAAGTCGAGGTTTCGATGATTTCCTGGCCAAACACCACGTGAACCAGGCGGAAGCGGCGGCCAATGATGCGGGCACGACGGAACAGGGGGCGGATTTGCTCGGGCGTGGCGTTGGTCGCCACGTCAAAGTCCTTGGGCTCCAGGCCCACCAGCAAATCGCGCACTGCGCCGCCCACGACATAGGCTTGATAGCCTTCGTGGTTCAGGACCTCGCACACTTTGATGGCATGACGCGAGACCAGACGTCGGTCTATGCCATGTTCTTCTCGTGTGTAGCGGCGCGGCCCTTTGGGACGCGTGCTTTTGGCTGGTTTGAGCAGCCGGTCGACAAATGTTTTTATTGTTCGCTTGAGCATGCGTCTGATTTTACGATTTGCTGTCCATCATGTCAGCGAACAAATCGATGACGACCCAATTGCGTTCGCAAGCCACGGCACGCAGCTTGTCGCTGGGGTTGGTTGCCACGGGGTCGGTCACCACTTCCATCAGGGGCAGATCGTTGGGCGAATCGCTGTAAAACCAGCTGCGCTCGAAGTCGGCCAGGGTTTTGCCCATGGTTTGCAGCCATTGCTCCACACGGGTGATCTTGCCAGCCTGGAAGCTGGGCACACCGCTGATCTTGCCGGTGTAGCGGCCGTCTTTCATTTCAGGGGTGGTGGCGATCAGGTGGTCTACGCCCAATGCCGCAGCAATGGGGCGCGTCACGAATTCGTTGGTAGCGGTCACGATCGCCACCAGATGGCCCTGGTCCTGATGCTGGGCCAGCAGTTCGCGGGCAGCCGGGCTGATCGAGGGCAGGATCACGGCCTGCATGAACTCGTCCTGCCAGGCCAGCAATTCTTCCTGGCTGGCGTTGGTGAGCAGGCCCAACATGAATTCGGCCGATTCTTCGGCCGTCAACAATCCCTGGTTATAGCGTTCCATCAGGTCTTCATTCAGACGGATGGCTTCAGCGGGGTCACCGACGCGGCCCGTACGGGCCAGGAAGTCAGCCCACTGGTAATCGCTATCTAAAGGAAGCAGAGTGTGGTCCAGATCAAACAGGGCAATAAAAGAAGAAGCAGTCATGACTCAACTAGAAGATTGGGTCTGGCTGTTGGCCAGAAGTTCTTTGAGCAGGGGTAAAGTGATGGGGCGTTTCTTTACCAGTGAATAGTTGTCCAGCGCATCGATCAGTGCGCTCAAGCGGTTCATATCGCGATCGTAGTGAGTCAGTATCCAGCTGAGCACTTCCGCTTGCAGTTGCAGACCGCGGGCAGCGGCTCGCTGTTGCATGGCTTCGGCCCGGTGGGCGTCCGACAGGTATTCCAGTCTGAATACCAGGTCCCAACCCAGGCGTGTGCGCAAGTCCTCGCGCACGGACATGGTTTTGGGAGCCCGGTCGCCGGAGACCAGCAGCGTGAAGGCGTCTGGCCGGGTGGCCGACTCGCGCCAGCGATTGTACAGTGCAAATACGGCAGCCTGACCGTGCTCGTCAAAACGCTCGATATCGTCGATGGCCAAGAGGCTGGGAGGGGCTTTGTCATCGGTGGCGATGTCAAAGATGGGCTGGGAGGGAGTATCTGAACTAAAATAGCGGCTGTCGTCTTGACTGGCCATCGCCCGCAGCAGATGTGTTCGACCTGCGCCGGGCGGTCCCCACAGGTAAACCGCGCGTCCTGGACTGCACTGACGCAGAGCCTGCAACGCAGCCTGATTCGCTCCGGCAACAAAGTTGTCCAAAGAGGCAGGCGGTGCTGGAGATATATCCAGAATCAGTTGCTCGGTCATGTGTCGTACAATTTCGTCCAACTCGCAATTTTCACATATCCCACGGCTTTTCCCATGAAAAACACTACTTCTGTTTCCTTGACCTACCGCGATGCAGGCGTGGATATCGACGCGGGCGATGCCCTGGTCGATCGTATTAAACCACTGGCTGCCAAAACCATGCGTGCAGGCGTCATGGCTGGAATCGGAGGCTTTGGCGCTTTGTTTGAAGTGCCTACCCACCTTAAAGAGCCCGTTCTGGTGTCCGGCACCGACGGTGTTGGTACCAAACTACGCCTGGCATTTGATTGGCAGCGCCACGACACTGTGGGTATAGACCTGGTGGCCATGAGTGTCAACGACATTCTAGTCCAGGGCGCAGAACCCTTGTACTTTCTGGATTACTTTGCCTGCGGCAAGCTGTCGGTCGACACGGCTGCTCAAGTAGTTGGCGGCATTGCCAAGGGTTGTGAACTGTCCGCTTGTGCCCTGATCGGGGGCGAAACGGCAGAGATGCCCGGCATGTACCCCGAAGGCGAGTACGACCTGGCCGGTTTTGCAGTGGGAGCGGTAGAAAAATCGCGCATTATCGACGGCAAGTCCATTGTTCCCGGTGACGTGGTTCTGGGTCTGGCTTCCAGCGGCGCCCACTCCAATGGTTACTCCCTGATTCGCAAGATTCTCAAGCACGCCAACGCCAAGCCTACCGACGAGCTGGATGGCCGTCCTTTGGCTGACGTGGTCATGGAACCCACCCGCATCTACGTGAAATCCGTGCTGGCTGCCTTGGCTGCCCACGGTGCGGACATCAAGGGCCTGGCTCACATCACGGGCGGTGGCTTGCTGGAAAACGTGCCCCGCATCCTGCAAAAGCACCTGACTGCCCGCCTGAAGCGTGACTCCTGGACCATGCCTGCCTTGTTCCAGTGGTTGCAAAGCAACGGTAACGTGGCCGACGAAGAAATGTACCGCGTGTTCAACTGCGGTATCGGCATGATCATCATCGTTCCTGCAGACAAGGCAGACGCCATCAGCGCAACCTTGTCCGAGCAAGGCGAAACCGTCTACCAACTGGGCGAAATCCTTGAGCGTCAGGAAGGTCAGGCACAGACTGAAGTGGTCTGAAACCCCCGGATCTTTCCGTGAATAGAAAAGCCAGCTCCTTGAGCTGGCTTTTTTTATTCCTGCACCCCATCCGGAAGTCCTCTGTATTAGCGCTTCGAATCTGGTGTATTTGATTTTCAAATAAGGTTTATATGAAATTAATTATGCCGTTTTTCGAGCTAATCCGAATTTAAGTATTACTCGTACATTCCATAATGTTCCCCGCTCAACAAGGCTCCTACAGTAGCGGCAAGCGTGTAGAAATATCAGCTGAAATGTTAGAAGCAATTTCTAAGGGGGAAGAAAATGGAGCATAGCGATTTATCCTTGAAAGACCCGCATCCGTCCTTGCATAACGAGGATCTGGCGCCTTTGCCACGACAAAAACGTTTGTGGGGCTGGTTCGAGATTTTCAACGTCTGGTCCAACGATATTCAAAGTCTGTTTGGCTATACCTTGGCCGCCACCTTGTTTATTTCTTATGGTCTGAATGGCTGGGCCGTGTTTGCCGGCATCTTGCTGGCCGGTTTCATTGTGATGGGCCTGGTGAATCTGAGCGGTAAACCCAGCGTGCTGTATGGCGTTCCTTATCCCGTGATTGCCCGTATCAGCATGGGGGTGAAGGGGGCCAAGTTTCCGGCCCTGGTGCGCGGGATTGTGGCTATCTTCTGGTACGGCGTGCAAACCTACTTTGCCTCTACCGCTTTGGCCTTGTTGTTCAATGCTTTGCTCGGCCACCCCGGCGGTGCCTTGTTTTTGGGGCTGGATTGGGTGGGCTGGCTGTCTTATATCGTGGTCTGCATCTTGCAGCTGGGCATTTTCCTGATGGGCATGAAGTGGATTACGCGTTTCCTGAACTGGGCGGGTCCCTTGGTGTACCTGGTGATGTTCGCCTTGCTGGCCGTGATCTGGTACAAGGCGGGCAGCGGCCTGCTCGATAAAGTGGGCGAGATTTTTGCCGGCAAGGGCACTTACGAGGGCGGCCCCTTGATGGCTTTTGGTGCGGTTGTAGGCACCATGGTGGCGTACTTTGCGGCTGTCGTGATCAATTACGGTGACTTCTCGCGCTTTGTGAAAGACGAGCGCAGCATGCGCATCGGCAACTTCATGGGCTTGCCCGTCAGCCTGGCCGTGTTCTCTTTCCTGGCCTTGTTCATTACCGCTGGCACAGCCGTGCTGTTTGGTGAAACCCTGACCAACCCCACTGATATTGTGGATCGCGTCGATAGCCTGGCTTTGACGGTGATCGCCGCTTTGACCTTCTTTGCCGCAACCGTGGGGATCAACCTGGTGGCGAACTTCATTCCGCCTGCCTTCGATCTGGCTAACCTCAAGCCCGAGCTGATCTCTGCCAAGATGGGCGGCATTCTGACTGCCGTGATTGCTTTCTTTATCGGTGCCTTGTGGTTGCCCTTGATCAGCGCCATCGGGATTACCGGCTTCGTGGACACCTTGGGCGCCTTGCTGGCCCCCTTGTACGGCATCATGATTGTGGACTTTTACTTGATCCGCAGACAGCGCGTGGTGGTGTCGGATCTGTTCTCCCTGAAAGAAAGTGGTACTTACTACTTCCAGAATGGCTGGAACAAGCGCGCCATGACCGCCTTTTTCCTGGCAGCCGTGTTCTCGGTGGCGACGGTGTGGGTGCCTGCCTTGGCGAATATGGCCGGTTACGGCTGGCTGATTGGCGCCTTGCTGGGTGGTGTGTTCCAATACGTGGCCATGCGCACTCAAGTCTTGCCCAAGCTGAACGGGGCTTCGGTGTAAAAACCGTATTTCGGGTAAAAAACGATCTTTTTGAACCGCCTCTGGCCGTTGGATACCATCCAGCTGCCGGGGGCGGTTCGCAAAAAAGCGAGATGCTTAGCTGAGTATCAGGCTGGCCAGATCTGGCGTGCCGCTTGCACGATCTGCTCGGCGGCTTGCGGGTTCTGGCAGTTGAATTGCTGACGCTCGGGTTCGGATCGCAGCCAGGTCAATTGGCGTTTGGCCAGTTGGCGAGTCGCGGCAATAGCCTGTTCAATGGCCAGGTCCAGGCTGACTTCGCCGTCCAGATACGACCATAGTTGCCGATAGCCCACACAACGAATAGAGGGCAGGCCGGGATGCAAGTCAGGGCGCTGGTAAAGCTTTTCCACTTCCTGCAGCAGTCCTTGTTCGATCATGTCGTGATAGCGAACCGCGATACGTTTATGCAGCCAGGATCGGTCTTCCGGTTCCAGGCTCATGGTGACGTACTGATGGCTGCCTTCTTGCGGCTGGGCCTTGTCCTTTAGCCAGTCGCTCATGGTCTTGCCGCTGATATGGAAAATCTCCAGGGCACGTTGAATACGCTGGCTATCGCGGGGGGCCAGCCGGGCAGCTGTTACCGGGTCGATACGGGTCAGCTCTTCGTGCATGCCGGGCCAGCCGATTTCCTGGGCGCGCTCATCCAGTTGCTGGCGAATGGCGGGGTCGGCCTGCGGCAAGTCGTTCAGGCCTTCACGCAGAGCTTTGTAATACAGCATGGTGCCGCCACACAGCACGGGGTAATGCCCGCGTGCCCGGATTTCCTGAATCAGGCGGGTTGCGTCAGTGGCAAATTCCGCGGCTGAATAGCTTTCAGCCGGGTCGCGAATATCCAGTAAGTGATGGAGAATGGCCGCTTGTTCTTCCGCGCTGGGCTTGGCCGTGCCAATGTCCATGTCGCGGTAAATCGTGGCCGAGTCCATCACAATCACTTCAATCGGCCAGTGTTGGGCCAGGATATGCGTGCTTGCGCTTTTGCCGCTGGCCGTTGGGCCAGCCAGACACAGAATGGGTAAATCGTTCATTGTCCACGCATAAAAAGTTTGTCCAGCTCGCTGAGCTTCCATTGGAACCAGGTGGGGCGACCGTGATTGCACAGATCAGCCCTGTCGGTTTGTTCCATCTTGCGAAGCAAAGCGTTCATCTCGGGGATGCTCAGGCGGCGATTGGCACGTACCGCACCGTGGCAGGCCATGGTGGAAAGCAGCTCGTTGCGCTGTTCATCCAGATGGCGTGACGACCCTACCTGTGCCAGGTCGCGCAGTACGGCACGGGCCAGGGATTCTATATCGCCTTGAGCCAAGAGGGCAGGGACGGCACGCACGGCCATGGTGGTGGGGCCGGCCGGGTTCATGCTCAGGCCCAGATCGGCCAGCGTTTCCTGATGCTCATCCAGCAAAGCGATATCGCTTTCCGAGCAGCTGAACACTACTGGCACCAGCAGATCCTGACGGGGCAGTTCGCGGCCATCCAGAGCCTGCTTCAATTGTTCGTAAACTACGCGTTCATGCGCGGCGTGCATGTCCACCAGAATCATGCCCTGACGGGTTTCGGACAGGATATAGATGCCGTGCAACTGGCCCAGGGCCATGCCCAAGGGAAACTCGTCCGTCGCGCTGTCTGCCTCGCTTTGATAGCTGGTGACTGGCGTGTTACTGGGAGCAGGCTCAATCGGACGGTACATGCTTTTCCAGTCCACATTGCCGCCGCCAGATGGCTCGCGCAGGCTGAAACTGGATTGCCAGCCTTGGCGAGCTGGATGGCTGTACGGCATGGCGGGTTCGCTGCTGGTATAGGAGCTGCTGGGTGCGCCAGGAGTGGCCGAAGGGTAGGGCGTGCCCGTTATAGGAGGCTGGGTAGCGCCTTCAGGTAAAGGCATGGCGGCAACTGGCGTTTCCCCGGCCATGCTGCCTTGCGCCAAGGTTTGTCCGACAGACTGCAGCACAAAGCGGTACACGGCGCCGCTGTCACGGAAGCGGACTTCATGCTTGGCGGGGTGTACGTTCACATCCAGCGTGGAGGGGGCAATATCCAGAAACAGGGCATAGGCAGGCTGGCGATCCCCATGCAGCACATCGGCATAGGCACTGCGTATGGCGTGTGACACCGTGCGATCGCGTACAAAGCGGCCATTCACAAACAGGAACTGCTTGTCTGCGCTTGGGCGAGCGTGGGCCGGGTGAATCACCAGACCGCGCAAGCTGATCAGCCCCTGTTCCTGGGCAACGGGTAGGCTTTGTTCAATAAACTCCTTGCCCAAAATATCCAGCAGACGCTGTTCCAGCGTGCCACTGCGCCAGTGGCGCTGGGGCTTGTCGTTGTGGAAAAGCCGGAAAGCGATCTGCGGCTGTGCCAGGGCAATGCGCTCCAGCGCGGTCACGCAATGGCCGTACTCCGTGCCTTCCGTACGCAGGAACTTGCGACGGGCAGGGATCTCGTCAAATAGCTGACGTACATCCACATGCGTGCCAATCTGCCCGGAGGCGGGCTGGGGTTCAGCGTGGCCCAGCGAGTATTCCCAGGCGTGCGGGTCGTCCTGGGTGCGCGAGTTGATCGTCAGACGGGCTACCGAGGCAATAGAGGGCAGGGCCTCACCCCGAAAGCCCATGGAGGCCACGGACTCCAGTTCTTCCAGCGAGCGAATCTTGCTGGTGGCATGTTGCAGCAGCGCCAGGGGCAACTCTTCCTGGGTGATGCCGTGGCCATCGTCGCTGACAGAGATGCGGCGTATGCCGCCGCCGTCCAGACGAATCTCGATGGCACTGGCTCCGGCATCAATGGCGTTTTCCAGCAGTTCCTTCAGGACAGATGCCGGGCGCTCGATAACTTCACCGGCTGCAATTTGGCTTACAAGCAAGTCCGGGAGTGGGATAATACGGCGTCTTGATGACATAGGGCGGCTGGCCTTGTGTGTATTCAGGGTTGAACAATACACGTTCAACGGGTTTCAAACGGTAGCGGCTTATTTTAACCGCTTGCTCTATGGTGTCGGTCTGGCCAGTATCGGACTGGCTGGATTGTTATTTTGGTGTGGAACTATGCCCGATTTACTCAGCATGATCCTTCATATTGACCAGTACCTGGGTGTGTGGGTCGAGCAGTATGGAGCCTGGATTTATCTTGTTCTGTTCTTGATTATATTTGGCGAGACCGGGCTTGTGGTTCTGCCATTCCTGCCGGGCGATTCCTTGCTGTTTATTGCTGGAGCCTTTGGCGCTTCGGGCATGCTGGACCCGGTCATGCTGGGTGGCCTGCTGATCGTGGCAGCGGTGCTGGGGAACACCGTGAACTATCACGTGGGGCGGTATATAGGTCCGAAAGTCTTTACCCAGGAATCCCGATTCCTGGATCGCCGTGCTCTGGTCAAAACCCATGCTTTCTATGAAAAGCATGGTGGCAAGACCATCGTCATTTCCCGCTTCCTGCCTCTGTTTCGCACCTTCGCGCCCTTTGTGGCCGGTGTGGGCCATATGAATGCCATGCGCTTTCAGATGTACAACATTACCGGCGCGGTGCTGTGGATTTGCAGCTTGATTACCCTGGGCTACTTCTTTGGTAACGTGCCGTTCATCAAGGCGCATTTGAATACCATCGTGCTGATTGGTATTGCGGCTGCCGCGGTGCCTGTCGTGGCTGGGGCCTTGTGGAAGATCTTCAAGCGCAAGAGCAAGGGTGATGCGGCTTTGTAGGATGTGAGGCCGGGTTGCTCGGCTGTTAAAGGCCACGGAAAGGACGCCAGAAGGTGTCCTTTTTTATTTCGGAAACCTGTCAGATATCGCTGTTGTTGGCGAGGGGGTAAAAGCCGTCGCAAAATCTGGGTTCAAGTGTCCAAGTGTCCAAGGTAACTATTGGCACTCTCCGTATTTTTGAAAAAGCTGCCTCTGTTTCAGCCTTTAGCAAAGAATGCCTCAGTTTTCTTGAGGGGGAGCAGCTAGTCTGCAGGCGGGGCTCTGGCCTGTGCTGCGCACGGGTACCCTTGTCTCTTGAGCTATCCAGGCGCCCCGTGAACTCGCGCGATAGCTCGTC